>NZ_JBNNST010000002.1:126955-452871 GCF_050278025.1 Peribacillus sp. NPDC097197 | reverse complement strand
TTGGCGAACCAATCAGGGGCCCTTTAGGGCCTGGTCAGTAATAAAGGCTTTCAGCCGCAGAGAAAACCACCCGTTATCACGGGTGGTCGTTATTTGCTTTTTTATGTTTTTATTGAAAGGAGATCTTCCTATCGGATTATTTGCCGGGTAACGGCTTTAGAGATATACTTATAAAGGATTACTTTTATGGAGGTTTAAATGATGATTAATGAAGAACGGTTAGTTAGTGAATTCTTTGAATTGGTGCAAATTGATTCAGAAACTAAAAATGAAGCAGCAATAGCTAAAGTTTTAAAAGAAAAATTCACGGCACTTGGCGTGGATGTTTTTGAAGATGATACAATGTCTGTTACGGGTCATGGGGCTGGTAATTTAATTTGTACGCTGAAAGGCACGAAACCTGGCGTAGATACCATTTATTTCACATCACATATGGATACGGTCGTACCAGGTAACGGTATCAAACCGTCTATTAAAGATGGATACATAGTGTCAGATGGAACGACGATTCTAGGGGCAGATGACAAAGCAGGTTTATCTGTTATGTTAGAAACGTTGAAAGTGATTAAGGAGCAGAATATTGAGCACGGAACAATTGAGTTCATCATTACCGTTGGTGAAGAATCAGGGTTAGTAGGAGCAAAAGCTCTAGATCGTTCTCTTGTAACGGCAAAATACGGCTTTGCTCTTGACAGTGATGGTAAAGTTGGGAATATCGTCGTTGCTGCCCCTACTCAAGCCAAGGTAGCTGCAACCATTTTAGGCAAGACCGCCCATGCTGGCGTAGCTCCTGAAAAAGGGGTTTCTGCCATTACGATTGCTGCCAAAGCCATTTCAAGAATGCCTTTAGGCCGCATTGATGATGAAACGACAGCCAATATCGGACGTTTCCAAGGTGGACAACAAACGAATATCGTTTGTGATCATGTTGAAATTTTATCAGAAGCAAGATCATTGGTTCCTGAAAAAATGGAAAAACAAGTAGCAAGAATGAAAGAAGCTTTCGAGACTGCTGCCATCGAAATGGGCGGACGGGCCGAAGTGAAAGTCAATGTCATGTATCCAGGCTTTAAATATGGAGCAGGTGACCATGTGGTCGAAGTTGCAAGAAAAGCGGCAGAGAAAATTGGCCGTCCATGCGAATTGGTGAAAAGCGGCGGCGGTAGTGATGCAAATGTAATTGCTGGATTTGGCATTCCTACGGTTAATCTAGCAGTCGGCTATGAAGACATTCATACAACGAATGAAAGAATTCCAGTGGAAGAATTGACAAAGTTGGCTGAAATGGTCATCAGTATCATTCAGGAAGTTTCCGCAGAATAATTACGCGAAGATGGATGAAGTAGTTTCCCGAGAATATCGTAAATTGGCGTGTTAGCCACCAAAAAACCGAATATATGTAGTGTGTAGCGAATATTGGAAGTCACTTGTCACATTAATAATGATCCAAAAAAACTCGTTCATCTTTAGTGGACATAAAAGGGCTACAGGAATATATGTACAGTCATCAGTAATATGATGACTGTTTTTCTTAGAATGAAGCACTACTTCAATGGTTATCAAGGTTAGATTGGGGTATCTTAATGAAGAAGATTTAGTTTATATGCACCCGATTTCCTGAGATTTGTACCCACAAGGATGTGACAGTCACATGAAGGATATGTATCCTAAAAATGGAAAGGTCATTCTCCATGTAGACATGAATAGTTTCTATGCATCTGTGGAAATGTCCTATGATGAATCATTGAAAGGGAAGCCATTAGCGATTGCCGGTAATGTTGAAGAAAGAAGGGGAATCATCGTTACCTGTAGTTATGAAGCTAGAAAATATGGGGTTAAAACGACCATGCCCATTTGGCAGGCCAAAAAAATATGCCCTCAATTAATCATTAAAAAGCCGAATTTTGAGCGATATCGAAAGGCTTCCCTCGCCATATTTGAAGTATTGCGGCAGTATACGGAAATAGTTGAACCTGTTTCCATCGATGAAGGGTATCTGGATATCAGTGAGTGTGCAGAATGGGGTTCACCTTTGGAAATTGCCAAAAGTATTCAAGAGCGTATATATAATACAATGGATCTTCCTTGTAGCATTGGCATCGCCCCAAATAAATTTTTGGCTAAAACAGCATCGGATATGAAAAAGCCGATGGGGATCACGGTTCTAAGGAAAAGAGATGTTCCCAAGGTTCTCTGGCCCTTACAGGTGGTGGAGATGCATGGGATTGGCGGTAAAACGGCAGAAAAACTCCAGACAATCGGTATCCAGACAATTGGAGACCTTGCCAAGGCCAACGAAACCCAGTTAAAACAGTTGCTAGGGATAAATGGCATCCGTTTGAAGGAACGGGCTAACGGAATGGATTCGCGACTTGTTGATCCAGAGGCCATTTTTGACCATAAAAGCATTGGGAACTCGACAACCCTGCCTAAGGATACTACCAATCAAAGAGAGCTGGTCGGGGTATTGGAGAAGCTTTCGGAAAAAGTTGCAGTACGTTTGAAGAATAAACGTTTGCTAGGTCAGAAGATTGGAGTGACCATCCGTTATAAAGATTGGAGGACCATTACAAGAAGTAAGATGGTTTCCAATCCATTTTTTGAAAAAACGGATATTTCGGATTGGGCTACTGAGCTGTTTTTGAAGAATTGGAATGGAGAGGCCATTCGCCTGTTAGGTGTAACGGCTTATGATGTCATTGAAAAAGAATCTGCATTCAAACAACTCGATATCTTTTCCTTTGAAGAGGATGCTGACAAAGAACCTTTATACGAAGTGATGGAACACTTGCAAAATAAGTATGGAGAAAATATTATTAAAAAGGGCCTTACTTTGAAAGAACGGTCAATTGGTACGAATACCAGTTTTAGCAAAGACTTTTTTGAGCGAACCAGAAGTAAAAATGGACTAAGGTGACATACATCCAAATGAAGGGAAGGTAATCATGACAAAACAACAAATTGGCGTTATCGGACTTGCTGTAATGGGTAAGAACCTTGCATTTAATATCGAAAGCAGAGGGTATTCAATTTCCGTGTATAATCGTTCCGCTGCAAAGACGGACGAAATGATGGAAGAAGCGAAAGGCAAAAATGTAGTACCGGCATATACGCTTGAAGAATTCGTGAATTCGCTTCAAACACCAAGAAAAATTCTATTGATGGTAAAAGCGGGTGCCGCTACGGATGCAACCATTGATCAACTTAAGCCGCTTCTTGAAAAAGGGGACATCGTCATTGATGGCGGGAATACGTTCTACAAGGACACGCAGCGCCGCAATGAGGAATTGAGTGAACTTGGTATTCATTTCATTGGAACTGGTGTCTCAGGAGGGGAAGAAGGAGCCCTGACTGGTCCTTCCATCATGCCAAGCGGGCAGAAGGAAGCATATGATTTGGTAGCTCCAATCTTGAAGGATATTTCTGCCAAGGTTGATGGAGATGCATGTTGTACATATATCGGACCAGGTGGTGCCGGACATTATGTGAAGATGGTGCATAATGGAATTGAGTATGGTGATATGCAGCTGATTTCGGAATCGTATTTCCTTTTGAAAAATCTTCTGGGTCTGTCCGCTGAAGAATTTCATGAGGTGTTCACTGAATGGAATAAGGGAGAGTTGGATAGCTATCTTATTGAAATCACTGCTGACATTTTCAAACGCTATGATGAAGAGACAGGTAAGCCCATGGTCGATGTCATTTTAGATAAAGCTGGCCAAAAAGGTACAGGTAAATGGACGAGCCAAAGTGCACTGGATCTTGGTGTACCACTTCCAATCATAACGGAATCCGTTTTTGCACGATACATTTCAGCCATAAAAGAAGAGCGGGTAGAAGCAAGCAAGGTCCTCAGCGGTCCGGAAGCTAAATTTACCGGTGATAAAAAGGCTTTGATTGAAAGCATTCGCAAAGCGCTTTATATGAGTAAAATTTGTTCGTATGCACAAGGCTTCGCTCAAATGAAGGCTGCATCTGAAGAGAATAACTGGAACCTTCAATATGGGGACATCGCGATGATTTTCCGTGGGGGCTGCATCATCCGTGCTCAGTTCCTGCAAAAAATCAAAGATGCATATGATCGCGAAGCAAACTTGAACAACTTGCTTCTAGATCCTTATTTCCAAGAAATTGCCCAAAATTATCAAGGAGCTTTGCGTGAAGTGGTCTCTACCGCTGTGTTGAACGGCATTCCAGTTCCTTGCTTGTCTTCTGCACTCGCTTATTTCGATAGCTACCGTACAGAAACGCTTCCGGCCAATTTAATTCAAGCTCAACGCGATTACTTTGGGGCACATACGTATGAACGAATCGATAAAGAAGGTACCTTCCACACTGATTGGATGGACAAATAAATGTAGGAGGCAGGGGCTGTCTAATAAGTTCTTATTCCAGTGAATTTCGCAAAAACAAAGAGGCAGAAATGTTGTTAAATCAACGTTTCTGCCTTTTACTATTTATTCAATTTCGGTGTAATTACACCTTTTGGGACAGCCCCTGTTTTTTTGTGCCTTTTTAACGCAGAATGTTCAGATATAGATTCGTTAAAGATTTTTTATAAAAAAGGTTATCGAATTGATTGTAAGGAAGAGTATAGTCTTAAACCATGGAAGGTCAAACAAGTAGGATCATATATCCCTTTATATAATCTTTTATAAATAGATTCAGTTGATTTCTCTTGATTACTTTTTTCACGAAACCACAACCGCCTGCTTTAATCAAAGGGTTTTCTTCTCTTCTTTTGGAGTCATATATTCTTTTCCTAGACTGAAAGGATTTGAAAAAAAACAATTTAATTGGTTCTTTTTGAGATTTTTAGCGTTATTCAACCTCACTAAAAATGCGAAAGTCTTTGATAGGACCTTCGCAGAATGATTTAGTCTTTATAGTCGTCATCGAAATAATTATAACTTTTTAAAACCAAGCGCCTTTTTATTATTTTTTTAATATTATAAAAAACCAATAGAGTTCCTATTACATCTATTTCGTTGTAATCACGTACTAAATTAAGGACTGTTTGATATTCGTGAGACACTATTTTTTCTATCATTTCAGCATTTCCCCCTTAATGTTTTTGTCAATATTAATTTGAGTCATAGTATATTAATTCTGATGGATGCCCACATTAAATTGTACATATAATGTCTTTCAAGTTCTGTTCGCAAAATTTATAATTGTTCAAGATTAAAATGAATTTCCTTAGCTGCTTCCTTGGCCACTTTTTTTGCTTCTTCTTCCACATCAGAGGATGCCAAAACGTAACCATAACGGTCTCCCATTGATAATGGTGGCCGTAATATCTTTCCTTTACGAGGTTTTATAAAAACTTCTTGTACTCCAGGATATTTACCAGCTCGGTTCTTGCCCGTTACTTTAACTAACTTCCCCATAGTGTCTACAGTTATATAATGTACATATACGTATTTGCTATGTTTCTTAGTAAGATTAGGTTTATTTCCTAGAAATAATTGAATGGTTTCTTCTACTAAATTAATTCCATATCCTACTTCAATGATTCGATTCATGGCACCTCCGGAAATCCTAGGATTTATTTCTATTAATTTCCATTCACCTTGTATTAGTCGCAATTCTAGATGACATGCGCCATTTTTTATTTGAAATGCCTCTACAATGTTACTTACTGTTTCATAAATACCATCATAAAACTGTTTTTCCATATGTGGTAACAAACTATAACCCGTTACGATAAAGCGTTTTTCGAACGTAATTTCTTGTTCAATAACGGCAACAATATAAACCTGTCCATCTTGCACTAATGTTTCAACTAAATATTGTGGTCCTGTTAAATATTCCTCCAATAAAATAGGTGAATTTTCATACTTTCTTATTAGATTTTTCATTGATTTTCTTAATTGAGATTTGTTATTTGCCAATAGAACATCTTTTGATCCAGCTGATATAGGAGATTTCACAATCAACGGTATATGTTTATTTTGTTCCTTAAGAAAGTCCTTTAGGGCATCTTCTGGATTATAAATTTCAAAGTAAGGCGAAGATGGAAGGCTCTTAAGAAGATTCCTTGTTAAAATTTTATCTTCCATGCTCAGAATTTGGTTTGAAGGAACAGTGCTAGTACAAAATATTTCCGCTAAAGCCGCTGCAACATTTACATAAGGATCTATGAAACTTAAGATTGCATGTATTTCCTTTCCTTGATTTTGTAATTTATAGATTGTTTCTTTCAATGTCTGATGATTAGATAACTCTGTCAATATCATTTGATGGACATCAGGAAATTCTAATCTTTGCTCAAGGAATTTTGGTCTATTCGTTAATAGCACGGTAAAATAACCAAGACGCTCTGCAGCTTTTAGAGCTTCTCTGCTTGATCCTGATTTATTGGAGCCAATAAAAACAATTGTTTTCATAATTTATTTTATCCCACCTGTGTTTGCTGTTTTATATTTACTTTAATAGAATATATATTTGGGACAATGATTGTTCTTAATAAGTCAAAAAATAGGAATAAAGACAGGCCTAATTTAATAATTATTGAGGAAAGCATTAATAAAAGGTGGGATGCAACTATTATGACCTTAATTGGCATGCTTCATCATCGGGCGGATCCACTAAAAGTGAGGAGAGCCTATGCTTACTCAGTTGTAGCAAAAGCAGAAGGGGTAAATTTCTTTTACTTTACGCCAGGGCAAGTAGATATAAAAAATCAAACAATTAATGGGAAAATTTACGAGAACGGAAATTGGATTGAAAAGAAATTTCCTTTTCCTGACGTCATCTATAATGCTAGCTATCCCTTAACTGAAAAAGGTGAAATAATCGTAGATTATTTATCCGAGATCATTCCGTTTACAAGTCATTCTGTTGGGGATAAATTACATGTATTTAAGCAAATTAAAAAAGGGAAATCATTTGAACAATATCTTATACCCACTAATGAATTAACCAAAGTTAATAGGTTAATGAAAATGGTCCATCTTTATCCCAAAGTGATTATCAAACCATTGTCTGGACATCAGGGCCAGGGTATCGTTTTTATTGAAAAAGAAGGAACTGAAAAATACAGAGTGAATGAAGCTGGGAAAATCTCTATTTATAAAAAACAAGAATTGATCGAATTTGCATCTCATAAAATTCAAGAACAAGAATATTTAGTTCAACGTTTTATTTCATGTCAAATTAAATCCGGTCAGGTATATGACTTACGATTGCATGTACAAAAAAATGGAGAAGGAAAGTGGGTCATTACCGCTATTTATCCACGTGTAGGAACCCTAGGAAGCATTACATCAAATATGGGTAGCGGTGGTTATACTTGTTATCTTGATATTTTATTGAAAAATGAGTTTGAAGATTCCTGGTTTGATATAAAAAAAACGCTTGAACATTTCTCAATAAGTTTTGCTACCCACTTTGATTCTTTATATGAAGATGTATCGTTTGATGAATTGGGCATTGATGTAGGAATTGATGAGAACCAAAAATTGTGGTTATTTGAAGTAAATTGGAGACCAGGGGCACCTATGATATTTAATTGTGAATTAGATGTAGCAAGAAATACGGTTCTTTATGCTAAATATTTGGCTACTAATAGTAAACGTAATATCTCTGATTAAGATATTTACGCTTTTCTACTTAATATTTTCCCCTACAGATAGACAGTAAAAAAAGGACATGATGGAGGGTGTTCTTAAAAGTCTATCTGGGAGGGGATTTTCTGTGGCCAATAAAGGGCGTCGTATTCAAAAGGTATATTATGTGTATTCATATACATATAGGAGAGTACTTTCCATTAGTCAGTTTTGTGAACGGTTTGAATTAAATATCGTAGCTATCCATAAAAAATCCATATTTCAGCTATAAACGAATGAATGACAAGGACCTTTTCAAGTATCCAAGGTTGGGCGTTTTATGCCGCGGTTTTGCTTTCTAGTATTACTGTAGTCAACACTGCAGTGCCCAATACTAGGAATTAACTAACATCCAATGTTTAATTCCTTCAAACCGATGTTAGCGGTGCCCTCTGTTTGATGAACTCTATTGGAGGTGAACACCGTATGATATTAACATTCATTTATTGAACAACAATCCATGCGGTAGAGATGGTAATATATGTATAATTATAAATAGGAACTTTGCATTTTTTATTTTTATGAAAAGAGTAGTATGATTTATTTTATTCATCCTTGTAGTTTAAACACCTTTGAATGAAGGTATGGTCTAGTAAATGTTAGCTAAGAGCGTAGGAGATAGCAGGCAAGAGAGAAAAGGAGCGGGTGACTAATGTATATCATCTGGCTGGCTTGCAGAAACCGGATTATCGAACGATTAATCGATTTCGCACACAACAAATGGAAAAGTTCCTTCCGAAACTTTTTGAAGAAATGATTCATCAACTAATAGAAGAAAAGCACATCACTATGGAGAATTACTTCCTAGACGGAACAAAGATTGAAGCAAGCGCAAACAAGTATTCATTTGTGTGGAAAAAAGCGACGACAAAGTTTGAGGCGAAGCTACAAGAAAAAATTGAAGAAACGTACCAACAGATTCAGACCATTACAGATGAAGAAGGGCATGAACTGTCTGCTCAAGACGAAACGTCCTTTTTAACGGCAGAGGAAAAACTAACTCAAATAGAAAAAGCATTAGTGGAAAAAGTTGAAAAAGAAACGAATGGTATCCAACTTGAAGAAGATGTCCAGGTACGAAAAGAAAAACGACGGGAACTCAGTCCGGTTAAGAAACTATTGAAATTAGTGCGCGAAGACTTAGGTCCACGATTAGTGAAATTTAAACAACAAAAAGCTCTATTTGGCGATTGAAATAGTTATTCTAAAACTGATACGGATGCGACATTTATGCGGATGAAAGATGAACATATGAATAACGGACAACTAAAACCTGGTTATAATATTCAAATGGCAACGGAAAATCAATTCATTCTTTTTTATACGATACATCAGCGCCCAACTGATACACGGTGTTTTAAGCCCCATATAGAGGCACTGAAGAATACATCGCTACCATTCCATTCCCGAAAAACGTCATCGCAGATGCCGGCTATGGCAGTGAAGAAAACTACCTCTACTCTTTGGAGGAAGAATTTGAAGCTTTGATTCCTTACAATACTTTTTTAACGGAACAAAAACGGAGCTATAAAAAAGATATTCGTCATGCGAGTAACTGGGCATATGATGAACAAAAGGATGAATACACCTGTCCAAATAACCGTAAGGTTTTATTTAAGCGTTACTCGACCCGTACGGATAAAAATGGATTCACACGTGACTTTAAAATTTATGAATGTGAGGATTGTACGGATTGCCCATTAAAATCTCAATGTACAAAGACGGCAGGAAATCGCCAAGTGCATGTTAATCCAGTTTATGAAGAACTAAAAGCGAAAGCAAAAGTGAACCTTTGGTCTGAATCGAATGCACAACTTTACGCTCGACGAAAAATCGAGGTAGAGAGTGTTTTTGGTCATATCAAGGGCAATAGGTCGTTCCGTCGCTTTTCGCTTCGGGGCTTAGCGAAAGTCCAAACGGAGTTTGGCATCGTAGCCATGGCACATAATTTACTGAAGATAGCTGGATTACGTCAGCTACTTTCAGTAAATTAGTATAAAAATAGAAAAACGGGTGAAGAAAAACAATTGTTTTTCTTCACCCGTTTTATTTTAGGGACTTATTAGACAGCCCCTTCTTCTACTAACGTCGATGCTCAACAAGGTCAATGACCCCTAATACAACATGTGCCAAACCGAAACCAAAAACGGTATTAGCAACCATCTTGTTTGAGCCACGGTTCTGCTTCATGGCATAACCTGCAGCAGTTACGGCAGTTCCTAACGCTGTTGGAATTAACCCTTCACGAACTTCCATCGTAAAATCCCTCCGCATCGGTTAGTAGTGGTATTCAGATAAAGAACACCATTTATATTGTTACCACAGCTTGACGTTATCATTCGGCTATACGGAAAAAGGAGAGATGAAATAATAAACTGAACTCAATGAAAAAATGGGTACTTGGTATATTTCTTTTTTATGCCGAAAGTAGTAAGATTTATAGCAACCATCTTTAACAGTTTATGTACCTGTATAAAATGTATGGGATGATGATCGTATAAGTGAAGCAAGAAAAGGAGTGGTTGAATTGATGCACTTCATCTGGATGATCGTAGCCCTTGTTTTATTTTTTGTGGTTATTGAATCAAGTGTGACTTTTTGGCTTAATCATGGAACAGATTCAGAATCGAAGGATTTTATCCATGCCATTCGAGAGAAAATCATCAAAAAGAGTGCCTCATAAAATAGAGAAGAGGATGCAGGTTCACTGCATCCTCTTATTAGTTTACTGATTAATTCTTTTTTCTTTTTCGATTTGCCACCAAACATGTCCATCTTCTGCTAAAAGCTCATCGGATGCTTTTGGTCCTGTCGAACCCGCTTCATAATTGGGGAAAGAGGCTTCTTTCGTATTTTCCCAGGCATTCGAGATGGTATCGACAAACTTCCATGAAAGGGCGACCTCATCCCAATGTGTAAAGTTTGTGGCATCTCCACGCATGCTATCAAATAAAAGCTTTTCGTAAGCTTCAGGTGAATTGATATGTTCGATTCCTTTGTTGGAGACCGTCAACTTCACTGGCTTCGTATTCATCGTCGTTCCAGATTTCTTCACATTTAAGTAAAGGGAAATACCCTCTTCAGGTTGGATATGGATGACGAGAAGGTTTGGTTGCAAGGTTTCTTCGGTTTTGTAATAGAGATTCATTGGAATGTCTTTAAATTGAACAACGATCTTCGTTGATTTTACATCCATTCTTTTACCAGTACGGATATAAAAAGGAACACCCGCCCAGCGGAAGTTATCAATCATCAATTTACCCGCAACATAGGTTTCTGTATTAGATTCAGGATCGACATTCAATTCATCACGATAAGCAGGGAGTGTTTGTTCCCCTACCGTACCTGAGCCATATTGACCACGGACGAAATATTCTTTGACTTCGTCCACTTTCATTTGTCGGAGTGACCGTAATGCTCGGACCTTTTCGCTGCGGACTTCTTCTGTAGTCAAGGCAATCGGAGGTTCCATGGCAAGCAGGGCGACCATTTGCAATAAATGGTTTTGGACCATGTCCCGTAAGGCGCCACTCGTTTCATAATAACGCCCACGTTCCTCGACACCAAGTGTTTCACTTGAAGTAACTTGGATGTTGGAAATATAACGGTTATTCCATAGTGGTTCGAATAAGGCATTGGAAAAACGGATGACTTCAATGTTTTGTACCATTTCTTTGCCCAGGTAGTGGTCGATTCGATAAATTTCATCTTCAGCAAATGCGGTACGTATTTGCTCATTCAAGATTTGTGCTGTTTCAAAACTGTGGCCAAATGGCTTTTCGATGACAAGGCGTTTGTAACCCTTGGTATCGGTCAAGCCTTGGGCTTTTACCTGTTCGGCAATGGTTCCGAAAAACTCCGGTGCCATCGCTAAATAAAAGATACGATTGCCTTCCAGATCATACTGGCCGTCTAAATTATCAGCAACCTGCTTTAATTGTAAATAGGACTCTGAACTAGTTACATCATGTGAATGATAGTGGAAATGGGAAACGAATTCATCGACCTTTTCCTCCGCATGTCCAAATGTCAGGATGGAGTCTTTTACACTTGCTTGAAACTCAGTATTGGTTAATGGCCTTCTGGCGACACCCACCACTGCGAATTTATTGATTTTTTCCTTTTGGAATAGTCGATATATCGAAGGAAACAGTTTTCGTTTCGCTAAATCTCCGGTAGCGCCAAAAATCATGATTAATGCTGTAGGTTTATTTTCTGTCATGTTAGAACCTCAACTTTCTGTAATTTCTGTCTTAAAGTTGGATATGTACTAATTCTTAATTTTACGGTTAGCTTTCCCTCAAAGCAATCTATTTGCGCATTTTTTCGTAATTTCATTAAAATCTTCAAAGAGACCGAATTTTAAAAGTTGAAAAATGAATCAGGGCCTCTGTTATGCTATAGTAAGGTATAAAGTTTTTGCAACGGAGGTAGGAATGTGGATTTTGTTTTTTTAGGAACGGGTGCTGGTGTTCCGGCAAAGGCGCGTAATGTGACGGCAATCGCCCTTCAATTATTAGAAGAACGGGGAAAAGTATGGCTTTTTGATTGCGGGGAAGCGACACAGCATCAAATTTTAAAAACGGCGGTTAAACCACGTAAAATTGAAAAGATTTTCATAACGCATTTGCATGGTGACCACATCTTTGGTCTTCCTGGTCTTTTAAGCAGCAGGTCTTTTCAGGGTGGAGTCGAAAAATTGACGGTGTACGGCCCAAAAGGCATTGATGCTTATATCACGACGAGTTTACAAGTGAGTGCCTCTCATTTGAAATATCCATTGGAAATCATTGAAATTGAGGAAGGCGTCATATTCGAAGATGACCAGTTTACCGTGACGGCCCTGGAACTTGATCATGGCATTTATAGTGTCGGTTACCGAATCGTGGAAAAAGATCGGCAGGGGAGTTTACTGGTTGACCAGTTGCGTAAACAAGGAGTGCCACCGGGTCCCCTTTATAAAGCATTGAAAAATGGGGAATCGGTCCGTCTTGAAGATGGCCGGACCATTAATGGGAAAGACTATCTTAGTGCACCACAGAAGGGCAGAATTATTACGATACTTGGTGATACTAGGGTTTGCGACAATGCCCTCGTCCTTGCCGACTCAGCTGATTATCTCATCCATGAAGCAACCTTTTCTGCGGAAGAAACGGAATTGGCAACGGCCTATTTCCATTCAACTACTATACAAGCGGCTGAAACTGCCAAAAAGGCGGGGGTTAAGCACCTTGTTTTAACACATATCTCCTCACGCTATACTCTTGAGGATGCAGAACGGTTAAAAGAGGAAAGTAGTGCAATCCTTTCGAATACAACCATGGCAGAAGATTTATTGTCGATTAAAATCCCTTTATATGTACAAGAATAGGGAAATCATTACGATTATTTGGTATAATAGTTCAATTGCTTATTGGATATAGGAGGGTGAAAAAATGACTGAACAAAATAATTTACATAACAAGGCGATGGATTTTCTTTTGAAAACAAGTCGTACTTTTTTTATCCCTATTAGTTACTTGCCATCAGGATTACAGGAAGCCATTGGTTCGGCATATCTTTGCATGCGGGCCATTGATGAAATTGAAGACCACCCGAATCTAGGTGCCGAAGATAAAATCGCCCTATTGCAGGCTGTTAGCAGCCTATTGAAAACCGATTATCGTAAAGAGGACATCCAGGCTGTTTTTGAACCATATAAGGATGTGCTTCCGGAAGTGACCTTGCAACTTGGAGATTGGATGGATTATTGTCCTCCAGGTGTGCTTGGTAAGGTCCTTGAGTCTACCAAGGAAATGGCTGAAGGCATGGCGAAGTGGGTTTCGAAGAATTGGCAAATACATGATAAGGAAGAGCTTGATGAGTATACCTATTATGTCGCTGGTTTAGTTGGGGTGATGCTCTCTGATATTTGGAAATGGTATGATGGAACAGATACGGATCGCAATCTTGCCATTGCATTTGGACAGGGCCTTCAAACGGTCAACATCCTACGGAACCGTGAAGAAGATGCAGAACGCGGCGTGAATTTTTATCCGAATGGATGGGGCTTCAAAGAGATGCTGAGCCATACAGAATATAATCTTGAATTGGCGGATAGGTACATTGAAGACATCGAGACAAAGGATATTGTCCATTTCTGTAAAATTCCTTTGGAATTGGCTAAAGCTACTTTGAAGGCGTTAAAAGAAGGAAAAGAAAAAATCGATCGGTCAACGGTTACCACTATCGTAAACCAGGTCGTCGATAATTAAGAAGAGCCAGCTACTGTATAAAGTTTATACAACTTTATACAGTAGCTTTTTTATTACTTCATAAATGTAATCGTAAAATTCTAAAAATTTAAAAAATACATTGGAATAGCGGCAGTAAACGATTATAATTTAGTACATAAAAGCGGAAAAGTTGACTTCGTTAGAGAGACAGAATTTAAAAAAAAGAGAAAAGCGGAGGAACATTATGAAAAAGAGATTATATTCAACGGCAGCCTTGACCCTGATTACTGGAATTTTACTTGCAGGGTGTGGAAATGAAAACGAGAAAGACTCGGCAAAAAACGAAAGTGATAAGGATGCTTTCAAAGTCGGAGTGACACAAATCGTTCAGCACGATTCATTGGATCAAGCATATGAAGGGTTTCAGGCTGCTTTGAAGGATAGTGACATTAAAGCAAAGTATGATCTCCAAATTGCTCAGGGCGATCAAAACAACAGCCAGACGATAGCGAATAACTTTGTCGGGGATAAAGTGGATTTGATTTTTGCTAACTCGACGCCAAGCGCTTTAAGTTCATTGAATGCGACTAAAGATATTCCAATCGTCTTCACTTCTGTAACTGATCCAGTAGCTGCGGAACTTGTTACGTCCATGGAGAAACCAGGTGGAAATGTGACAGGTACGACCGATTCTCATCCGGATGCCATCAAAAATTCCATGAAGTTCCTGGCAGAAGAGCTTGGAGCGAAAACAATCGGGACGGTTTACAATACGGGCGAACAAAATTCAGTCGTTCAAATTAAAAACGTGAAAGCGGAGGCAAAAAAAGCGGGCTTGAAGGTCGTGGAAGCATCCGTCTCGACTTCAGCCGAAGTTAAGCAGGCAACGGAATCGTTGATTGGAAAAGCGGATGCTTTCTATATCATTACGGATAATACAGTAGTTTCAGCATTAGAATCGGTGATTTCGGTAGCGAATGACCAGGATATCCCCTTATTTGTCGGGGAACTTGATTCCGTGAATGCAGGCGGTTTCGCAGCATATGGCTTCAGTTACTATGATATTGGCTACGAAGCAGGCCAGAAAGCGGTAGAAATATTAAAAGATGATAAAAAACCGGGTGATATCGCGGTTCAATATCCTCAAAAACTAAAATTGGTGATTAATGAAACAGCTGCAAAGGAAATGGGTGTTGAAATAAAAGAAGAATGGAAAGCAAATGCTGAGTTTGTTAAATAAGCTTTTGCGATATTCCAGGGAAGGAAGATAAAAATGCCAACAGCCATATTTAACTCTTTTGAATCTGGAATGATCTATGCGATCATGGCACTTGGAGTCTATTTGACATTCAGAATTCTCGATTTCCCGGACATGACGGTCGAAGGTAGCTTCGTGACAGGAGCTTCTGTCGCCGCTATTATGATCGTCAATGGTTTCTCGCCGATTATGGCCACGTTTTGCGCCATGCTTGCCGGATTTGTGGCAGGGACGATGACAGGGCTGCTGCATACAAAAGGGAAGATAAATCCGCTTCTTGCCGGTATTTTAATGATGATTGCGCTCTTTTCCATTAACTTAAGGATCATGGGGGCTTCGAACATTCCCTTGCTTTCTCAAACGACGATTATTACGAACATCTCAGAAGCATGGTCTCATACTGGTTTGGATCAAATGTTTAATGGGATTTTTTCAATCATTGGCCTTGGTGATAGTTTGCCAAAAACATGGGGCATTCTCATTGTCATGTTTATTGTAGTAGTAATGATTCAAATGGGGATGTCCGCCTTTTTAAAAACGGATGTAGGCCTTGCGCTTCGGGCAACTGGTGACAATGAAGCGATGGTCAAGAGTTTTTCCGCTCATACAGGGAATATGAAGATATTAGGCCTTGCCATCGGGAATGCCCTAGTTGCTTTCTCTGGTGCTTTAGTTGCCCAGTACAATGGTTTTAGCGATATTGGGATGGGAATCGGGATCATCGTAATCGGTCTGGCCTCCGTCATCATCGGGGAAGCGTTATTTGGCGCAAAAACGATTGTACGCGCCACGCTAGCTGTCATTGGGGGAGCCATCATATATCGTATCGTCGTTACATTGGCGCTACGTGTAAAATTCCTTGATACGGGTGATGTGAAATTAATCACTGCGCTTATTGTAATCGGTGCCTTAGTCATCCCGCAAATTTCCGAAAAACAAAAAGAAAAAGGTCGTAAGAAAAAAAGACTCAAAGAATTGCAACTGCGCCGTATTGAGTCTACAAAGGGGGAAGAGGAATTTGCTGCAGCTAAATCAGATCTATAAGGTCTTCAATGAAGGGACTCCGGATGAAAAGCTTGCCCTTGGCAATCTGGATTTACAGCTGTCAAAAGGTGAATTTGTAACGGTCATAGGCAGTAATGGTGCTGGGAAGTCCACGTTGATGAATATGATTTCCGGTAAGACCCTTCCCGATGCTGGTGATGTCATCATTGATGGCCAAAATGTATCATCGATTGAAGAACATAAGCGGGCGAAAATGATTGGGCGGGTTTTCCAGGACCCCATGCTCGGAACGGCCCCGCACATGACCATTGAAGAAAATATGGCCATCGCGTATGGCAGGACGAATCGAAGGGGTCTTGGCTTTGGGGTAACGAAAAGACGGAAAGAGCTTTTTAACGATAGCCTGAGTACACTCCATTTAGGATTGGAAAATCGGATGAATGCAAAAGTGGGGTTATTATCGGGAGGGGAGCGTCAGGCATTATCGTTATTGATGGCGACCTTCACCGATCCGAAAATCCTGCTTCTCGATGAACATACAGCTGCTCTCGATCCATCCAGGGCAGAGCTTGTTACAAGCCTGACGAAGGAAATTGTTGAAAAGAACCGGTTAACTACATTGATGGTGACTCACAATATGCAGCAGGCCATCGATCTTGGTGATTCTTTAATCATGATGGATAAAGGCCAAATCATTTTCGAGGCAAGAGGCCCGAGAAAACAGGCACTGACTGTTGATAAGCTCTTGAATGAATTCCAGCGTATCAAGGGTGAAAAAATGCTAAATGACCGTGCGGTGTTGATATAAAGGAAAGAGGCCTAGCGCTCAAGGTGAATGACCTTGGACCGAGGCCTCTTTTTTGGGCGGAATCGGAAGGGTTTACTATCGGGTGACTGAGTCTCGCCTTACGGAAGGCCAAGATAACGGGTTGACTGCAGAGGACAGTGGACGTTCGTAGAGAATAATATCAGCAAGGTCCTCCTGCTTAATCGCTATCAGCAGTGCTCCAAGGAGAATTGTCATCTTTTTTGGTTCCAAAAAAGTTTTTCATGAAGGACTTTTTCTTTGTTTTTTTAGCGGCGGCAGCTTCTTCGGTAGCGAGATAAAAATCTGCTGGTGGAATGGTGGCTGCTTCTAATGCTTCAATACGGGCTTCAAGTTTAGTGACGAGCTTATGCATGTCTTCCATTTCACTTCTATGCTGTAATAGTTGATAGGAAACAACGTCATCCGCTTTTGTTTTCAGACTTTTTTCGAGCCTGGAGACTCTTTCGTTTAGGTGATCTTGTCCTTTTTCCGACTCAATAGGTTGTTTAACAGTGGCCTTTCTGGTCTTCTTTTCTGAAATGCTCACCTTTTGTAAGACCACTCCCTCGTTCAGCTGGTCTTGGATTTTCCTCAATAAGTCAATATCTTCCTCCGAAAACTGGTAATGACCTAGCTGATTCCGTTCTACTTCCATGTTCAATTGGGTAACCCAGCGTTGAATGGTACTATGAGAAACGTTCAATAACTTGGCAACTGCACTTGTATTCATCTAGATTCCCCTCCTTTTGGTTGTAGAATTCTAGATAAAAGAAGCGATTCCTTTGCCGTTGACAAAACAAGTACTGATTCGCCAAAGATAGTGGATTTCCTACCTGTTTTTGCTGCCATGTCGATTTTATTTACCGGTACCGTCGTATTTCCAGTGGGTGTTCTTCCCGACGTAATATAATCATTTTGATGGGGAAAACGTATTTGCCAAGTAAGCTGGATAAGCGGGAAGGCGATTTAGAAATATTCCATTTGAAATATGGGTTAATTAATCAGGAAGAATGGATGACAGGTTCTCTTCGTTATCTTAGTCATGGCCATTTAGACACAATAGGCTGTTAACTCCCATTTGGGAGTCAACAGCCTGTTTACTTATTATTATTGGGGAACTACATATTTAGCCAGCTCTTTACTGATTTGATCTCCCATTCGCTTGGATTGTTCGGTGGCTTCTTGAACACAGGAGATAAATGCTTCTTGTACATGATGGGCTTGAAGTGCTTTCAGGCCAGCTTCAGTGGTCCCTCCCGGTGAAGTGACTTCTTTTCGCAGTACCGCTGGTGTTTTTGGCGATTTCTGTAGCATTTCGGCTGCACCGGTTAAAGTCTGAAGGATTAATTGCTTTGCTGTTACGGCATCAAGGCCAATGGATTCCGCGGATCTTTCCAGAGCTTCGACCAAATAATAAATATAAGCGGGACCGCTTCCGGATAAGCCCGTTACGGCATCAAGCTGTGTTTCTTCGACAATGGCAACCGAGCCCACCGTTTCGAAAAGTGTGATGGCCGTCTGCAATTGCGATTCAGTTGTATGTGCATTGGCCGATAGGGCAGTGGCTGACTGTCCGACGGCTGCCGATGTATTAGGCATAGCTCTTACGATGGCGACCGGTTTGGCTGCAATCCCTTCAAGACTTGCCGTATGGACCCCTGCCACAACGGAAATGAACAGCATATCTTCCCGGATGTATTCCTTTATGGATTGCATCGTGGTTAAAATATCTTTTGGCTTTACTGCAAGTACTACTATGTTTGCATTCTCTAGTAGTTGCGGAAGAGACCGTGTTGGGGTAATCCCATATTGTTCTGTTAGATAAGTGAATCGTTCATCATTTTTTTTGTTGGTCACAAAAATGTCAGTCGGGTTTATTACTTGCTGAGTGACCAAACCGGAAATGATTGCTTCCGCCATTGATCCAGCCCCGATAAAAGCTATTTTTTTCATTTCACTCACTCCTTTAATGCATACTAGTAACGGTCAGTTTTCCCAAATAAAATAAAAAAGACCCCTCATCCAATAAAGGACGAAAGGTCTGGCTTCCGTGGTACCACCTTTGTTCAACTCCTACAAAATAAAAAGGAAGTTGCACTTGAATCCGCTAACGTGGGATGAACGTCAGTTTTACTGAAGGCTCATAAGGTAGGTTCAATAATAGAGAGGACGGTGAAGCTTTTCAGCACATTTAAGAACTTCACTCTCTTTACGCCATCCATTATTTACTTGGCCTCAATCATAGCCGTGCCGTCTTTAATTACTTGTGATTATGAAGGATGCATGAGTACTCTGTCAATAGTAATATATGCTGAGCCTTAAAATATAGTCGTTAATTATGTGAAAATAATGACAATGTTCAGGATTATATGTAAAATAGTGATTACATACACAGTTTTCTAGTAAAATAAGGAAATAGCAAATTTTACGGATATATAAGCTTATTTAAATATAATATTAAGGTGGAAATAGACATGGTGAATTGGAATGGGGATATCGCAAAGCTTTCTCTGCCGACGCCGTTTGCAGTGGGCGATGTAAATGTTTACATAGTTAAAGGAGATGCCTTAACTTTAATTGATACGGGGGTTAAAACCGTACAATCAAAAGAGGCACTGAATGCTGGACTTGGGGAATTAGGGCTGCAACTATCTGATATTGAACAAATAATCTTGACGCATCATCATCCAGACCATGCTGGTGCACTCGATTTCTTCGATAAGAAAGTCCCGGTGTATGGTCATAAAAACAATCAGCGGTGGCTGACTCTAAGCGATGAGTTCCTTGACACCCATAATTCTTTCTTTCTAGACTTTGCAGGGAAATTGGGCGTGGCTGAAGAATTGAAACATAGATTGACCCATGACAAAGAAGAAATCCAATTCCTTAGTAAAAGGAACATGCAAGCACATTTGGCTGAGGGTGACGAACTTCCGGGCCTTCCAGGATGGCGAGTGATCGAGACTCCTGGTCATGCGCAAAGCCATGTTTCCTTTTATCGGGAGAGTGACGGCTTAATGATTGCAGGAGACCACTTACTTGCAAGAATTTCGCCTAATCCATTAATGGAGCCACCCTTGATTGTGGGTGGCGTTCGTCAACGGCCATTGCTTCAATACAATGCCTCCCTTCAAAAACTATTAGACTTTCCGATTTCTAAGGTTTATTCAGGACATGGGGGAGAAATTGATGGAGAGAAAGTGTCCGATTTGATTCGATATAGATTTGAGCGACAGCATAATCGGGCCATGCAGGTGAAAAGCATGCTCCAAGAAAAACCTTTAACGGGATTTGAAGTGTGTCAGCGTCTCTTCCCAAAAGTTTATCGTCAGGAAGTCGACTTGACACTCTCGGAAACGGTCGGTCAGTTGGATTATCTGGAGGATTTGGGTGAAATCGAATTGGAAATGCAATCGGGTGTCATTTTATATTCAAGTGCGACGACAGTTTCTAAGGGGATAATCTATTGAGTAAATTAAGCGGGAAAGTCATTGTCATTACCGGGGCTTCGGGAGGAATTGGAAAGGAAATTGCGATTCAATCTGCCCGACTTGGGGCAAGACTCGTTCTTTTGGCAAGGAGCCTGGATAAATTGCAGACTCTGAAGGAGAGCCTGACCAGCCAATACGGGGTCGATGTTTTTGTATGGAAGTTGGATGTTTCCGATACAGAACAAGTGGAAAGGGTCTTCGTTGACATCCACGACCAGGTCGGCACCGTGGATGTGTTGGTCAATAATGCCGGGCACGGCACGTTTAAAGAAGTCCTTGATACGGATTTAGAAGAGAGTAAAGGGATGTTTGCTGTCAATGTAATCGGCTTGATGGCCTGTACGAAGTTTGTGCTTCCACATATGAAGCGCAAACAAGCGGGCCACATCATTAATATTGCGTCACAGGCAGGAAAAATTGCAACACCTAAGTCCACACTTTATTCGGCCACTAAATTTGCGGTGCTTGGTTATTCGAATGCTCTCCGGCTTGAATTGATGGAAGACAACATTCATGTGACCACCGTCAATCCTGGACCGATTGAAACCAACTTTTTTACTATAGCGGATGAATCCGGGACATATATGAAGGGCATTAAGAAATTCATGCTTAAGCCTGAGGATGTAGCAGCCAAAATCGTTGCTGCCATGCTAACTAATAAACGGGAAGTCAATCTACCCGCCTGGATGAATATGGTGAGTAAGTTTTATACCTTGTTTCCAAGAATCACTGAGACCGTTGGGAAAAAAGCATTTTTTAAAAAATAGATACTTCTAATATAAGTGAAGATTACTATTTTAATAAGAAATCAAGGGGAGTGTCATCTGACATTCCCTTTTTTTGAATTAATTTGGATTAACTTTCCATTTTATGTAACCATTTCATTGGTAAATTCGTCTGTTTTATAGGAGGGATTTTGTATGAAGCTCGTGATGGGAAAGTCTTTTATCTTTTTATTCCTTTTTTTCATTCTGGGAAGCTGTCAATCCTTCTCTGAAGAGCAACCCCATAAGTCCATTGGCAAGGGAGAAGAAGGATTCATTACAGATTTAGATGATAAGCGGATTTTGATAAAAGGGACGTATTACAAGGTGAAAAATCATACGTATATACAAGATGAACATGGGGCAAAACTCAGTTATTCAGACTTGGCAATCGGGATGAAAGTTAAACCATGGTACGGTGGAGAGGTCGAAGGATCATTTCCTTCGAAAGCGGATGCAGAATTGATACGGATTTTAAAGGATGAAGAGAGTCTAGAAGAGCAAAAGGCCGTAACTGCTGCACTTAAGCATGTGACTAAAGCTCCTAGTCAGCGTTTCATGGTTCTTGAAATCATTCATTTCCCTTCCGAGCATGTATACAATATTGAAATGATGAATCGCTCCAACTTAGATGCATCATTTACTGTGACCGTAGACGATTCTACTGAAGAAATCTTATATCTAAAATAATAACAGGGCAGAATCAAATAGATTCTGCCCTGCTTCGTTTTAGTCTTATGTTTTTTTATAAAGTTTTTGCACCCAGGTATTTTGGCGCCCAATAGGAGTTATTCATATCGGTGATGGTAATTCCTTTAGAAGAGGAAGCATGAATGAACTGATTGTTTCCAATGTAGATACCAGCATGAGAAACACCCGTCTTTCCAGAAGAAGTATCAAAGAATACAAGATCACCTTTTGATGGCGATGATACTTTCAATCCGGTATTCGCATAAAGCTGGGATGTTGTCCGTGGTAGGGTAATTCCTTGTGATTTTTGGAATACATAATAGATGAACCCCGAACAGTCAAATCCTGCTGGTGTCGTGCCAGCCCATTTGTATGGTGAGCCTATCAATGTTTTTGCATAATTAATCATGCTTGTATTATTGACATTATAAACACCGAGCGCATTGAAGGTAATTCTTCCTGCAATCCCATCGGCAGTCAATCCTTTAGCTTTTTGAAAGTTTTTTACGGCAGTTGTTGAATAGGTTCCGTAGTAAGTAGTCAGTGAACCAGTATATGTGAAATAACCTTTAGTTTTTAATAGGGTTTGTAGTTGTTTGACATCACTATGTGTCATTCCGGGTCTGAGGGTTTGATCTCCAATATTTGCAAACGCCTGAAGTGGGGTCAGCATTAATGCAGAAGCAACAGCAGCTGAGGCAATCCATTTCTTCATGTATCTCATTTCCTCTCTCTATCTCTCTATTTTTCTTTAACAATATTATCCTACAATACCATTGTGACAATCAAACCAGTTTTTGATTACATTTTCATTACAAAAAATAAGTAATAATACTTAGTGAAAAAACATAGAAAACGTTTTTCTTGAATAGTAAAAGGGTTAAAAGCCACGGTTCCCATTTTGGGCAAGATACCAACTAATTATATTTGTGAAAACTAGTTGGATATAATGGATTACTTTTAAAATAAAGGATTTTTATGGGTATTTAAAAGAGTCCCATAAAAAGGTGGAAATTTGTCATGAAACTTCCATTGAATGCGAACGTTTATTCGTTTAGAATGAGGGATATAATATAAAAGCGAACATATATTCTATGTAGGGTGAAGAAAAAATGGATTATAGCATGATGCCGAAACAATCAATTATGTGTATTGATATGAAAAGTTTTTATGCTAGCTGCTCAGCGGTCATGCATGGATTGGATCCGCTCGAATGTTATTTGGCAGTGGTGGGTGATAAGAATAGGGAGGGGAGCATTGTGCTTGCGGCTTCTCCAAAGCTAAAGAAGGAATTCGGTATAAAAACAGGTTCTCGGAAGTTTGAGATACCGAAAGATCCGCGCATTCTAGTCGTTGAACCCAAAATGGCCACTTATTTGAGAGTTTCGACGGAGATTACGCGCTTGTTTCACCGCTATGTTCCAAAAGAAGCGATTCATGTATACAGTGTGGACGAAAGTTTTTTGAAAGTTGATGGAGCGGCTTCTTTATGGGGGGATGCCTGGAATATTGCCAGGAAAATAAAAGATGACATTGAAAGGGAATTACAGATTCCAAGTGCAATCGGGATTGGGCCGAACATGCTGATGGCGAAGCTTTCTCTTGATCTCGAGGCCAAACATACAGGAATAGCTGAGTGGACATATGAAGACGTACCAGCTAAGCTTTGGCCGATTTCTCCGCTTCGTGAAATGTGGGGGATAGGAAGGAGGGTGGAAAAGACCCTTCATGGCATGGGAATATTCACTGTCGGGCAACTTGCCAATTATGACCTTCAATTGCTTGAAGCGAAGTTCGGGATTATGGGCAATCAGCTTTATCATCATGCCTGGGGAATCGATTTGTCAGATCTCGGGGCGCCGATCATCGAGGGGCAGGTCAGCTTTGGTAAAAGTCAGATTTTACTCCGTGATTACAAGGAAGAACACGAGATCAAGCAGGTTATGGTAGAAATTTGTGAGGAAGTCGGAAGAAGGGCTCGTACCCATAGGAAGGCTGGACGGACGATCAGTCTGAGCATTGGTTATAGTAAGGATGAGTTTGGCGGTGGGTTTCATCGCTCCCGTTCGATTGAGGAACCGACAAATATCACAATGGAATTGTATAAAGTCTGTCTTGAACTTTTTCATGAAAACTATCATAAGCAAAAAACGGTTCGTAGCGTTTCGGTCACACTCTCGAATATTGTGGATGATAATGAGATGCAGCTGACTTTATTTGATGCTTCACGGTGGAAAAAGCGGGAATTGAGTTATACCGTTGACCGCATTCGACATAAATATGGTTCAAAATCACTGTTGCGCGCGGTTTCGTATACGAAAGCCGGGACGGCCGTTTATAGAAGCGGATTGCTTGGCGGGCATAAGGCTTGACAAAGTCGTCAGAGGAGGAAAAAAGAATGATTCATGATCGGGGGCGTATCAAATGGACATCCATGATGCTACCGGAGCATGTGAAGATGTTGCGGGATTGGGTGGCGGAGGATAGCCATGAAGCAAGACGCATTCTCGATGAACAGCAGTTTGAAGAAATGAATGCTGTGATGGGGGAAGCGATGGAAGAAGGTAGAGAGGTCACGATTGCCTATTATGACAGAACCCGTTACCAGCTTTTAATCGGAAGCATTCATTATTATGATGAATGCTTGCAAAGACTTCATATTATTGACCATTTTCAGCAACCACATTATATTCAACTTTCCCATATAGCGGATGTAAGATTGATGGAATAAGAATGGTGGGATTATCCCCATGGATGCACAAGAGTGCGGGAAAAGGACAGGGGTCCTTTCATCGTTTATAATGGGGGAATGGAACGAATAGGGGGAAATGAGATGTACATTGAATGGACAGATAGAGCAGCCGAAAAACTTTCCGATAAAATACAGGGAAAAGAAGGACATTTACAGTTGAAATATGATACAGATGGCTGTGGTTGCGTAGTAAGTGGCGTGACAGCTCTTTGGCTCGTTGACGAGCTTGAGGAGGATAATCAAAAAGTGGAAACTAATGGAATTCCCCTTTATGTCGAAAAATCTAAAATGATTTTTCTCGATGATATCATGACAATAGACTTTGTGGTCGAAGCAAACTGCTTTCAGCTAAAAAGCCCGAATCAAATCTTGAATCCAAGGATGAGTTACTTTAATAAACTCTAAAAAAAGCAAAGGGAGAATCCCGATAGTCGTGGGATTCTCCCTTTGTCTATTTCAATACAAGCTGTTCGAGAAATTGGTCGATCCGTTCCTCATATTCCTTGGGATTAGCATTATATGATTGTGCGTGAGCCCCGTTTTTTGCGAGGTAAAGTTGTTTTGGTCCTTTTTTTGCTTCATATAATTCAAGTGTCATGGAAGCGGGAATGAAAGTATCAGGTTCACTATGAATGAACAGCACTGGTTTTTCGATAGTACTAATGAAATCTATCGGTGATACTTCGTTCGTCCAATATCCATCACGAAGTTTGATGAACATGCGCCCAAGTGGAAAGATGCTCCAGGTTGGAAAAGGGATTTCCATACCGATTTGATGTTGAATTTGCTTTTCAAAATTGGAAAATGGACAATCGGCAATATAAAAATCTGCTCCATCTTCAAGCATGCCCGCATATAGAAGAAGGGTCACAGCCCCCATGGATTCACCATGAATGCCGAAGAAAAGATCTGAACCTTTACGTTTTTTTAACTCGTCAATCACGGCTTTCAAGTCGGATTTTTCATAATGTCCATAGCTGCTTGTTTTCCCACCGGAGTCTCCATGACGACGGTGATCATAGATGACCGCATTGAATCCACGCTTAAGGAAAATGTTCATGTACTTGATCGAGTTCGTTTTATTTTCTGTCACGCCGTGAGCAATAATGATCCACTTATTCGTAGGATGCGGTTCAATAAACATGCATTTCAAGGAATACCCAGATGGAGAAGGTACCCAGATTTCGCTTTTAGGCAGGGTATCAAAATCCTCTTGAATGAACCGTTTAGCCAAGACTTCACGATCTTTGATGAAATCATCTTCCTTCTTCTTCATGTACATGAGCCGATTAGAAAAATAAATACCGATGCCGACCATATACGTCAAGATGCCGGCAATTGCGAGACCCCATTTTTTCATGGTGAACCTCCTTGTTTTTAGTTTATTTTACCATGTTGAAAAATAAGAAAATACTGTTAAGAAATCGTCACGGGTAAAACCGGAGTCATGGTATAATAATGTATAATGTCAGGGGGTTTTAAGGATGAAAAAGAAACAGCCGCGCAATCAAAATCAAAGTAAAAAGCAAGAAAAAGAAGCATCGTCATCATTGAAACTTGGTGATATGCTCAATCAAGATATCATGTCGCAGCTTCGCCAAAAACAAAAAGAATTAAACGATGCGGAACAAGAGAAGAGAGCAGCAGAAGAAGAAAAGAAACGTCAAGAAAGAAAACAGCGTGAGAAAAATAAATCATTCGAAGAGCTGTTGGGTGAAAGTAATCTTAACTGGAAAAACTATAAATGATTTTAATGAAATCGGGATGTTTATTATGACCCGACCAAAAAAACTATAAATGGAAAGCATCTTCGTTGGTACCCATGTACTTATAACGGGGATGTTTTTGTATGAGGAAAATGACATGGAACAAATTAAATTCCTTCGTAATTCTGTTTGGATGGCCGAATCGCTTTATTTTATAAAGCATAACGATTATATTAAAAGTAAGTTTGATAGGTACCCGCTTATCGAATGGACTACTATTAGTTGGTGATGAAATGGAAAAAAGAATAGAATCTGTACTGGAAAATCAACTATGCTTCCTTCTATATGCAAATTCGAGGGAAATGACCAAGAAGTATAAACCACTACTTACCAAACTTAACGTAACGTATCCTCAATATCTCGTTCTGCTTTTACTATGGGAGCAAGACACGCTTACAGTGAAGAAATTAGGGGAGTTACTTGCACTTGATTCAGGAACGCTCACTCCCATGTTGAAACGGATGGAGCAGAATGGGCTCATTGTTCGTGAACGGTCCACTAAAGATGAAAGGTCTGTCATGATTCAGCTGACTCGAAAGGGACTTGATTTAAGGGAAGAAGCCTGTTTCATTCCTGAACGCATTTCGGATATGTCCGGTGAAGATAAGCAAGTGGTTGAGGATTTGAAAGCGTCGCTGCTTCAACTATTAAAAACCTTGCAAGCACTTTGAAGGAATAGAAAAACGCCTGGGTTCACTTCAAACCCAAGCGTTTTTTTGTGAAATTGCTTTATTCTACTTCAATTTCAATGGCAACATCCACATTGCCGTTGATTGCTTTTGAATAAGGGCACATTTGGTGAGCTTTATGAACGAAAGTTTCAAATGAATTTTTATCGATTCCTGATCCCTTTACGACTAATGTTACAGCCAAGCTGTATTGATGCATATCACCCATCAATAAACTGACATTGGCTGTGACGTTTGAAGTAAATGTAGCACCTTCAATCTTTCCAACCGATTGTAAAGCACTATCAAAACAAGCCGCATATCCTGCTGCAAAAAGCTGTTCAGGATTAGAAGCTTCAGGCATCTGTTTAGCCCTTGGCGTTCCGGGCATTGCAATATCAACCGTAAAGTTTCCATCAGCTGAAATGGCCGTTCCTTCTCTTCCTCCATCAACCGTTACGGACGTCGTAAATAGTGTTTTTGTCATTGTTTATCTCTCCAATCTTTTCATTTAGATTGTGCACAATTGAATTGTATAATATCAATTAAGAAATAGCAACAGAAAAGATCTTAGAAAGAACTCACCCTACACTTTTGCAGCTGAGTTATTTAAAAGTGTAGGGTATGACTCCCGGAATAAAAAAAAGCTATCCAACCGTAGGTGTACGGAAAGGATAGCTTTGCAGAGAAATGATTGCTAGTCTTTAAAGGGTGTTCAGGTTAGATTTATTCCCGGTGGTTTGCATATTTGCTTGCTTTGGTGAGTTGCTTCAACAGATCAAGTTCATCTTTTGAAAGAGAAGGGCTGTTGGCAGCCTGACAGTTTTCGCGAAGCTGTTGCACCGTGCTCGCCCCGGCTACGGCAGATGCAACGCATTGGTTCGATAATACATATTGCAGAGCCACAGCATTCAGCTTCTTGCCGGAAATCTTCTCTTTTAATTGTGGAAGTAAGTCCTTGAGTGCTTGATAGCTATAATCGAGGTAGCCGTCCTCACTAGCCTTGTTAAGCATTTTTTCACTTAGCAGCCCTTTGGCGAGAGGCCCCCGAGCAATGATGCTGACCTGCTTATTTTCCAAAAGTGGCATCCACTCTTCCGGACGGCGGTCCAGAAGGCTGTACTGCATCATCACGGAATCAATATCTGAATTCTCGACAAATGCCTTTATTACATTGGGCCGAATCGATGATATTCCATAGTACCGAATCAAACCTTCTTTTTTTAAGTCCTCAAAGGCTTCAATCGTTTCCTCCAAATTATCTTCAATCGTACCGCCATGCAGCTGATAGAGGTCAATATAGTCGGTGCCTAGTCTCTTTAGACTATCTTTTACGGCCGTCTTGATATAGTCACCAGATGGATCCCAGCTCCAGCCTTCTTTATTTTCCGTCCAGCGGTTTCCGACTTTCGTTGCTATGTACACTTGATCGCGAACTGGCTTTAGGCTTTCTCCCACAATTTCCTCGTTCACTCCAAAATCATATAAGTCAGCGGTGTCGAAGTAATTGATGCCTTCATGTAAAGCAGCCTTCACAATTTCGGCTGCCTTTTTTTGATCGGTTCCCAAAGACATGCATCCAAGTCCAATTTCGGATACAAGCAAATCCGAATTTCCTAATCTGCGTTTTTTCATGTTATCCTCTCCTTTATATCTTCATTGTAAAGGAGGAATCATTTTCACTCAAAGATTTCACTTGATCCTTTTTAAGGGGTGAGGTTCTTGTCGATGGATATCTGCAATCCAGTCATTGACATAAACATAGTCACTTTGTAGACTTTTGAGTTTTTGAACAATCTCCCAACTCTTTCCGGAGAAAACAATGCCATTTTCGAACACATGAATTTTCATCAAATCGCCCTCCATCCCTAGTATGGTAAAATGTATGAAGAATCATGCTGTAATTAGAACAGAGGAGTGGACAAGTTGAAAAAATTCGAAGAGAAAACATTATCAAGCAAAAAGATATTCACGGGTAAAGTAATCAATTTACAAGTGGATGATGTCGAGCTTCCTGATGGGAAAACGAGTAAACGAGAAATCATCAAGCATCCCGGGGCAGTCGCAATCATCGCTCTTACAGCTGAAGATAAGATCATCATGGTCGAACAGTACCGTAAAGCGTTGGAGAGAAGCCTGGTTGAAATTCCAGCAGGTAAGCTTGAAAAAGGGGAGGAACCCGTTCGGTCGGCAGAACGTGAACTTGAGGAAGAGACGGGCTATGAATGTGAAAGAATGGAGCATATCATCTCTTTTTATACGTCTCCAGGCTTTGCGGATGAGCTAGTCCATCTCTATTTGGCCCACAATTTGAAAAAGAAAAAAGATGCGGCACCATTGGATGAAGATGAGTTTGTCGAGGTGATCGAGCTGACATTGAAGGAAGCTCAAAACTATCTGGATGAAGGGAAGATCCAAGATGCCAAAACGGCCTACGCCGTACAATATTTGCAGTTGAAAAAGGCGTTGAATGAATAAATGAAAGAATACTATGCTGATTTCCATATTCATATCGGCAGGACGAGAAGTGGGAAGGCGGTTAAGATCACCGGAGCTAAAACGTTGACCTTCAGCAACATAATCGAAGTGGCAAGCGAACGAAAAGGACTCGATATGATAGGGGTTATAGACTGCCATTCTCCTGAGGTTATTGAAGAGATAGAAGCTGGAATTTACAATGGGGAAATTACGGAAATGGAGGGTGGAGGACTTCATTATCGGAACCTCACCATCATCCCAGGGTCGGAAATTGAAATATATGACCACAATTGCCATGGACCGATTCATGTTCTTGCCTATTTTCCAAATATGGAAGTGATGAAGAGGTTTTCATCATGGATGAGTAATTATGTGAAAAATATTACGTTGAGTTCCCAGAGGATTTATTGTGACGGGCGAAAGTTGCAAGAAACCGTCAAATCCCTTGGAGGGCTGTTCATCCCTGCGCATGTTTTCACCCCCTTTAAAAGCTTGTACGGTAAAGGTGTAAAGGAAAGCCTGGCGGAAGTGTTCGATCCGAAGCTCATTGATGCCATCGAACTTGGTTTAAGCTCGGATACCTATTTGGTGGAGGACATAAAAGAATTGAAATCGTATACCTTCCTGACGAATTCCGATGCCCACTCCCTTGGAAAGATAGCCCGTGAATATCAAATGCTATTGCTTCAAGAACCGAGTTTTACAGAGTTGGAAAAAGCGCTTCAGGAAAAAGAAGGTCGTAAAGTGACAGCCAATTATGGATTGAATCCCTTATTGGGTAAATATTATCAAACCGTTTGCGGAAGTTGCCTTCATAAAATGGCCATAAATGCTGAGGGATGCAGTGAATGCGGAGGCAAAAAGATCATTAAGGGAGTTTCCACACGTATTGCCGAATTATCCGTTTCTGGAAAAGGGGAGGAAAAGAGGTCCCGACCGCAGTATATTCATCAGGTTCCGCTTGATTTCATACCGGGCCTTGGCCCGAAGTCCATGGACAGACTGCTGGGGGCCTTCGGAACCGAGATGAATATCCTTCATGAGGTGACTCTCGAACAGCTTTCAGAGGTCGTTCCATTGAAATTAGCCCACTTTATAGATTCCGCAAGAAAAGGGATATTGGGTTTTGATGCAGGAGGAGGCGGCAAATATGGGAAAGTTAAGATGTGATAACACAGGCTTTCCCGATATAAGCTTTTCAAAAGGCATTTCTAGATGGAAGTGCCTTTTGTGCTTGTTATAGATATCACTTGGTAGCCATTAGTCTTTTTGTGAAATAGAAAAGGGATTCATTTAACACTTTGTATAATGACTAAAAAGCCAGGAAGTTACACAATAGGAATAGGAAATAAATCATAATAAGGAAGTGACATGAATATAGGCGCAACATGAAGGCGTAAACTCGCGACTGAAATTCCGAGTTTAATTATCTGAGTATTTTGTGAGTTTGTGGGTGACGGATTACATAAAGGAAATGCTTCACCCCTACATTATATAGTAAAATCTCGAACAATTAGGAGGAGTTATAATGACTGAAACAATAAAAGTAAAAGAATTATCTCATTTTATAGGCGGTCAAATGGTTGCAGGACAAAACGGGAGATTTTCGGATGTATTCAATCCTTCAAGTGGAGAAGTCATTGCGAAAGTACCGTTAGCTTCGATTGAAGAAGTAAAGGGAGCCATTGATAAAGCCAAAGCTGCATTTCCCGCTTGGCGTGACATGTCCGTAGCAAGGCGTGCGGATATAGTGATCAAGTTTCGTAACTTGCTTACGGAACATACAGATGCCCTAATTGATCTGATTTGTACAGAAAGCGGTAAAACGGCAGAAGATGCAAAGGGCGAGATTACCCGTGGAATAGAATCTGTGGACCTTGCCATTGGAGCGCCCCATTTAGTGAAAGGGGAATATTCCGTCAACGTCGGTGGACAGATCAATGTCTATTCGGCGAAGTACCCACTTGGCGTCGTAGCAGCCATTTCTCCATTCAACTTCCCGATCATGGTGCCACTGGCCCAGACGAGCATGGCAATTGCTGTAGGCAATGCAGTCATTCTGAAAGCTTCGGAGCGAGTTCCGATGACAGCTTTATTCGTGAGTGAATTATGGAAGAAAGCAGGATTGCCGGACGGTATTTGGACCGTTATCAATGGTGATAAGGACGCTGTCAATGAATTATTGAGAAATCCAGAAGTGGAGGCAATCTCCTTCGTGGGCTCTACGCCGGTGGCTCAATATATTTATGAGACGGGAGCGAAACATGGTAAGCGTGTGACGGCTCTTGGTGGCGGGAAGAACAATATGGTTGTCATGCCTGATGCGGATTTAGAACAAGTGGCAAACTCTTTTATTGGAGCTGCATATGGAGCTGCATCCCAGCGTTGCATGGCCATTTCAACGCTCATGCCTGTTGGAGAAGAAACAGGGGATCGTTTAATAAAGATTTTAAAAGAAAAAATCGGCGCATTGAAAGTGGGCTCTTACACAGACCGGGAAGTTGACTTCGGACCTGTTATATCCCAACAATCAAAAGAGTTGGTAATTGCTGCGATTGACAAGAGCATTGAAGAAGGTGCAACGGTAGTGTGTGATGGACGGGAATTAGACATCGTGAAAGAATCCAGTGGTTTCTTTGTCGGCCCGACATTAATTGACCATGTAAAGCCAGGAATGGATATATATGAACAGGAAGTGTTCGGACCCGCCCGGAATGTTGTTCGGGTCGCTTCACTAGAAGAAGCGATTAAGCTGATCAACGAACATGAGTTAGGGAATGGTGTCACCATTTTCACCAATGATGGAGCGGCAGCTCGGAAATTCACAACGGAAATTGACGTTGGGATGGTAGGAGTTAATGTCCCGATTCCAATCCCTGTCGGCTACCATAATTTTGCTGGATTTAAAGGGTCTAGATTCGGTGAAGGTCATATGTTCGGACCAGACCAAGCCCGTTTCTTTACAAAAACAAAAACTGTCTCAGAACGATGGTTGACATCGTCCGCCAATACGGGGTCGACATTTGCCTTTCCAAGCAATAATGATTGAAGATTGAAATACAAAGAATCCCTGAAACTATTTTAGGGATTCTTTAGGTCCTTTTAATGAAGCTTCATAGAAAGAGAGTTAATTGGAACGTAAAGTATGGAAAGCCAAAGAGATTAGTTTTGCTTTTTAAAGCTAATGGAGAGAGTCCTGACAGGGAAATCTGATGCTGCCAGGGCTCTTTTTAGTTTATTGTTTTTGCATAAATGCAAGTGTCTCGTAATGTCTTGCCGTCGGCGCTTAAAGCATCATTATGTAAAATCCCTTCCAGGGTAAATCCAAGCTTTTCAGGAATCCGTTTGCTGGTAAGATTGTTGGGATCACAACGGATTTCAATTCTCTTGGCCCCATAATGATTAAAGGCGAATCTTGTTAACCTTTCTACCACTTCAGTTATATATCCTTTGTTCCTGTATTCCGTATCGATCCAATAACCGATTTCAAACTTGGGGATGTCCCAGTTAATTCGATGGAGGCCAGTGGAGCCTATGAATTGACCGTCTTCTTTCCTATAAATATGGAGTCTAATATCTTCTTTTAAGATAAAATCAGCATATGCTTTCAGGACATTCTTTTCTGAAGCTTCTATTGATGGTTCTTGCTGGGCAAATGGAAGCCAGCTCTTCAACTCGTTTCGTGAACGAACTATGGCTTCATAAACGTCAAGTCCATCTCCTGGTAGGCAAGGTCTTAAATATAAACGAGAAGTTTCAATTTTTTCTGGAAAATCCATTAGTATAGCTTTCATAGTACCCCTCCAAACAACTTTATGGAAAATTATAACACGTCTTTTGTGAAAAATGTTCTACGACTCTGTAAATTACGCTTGAATCCTTGTCATAAATAAAACAGAAAAAACATAGATTCTAGTAAGTGGAGTTGGGAGGATAGATAAAAGATGAAAAATAGATCTGCCATACAAAATGCTGTAAGGAAACATGTTAACGAACATTCCTCATTATACGTTTTTATCACTGTACTCTTTTTAATGGGTGTCATTTTTGGTGCTGTTCTCGTAAACAGTTTGAGCTTTACTCAAAAGGAAGATTTGTTCTACTATTTATCACAATTCTTCGGACAAGTTTCCAAAGGGGAATTTGCTTCTTCACACGATATGTTCAGTCAAAGTCTTATGCATAACCTTAAATATATTGGGGTCATCTGGATTCTTGGGGTTTCGGTTATCGGTTTGCCAGTGATATTAGTACTGTTATTTGTAAAAGGCATGGTTGTGGGATTTACGGTCGGATTTTTAGTCAATCAAATGGGGTGGAGTGGATTCCTATTATCATTTGTGGCAATCCTACCGCAAAATATATTCATTGTCCCGATCTTTATCGTGATCACGGTTCTGGCCGTATCGCTATCCATGAAGATGATCAGCCGCATTTTTCTTAAACAGGTTCGGGAGCCTTTAAAGCCGATTATTTCCCGCTATGTTTTTTCCTTAATCTTGTCTGGGGTATTTTTAATTGCAGCAGCTGCATTTGAAGCATATTTATCCCCTTCCTTAATGAAAAATGTCGTAAGCTTCTTGGGGTAATGTAGGGTAGCTACGCATTCATCATGATTTTTTTGCTATTAATAAGGAAATCTATTTTGACAGTTTTCCCTCATTTGATATAATGTATAAGATAGCGGCGCGGGAGGGAATATTGGTATGGAAATAGAAAATAGAATTGATAGAATAAAAAAGCAGTTGCACTCGTCCAGCTACAAATTAACGCCTCAGCGAGAAGCGACCGTCCGCGTTTTACTTGAGCACGAAGAGGATCATTTAAGCGCAGAAGACGTTTACCTCCTTGTCAAAGAAAAGTCGCCGGAAATTGGATTAGCAACGGTATACCGTACGCTAGAGTTGCTGACTGAATTGAAAATAGTAGATAAAATTAACTTTGGAGACGGAGTTTCCCGTTATGATTTAAGACAAGAAGGCGCAGCGCATTTCCATCATCATCTGGTTTGTGTGGAATGTGGAGCGGTAGATGAGATCCAACAAGACTTACTTGAAGACGTGGAAGCCATTGTCGAGCGTGACTGGAACTTCAAGATAAAAGACCATAGATTAACCTTTCATGGCATTTGTCATCGATGTCATGACAAAGTCGAAGATAAAGATGAATAAAGTCGGACCTTCTCCCCTACCTGGAGAAGGTTTTCTGGTTTTAAAAGAAAATAGTTTGCCTGTTTAACCTGGGTTAGAAATAGATAGAACTTTTTTTCCTCTTCTTTACCGAAAGATGTATAAAACTTGTCCCGATGGGCATAGATTGATACAAAGTGCTCGGATAGGGAGGGGAAAGCATGAAAACGTCATTGAAGCTAGTTTTACATACAGCTAAAGTGATGATACTCTTCGTTAGCTTCACTGTTCTTTTTTACATAGGAATGGTATGGTTAAATCAGGAATATCATAGTTATCATCGGTACGATGAACCAAAAGGCACAGCTGTCAAAGTATCAAAAGCTGTTGATACAGGTGATGATGCATGGTTTGAACGCTTAATGTTGTTTTATTTAAACGGGGAGTAATGAATATGGAGAATCAAATTAAGGATTTCATTCATTTTTTGACCATTGAAAAGGGTCTTGCCAAAAACACACTCGTCTCGTATGAACGTGACTTGAAATCATATTGGGCCTATTTAATGAATGTAGAAATGATTACCGATTGGAATGACTCACGTCGGGCAAACATCTTACACTTTCTTGCTCATTTGAAAGACCAAGGGAAATCGTCGAAAACCATTGCCCGTCATATTGCTTCAATCCGATCCTTCCATCAATTTCTCCTTCGTGAAAAGGTGACTGACCAGGATCCAGCTCTACATATAGAAACACCCAAACCTGAAAGAAGCCTTCCAAAGGTGTTAAGCATGGAAGAGGTGGAAGCCTTATTGGAAGCCCCAAAGGTAATGAACGAATATGGATTACGTGACAAAGCGATGCTTGAACTGATGTATGCGACAGGAATGCGTGTCAGTGAATTGATATCAATGGATGTGAGCGATGTACACGCGACGATGGGTTTTGTCCGTTGTATCGGAAAAGGGGATAAAGAAAGAATCATCCCTATCGGACAAACAGCACTGGGGGCCATCGGGAATTACTTGGATAGTGCCCGTGGTAAATTTGCCAGTCCAAAGCATCGGACGGATTCACTTTTTTTGAATCACCATGGAAACAGGTTGACGAGACAGGGATTTTGGAAGATCTTGAAAAAACTCGTGAAAGAGGCGAGAATCGAGAAGGAAATTACACCGCATACACTAAGGCATTCTTTTGCCACACATCTTTTGATGAATGGAGCAGATTTACGGGCCGTTCAGGAGATGTTGGGGCATGCGGATATTTCGACGACTCAAATCTACACACATATTACGAATGTTCGGATAAAAGATGTATATTCTAAATTTCATCCAAGAGCTTAGGAGATTAGTAGATTGAAAGTGTAGGAGGAAAGACCTCCTGCACAAGTAATGGTGAATCAGCCATCAGGAATAGGTGGCCCAATTTATTGGACCTTGATAAGCTGGAACTATAAAAAATCCTTTTTTAAAATTATGTGTCTGTTTTTCTATATAAAGATAAAGGTACATAACAATTGTCTAAACCGATTGGTATCGTTTACAATAAAGAGGTCAGACTTCTGACGTTTCGATTCTTTGTTGATTATGGTAGGTTAAGTGGACAATAAACGGGGAATATAAAAGGGTATAATACTATTTACTGGAGGGAATTAGCATGGAAAAAAATTCAGCATTTAAACGCATTTTTGTAGTTGTCATGGACTCAGTTGGGATTGGCGAAGCACCGGATGCAGATTTATTCGGTGATAAAGGAGCGGATACACTTGGCCATATCGCTGAGAGAATGAATGGATTGAACATGCCGACTCTTTCTAAAATGGGTTTAGGCAACATCCGTGACATTAAAGGTATCGCAAAAACAGAGCAACCGATTGCTTACTATACTAAAATGAAAGAAGCGTCAACAGGAAAAGATACGATGACTGGCCATTGGGAAATAATGGGTCTTAACATCACAACACCATTTCAAGTATTTCCGAACGGTTTCCCTGAGTTATTAATCAATGAACTTCAAGCGAAGACGGGACGTTCAATCATAGGGAATATACCTGCAAGCGGAACGGAAATCATTGAAAGACTTGGCGAAGATCACATGAAAACGGGAGCTTTAATTGTGTATACATCTGCTGATTCTGTTTTACAGATTGCCGCTCATGAGGACGTAGTCCCATTAGACGAGTTATATAAAATTTGTGAAATTGCACGTGAGTTGACGATGGCTGATGAATTTAAGGTTGGACGCGTTATTGCAAGACCTTTCATTGGAGAGCCAGGAAGCTTCAAAAGAACACCTAACCGTCATGATTATGCATTGAAGCCATTTAACAGAACGGTAATGGATGAAATGAAAGATGCTGGGTTGGATGTTTTGGCAATTGGGAAAATCTCGGATATCTTTGATGGTGAAGGAGTCACCGAATCATTACGTACAGTCTCCAATATGGACGGAATGGATAAATTAATCCAAACCATCGATCAAGACTTTAAGGGATTAAGCTTCTTGAATCTAGTGGACTTCGATGCCTTATATGGTCACCGTCGTGATCCGGAAGGCTACGGAAAGGCTTTGGAAGAGTTCGATGCTAGAATGCCTGAAGTGATAGAGAAGCTGACAGAAGATGACTTGTTGATCATCACAGCCGACCACGGGAATGATCCGATTCATGAAGGTACAGACCACACTCGTGAGTATGTTCCATTATTAGTTTACTCAAAACATTTCACAAAAGGCACGGAGTTACCAGTAAGAGATACTTTTGCTGATATTGGTGCAACAGTTGCCGCTAACTTTGATATAAAGATGCCTACATATGGGAAAAATATTTTAGGCGACGTGAAATAAGGGAGGGTAAATATGTTTAATAGCATTGAAACAGCTGCTGAATTTATAAAGAATAAAGTGGAAGGGACTCCAGATATAGGCTTGATTCTTGGATCTGGTCTTGGGGTATTGGCAGATGAAATTGAAAACCCGATAATTATCCCTTATCATGAAATCCCGGAATTTCCCGTCTCGACTGTAGAAGGACATGCAGGTCAGCTTGTCATCGGAAATCTGAGTGGCAAACAGGTTGTAGCCATGCAAGGTCGTTTCCATTTCTATGAAGGATACTCAATGGAGAAAGTCACTTTCCCGGTACGTGTGATGAAACTGCTTGGTGTTGAAACATTAATCGTAACCAATGCTGCTGGAAGTGTGAATGAAAGCTATGCACCGGGAGATCTGATGATCATTACGGACCATATCAATTTAATGGGAACTAACCCATTGATTGGTGCGAATGAAGACCGCTTTGGTCCTCGTTTCCCTGATATGTCAGAAGCTTATAATAAAGAATTGCGGGCAAAAGCTAAGACGATCGCTTCTACGCTGGGCTTGGATGTAAAGGAAGGCGTCTATATTGGGAATTCTGGGCCGACCTATGAAACTCCGGCAGAAGTAAGGATGGCAAGAGTTCTTGGTGGGGATGCAGTGGGCATGTCCACTGTTCCGGAAGTTATCGTTGCTAGACATTGTGGGATGAAAGTACTCGGGATATCTTGCCTTACAAACATGGCTTCTGGTATTTTGGACCAGCCCCTGTCACACGTGGAAGTTATTGAAACGACAGAAAAAGTAAAAAGCAGTTTTCTGGAGTTTGTTAAGTCGATTGTTAAAGATTTATAAATCGGATTTAAAATAATACAAGTACAGTCGAAACTAAGGCTGTCTTTAAAGAATGGGGAATGACTTATGAGAATGGTTGACTTAATCGCAAAAAAACGTGATGGAAAGACACTTTCCACTGAAGAGATTCAGTTTATTGTGGAAGGCTTTACAAATGGAACGATTCCTGATTATCAAATGAGCGCATGGGCAATGGCAATCTATTTTCAGGAGCTGAACGAGCAGGAGCGTGCTGATTTAACGATGGCCATGGTAGAATCCGGTGATCAAATAGATTTATCGATGATAGAGGGAATTAAGGTCGATAAGCACTCTACAGGTGGCGTTGGTGATACGACCACACTTGTTCTTGGACCATTAGTGGCAGCTGTAGGCGTTCCAGTGGCAAAAATGTCAGGGCGTGGCCTTGGCCATACAGGTGGAACCATCGATAAATTGGAATCCGTTAAAGGGTTTCATGTGGAAATTGAAAATGATGAGTTCATTGAACTTGTCAATAAAAACAAGATAGCCGTTATTGGTCAAAGTGGTAATTTAACTCCTGCAGATAAAAAGCTTTATGCATTGCGTGATGTAACGGCTACCGTCAATAGCATCGGGTTGATTGCTGGTTCCATCATGAGTAAGAAAATAGCTGCTGGTGCAGATGCGATTGTTCTTGATGTGAAAACGGGTGCAGGTGCATTCATGAAGACACTTGAAGATTCCGAGAAACTGGCACATGCAATGGTGAGCATAGGAAATAATGTCGGCCGTAATACGATGGCAGTCATTTCAGACATGAGCCAGCCTCTTGGTTACGCAATCGGGAACGCTCTTGAAGTTAAAGAAGCGATTGATACGCTTAAAGGTGAAGGTCCGGAAGATTTAACGGAACTATCTTTAACGTTAGGAAGTCATATGGTGTACCTTGCTAAAAAAGCGGGCTCCCTTGAAGAAGCCAGAACCCTGCTTGAAAATGCAATCAAGGATGGTTCAGCGCTTCGTTCATTCAAAATCTTCTTGGAGGCACAGGGAGGAGACGGCTCAGTTGTAGAACAGCCAGAAAAACTTCCACAGGCTGCATACACTTTTGAGCTTGAAGCTAAAGAAGACGGATATGTATCGGAAATCGTTGCTGATGAAATCGGTACGGCTGCCATGTTATTAGGTGCTGGACGTGCTACTAAAGAATCGGAAATTGATTTGGCTGTAGGTCTTATGCTTCGTAAGAAAATCGGTGAAACCGTGGCTAAAGGTGAATCACTTGTAACCATATACAGTAACTTTGAAGATGTTTCAAAAGTAAAAGAGAAATTATACGAAAACATTACAATTTCCAAGGAAAAAGTTGAAAAACCAACGTTGATCTATAAAGAAATCATGGAATAATGATTCGCCAAGCAGGTCACTCTTTTTAAAAGAGTGACCTTTTTTTACGTTCAGCATAATTTTATTCAGGCAACAATGTCCTCTGTTTTTGTATATTCCTCATTAAAACTGTCCTCTCCCTTTTTAAATAATAATTCCACCAACTTATTTGTATAAAAATGGCTTATATGGAAAAAATGGAATATATAAAGATTGGAGGCTATGGAGATGAAGCGGATTCTTTCTCTATTTTTAATCGTGTTACTAGCAACTGGCTTTAGCATCCCGCATACTCAAGCATCAGAAAAAAAAGGTGTCAACTTAGCGGAAAATGCAAAATCAGCTATTTTAATTGAACGGGATACAGGTACAGTTTTGTATGATAAAAATGCAGATGAACGTCTTTCGCCTGCTAGTATGACGAAGATCATGACGATGCTCTTAATCATGGAAGCCATCGATAAAGGTGAACTCAACATGAAGGATAAAATCAGGACGAGTGAGTACGCTGCATCGATGGGAGGTTCTCAAATCTTTCTTGAATTAGGAGAAGAAATGACAACCGAACAAATGCTTAAAGGGATCTCGATCGGTTCTGCAAATGATGCATCGGTCGCTATGGCAGAGCATCTTGCTGGATCCGAAGAAGAATTCGTCAAACGGATGAATAAGAAAGCAAAAGACCTGGGATTAAAGAACACGAAATTTCAAAATGCAACAGGCTTACCAGTTAAGGACCATTACAGCTCGGCACATGATATGTCCATCATGGCAAAGGAATTGTTGAAATACGACATGATTACAAGATTCACGGGTACATACGAGGACTACCTCCGTGAAAATACAGATAAAAAATTCTGGCTTGTGAACACGAATCGACTAGTGAAATTTTACCCGGGAGTCGATGGATTAAAAACAGGGTTTACGAATGAAGCCAAGTATTGTCTGACAGCTACGGCGAAAAAAGGGAATATGCGTGTTATTGCTGTGGTGTTCGGTGCGGCTTCTCCAAAGGAAAGAAATGCCCAGGTAACGAAAATGCTTGATTATGCCTTTTCACAATTTATTACCTATCCGATTTACAAACGAGGAGAGGTCTTGGGCGAATCGAAAGTAAGCAAGGGCAGCAAAAAGATGGCAGTAGGGGTAACAAGTGAACCAATATCTGTTTTGACGGCCAAGAGCGGTGCGGCAAAAGACTTTACGAAAAAGGTTATTCTCGATAAAAACCTAAAGGCTCCCATTCAAAAAGGAGATCAAATAGGAACGCTCCAATTGATTAAAGACGGAAAAGTATATGTCGAATCACCGATTGTTTCAAAGGAAACTGTTGAAAAAGCCAGTTGGTGGCAACTGTATAAACGGGCATTCGGCATGTTTACACAAACGAAATGATTAACTTGTCGGAAAGGCGTGTAAATATACTAGTTTAGGCGAATGGCCACTAGTTTTGCCAGGAAGAAGGAATCTGAAGATTAAACAGAGAATTTGACTCATTATAAGACAGTGAAGGAGGCTGTATATAGTGAGTCTTACGATTGATATGGAGGCGAAGAGTAGAATATTATGCATTCGTCTCAAAGGTGATTTAGATCATCATACAGCAGAAAAGTTAAGAAAACAGGCAGAGGCGGCCATTCAAAAGCATGATATCCAACATATCATCCTTAACTTGGATGAACTGCATTTCATGGACAGTTCTGGATTGGGCGTAATTATCGGTCGGTATAAACAGGTACATCAGAAAAATGGTGAGATGGTTGTCTGTGCAATTTCTCCAGCAGTAAAGCGGTTATTTGAGATGTCAGGTTTGTTTAAAATTGTTAAACTAGAATTATCCGAACAAAACGCTTTGCAAAGACTGGGGGTTGCCTAACATGAAAAATAAAATGGAAACGAAATTTTCAGCACTTAGCCAAAATGAATCATTCGCAAGGGTGACGGTTGCGGCATTCATTGCTCAATTAGATCCCACGATGGATGAATTGACAGAGATTAAGACGGTCGTTTCTGAAGCGGTCACGAATTCAATCATTCATGGATATGAAAACGATCCGGAAGGGTGGGTCTACATTTCTGTAGTCATCGAAGGAGATACGGTCGAAGTGACAATTCGTGATGAAGGATTGGGCATTGAGGATGTTGAAGAGGCTAAGCAGCCACTATTCACGACGAAACCCGAACTTGAACGATCCGGCATGGGATTTACGATCATGGAGAACTTCATGGATGAGATCCATATCATTTCGCATAAGGGCGAAGGAACGATCATTCGATTAAAAAAGCACTTAACTACAAGCAGAGCTTTGTGCAATTAAGGGAGACTTGCATATGGATGTGGAGGTTAAATACGAGAAGAGCAAGAAAGGCCAGACCCATTTAAAAGATGAGGAATTGCGTAGGTTGATTAAACTCAGTCAGAGTGGGGACCAGGATGCAAGGAACTTAATTGTCAACAGCAATCTAAGGCTTGTATGGTCCGTTGTCCAAAGGTTCCTCAATCGTGGCTATGAACCGGATGATTTGTATCAGATTGGCTGCATCGGGTTATTAAAATCAGTTGATAAATTTGACTTAACGTTTGAAGTGAAATTCTCGACGTATGCTGTCCCCATGATCATTGGTGAAATTCAACGGTTTATCCGTGATGATGGTACTGTGAAAGTAAGCCGTTCTTTAAAGGAAATGGCGAATAAAATCCGTCGGGCCAGAGAAGAACTTTCAAAAACGCACGGTCGTGTTCCGACTGTCAATGAATTGGCAGAACATCTTGAATTATCACCTGAAGAAATTATCATGGCCCAAGAAGCTAGCCGTAGCCCTTCTTCCATTCATGAAACGGTTTATGAAAATGATGGAGACCCAATTACTCTTCTCGACCAGATTGCCGACCATAATGATTCATCGTGGTTCGACCAAATCGCTTTAAAAGAAGCCATCCAAGAATTGAATGAACGGGAAAGGTTAATTGTTTTTTTGAGATATTATAAAGACCAGACTCAGTCGGAGGTCGCCGTTAGGCTAGGAATATCACAAGTTCAAGTATCACGGTTGGAGAAAAAAATCCTTCAGCAAATGAAAGACCACATGAATCGTTGATTCATGTGGTCTTTCATTTGCTGGGAGAAAAAGTGGGATTTTGGAAATAGTAAGGAAGTGAAGGGGAAGTGTGCCACACAACATTTGGTAGGAATGTTGAAAAGGAAATATATATTTGTGAAAAAAGAAGAAAAACGAATTTTTTAGTTGAATTTGAAGTTAAAAACGAATATTATAGTAAAGGTCGCTGGTTTCATTCGGATTTAAAACTATTTTCATAAGGTTTTTATCTCGTTGAAATTTGAAAGATGAAAGATGAAGTATTAATGCAAGGTCACCTTTGTGCAAGCGATTGAATGGTGTTTCCTTAATATATGGAGGTCAGAAAAATATGTTTTTAGAAAAGTTTTTTTCCTTAAAAGCAAATGGGACGAATGTTCGCACTGAAATTATGGCAGGTGTTACGACATTCTTCACCATGGTTTATATTATTATTGTCAATCCTGCTTTATTATCTTCAATAGGAATACCATTTGAACAGGTCTTTATGGCGACCGTCATTTCTGCAGTCCTAGGTACCTTAATTATGGGATTATTAGCGAAGTATCCGATTGCCGTTGCACCAGGTATGGGGCTGAATGCTTATTTTGCCAGTGTGGTAGGTGCACACGGTCTTTCTTATCAAACAGTTTTTGGTACAGTTTTCATAGCAGGTCTATTATTTATTCTGGTAAGTGTTACGAGCTTGCGCAAAATGATTATTGATGCCATCCCAAATTCGTTGAAATTTGGAATCACATCTGGTATTGGTCTATTCATCGCATTTATGGGTTTGAAAAATGCGGGGATTGTCGTACCGAATGAAGGAACCATGGTTTCACTCGGGGATTTACACCAACCAGGCACCGTTTTGGCCCTTATAGGTTTATTATTCACTCTAATCTTGATGTCTCGGAATGTTAAAGGAGCTATCTTCATTGGCATGATTGTTACAGCAATCATTGGTTACTTTATGGGGATGCTGAAATTTGATGGAATTCTATCAACACCACCTTCACCGGTCTTTTTCGATATTGATATTGCTGGAGTATTTAGCAATTCTTTATATACTGTCGTATTTGCCTTTTTACTTGTAACGATATTTGACACGACAGGTACATTAATTGGAGTGACGGAACAAGCGGGATTAACGAAGGATGGAAAGATCCCTCGTGCTAAAAAGGCCTTCTTGGGAGATGCTATTGCCACGACGGTTGGCTCGTTGTTTGGAACAAGCCCATCAACCGCTTATGTTGAATCGAGTACTGGAGTAGCAGCTGGGGGACGTACGGGCTTAACGGCCACGGTCGTTGCCATCTTATTCGCTCTTTCCATTTTCTTTTCTCCATTAATAGCGGCCATTTCCTCCGTTTCTGCCATCACGGCACCTGTATTGATAATTGTAGGTTGCTTGATGATGGAAGGTCTTGCGAAAGTGGATTGGAAAACATTTGATGAAGCTTTTCCGGCATTTGCAATCATATTAACGATGCCGCTTACTTCAAGCATATCGACAGGGATTGCAATGGGGTTCATTACCTATCCTTTGATGAAATTCTTCAGTGGAAAAGGTAAATCCGTTCACCCGCTCATTTATATTTTTGGCGTGGTTTTCTTGATTCAAATGATCTTCTTCCCAACTCATTAATTTATAAATATTTTACAAAAAGACATGCTGATATCCGGCATGTCTTTTTTTTATTTCATTTCTTTGAATTAGTAATATTTGGACATCATTTTCTTTCTGCATTTTCACTCTGTTTCCAATCCATACTACTATTATAAGGAAATAAAAGGTCGGGATGTGAAAAGTGATGGCAGTCATTTACACCAGAATGAGGAACCGGGTGCATGTAAATGTAAACCAAAAGGTAAGAATAAAAGATATTGCAAAAATTATTGGTCCTGAAGAATTGGTTTCTAGTATTGAAGGGGCCCTTTTATTAACGGTGAATAGTGAAGATAAGAATATCATTATCATCGATTTGGCCCAACTCATCATGGCCATACAGGCAATCGATCCACATATCGAAGTGGAGACATTTGGTCCCTCCCAGACAATCATCGAAGTCATTTATCCCAAAAAGAAAATGTCTTTCGTTACTTTCGCCGTTATCTGGTTGCTTATGTTCATTGGAGGGGGTATTACCATCATGAATTTCCATGTGGATGTAAGTATGGGAGAAGTTCATCAAAAACTCTTTACGCTAATAACAGGAAGGGTTGATGAAAAGCCTTTGTTGATCCAAATACCCTATAGTTTCGGTATTGGGATTGGAATGATTTTGTTTTTTAATCACTTCTTTAAAAAACGCTTTAATGAAGAACCTAGCCCACTCGAGGTTGAAATGTTCAATTACCAGCAGGATTTAGATCGGTACGTCATTATGAATGAGAATAATGAGAGCGTGCGTCATCTCGATGACAGGTAATATCATTTTCGGGATTTTTGTTGGGCTAGCCGGCGGTGTCGCTACAGGTGCTGGTTTTGTAGCTTTTCTGACTGTACTTGGTGTCATACCAAGGCTGACACAGCTGACAAAAACGTTAAAAATGGTTCGGTATTATGAAGTGGCCATAATTTCAGGAGTGGTCGGAGGAACATGGTTTGGCCTACAGGGGACGACCTTTGCTCTTCCTTCTTTCTTATTAATTCCAATCGGACTTGCGGACGGTATTTTTAATGGAATGCTTGCAGCTGCACTGACTGAGGTGTTGAATGTTTTCCCGATCTTGTCCAAACGAGTAGGCATACAAGATAAAATCATTTATCTGTTAATGGCACTAGTGTTAGGTAAAATAGTTGGATCCTTATTTCAATGGATTTATTTTGTCGATTTATAAGAACGACCATACGCATACCTGATGAAAGGAAGGCTCCTGATGGTGACCAAACGAAAAGTGATATTGATAACAGATGGAGATGTATATGCAAATCGTGCTGTTGAGCTAGTTGCAAGAGAAATCGGAGGGCGCTGCATTTCAATGTCACAAGGGAATCCGTCCCGTTATACAGGTTTGGAGCTGGTAGACCTTATAAAGAAAGCGAAGAATGACCCCGTGTTGGTCATGTTCGATGATAGTGGCTTCATGGGTGAGGGATTCGGTGAAACGGCGATGAAGGTGGTTGCAAGCCATCCTGACATCCATGTCCTGGGCATCATAGCCGTTGCTTCGAAAAGTAGAAGGGAAGAGTGGACTAAGGTGGATGTCTGTATCGATAGGGATGGGCAGTTGACGGAAAATGGGGTGGACAAATTCGGAGCCCAGGAATTTGAGATAGGGAAGATAACCGGGGATACGGTGTATTGCATTGATGAGTTAAAAGCTCCGATCGTTGTAGGCATTGGAGACATTGGAAAAATGTCACACCAGGACGACTTTAAAAAAGGAGCACCAATCACAAAACTTGCTGTGCAAATTATATTGGAAAGGAGCGGTCTTGATGGCATCAGAGGATAAACAAAATATGAAGCCCATTCCGACTAACGTGGTGGAAGTCGATACTTTCATGGAAAAGAGGGTCGGTCTGGGTGTCAGTTTTGATTTAGGCGTAAGGAAAATAAAAGTTTTAAGAAAAGAAGTTCACCTTTATTATGTGAATGGACTTACGGATACGGAATTCATCATTGAACTTCTTAACTCGATGGTCCATTCTCAAAATACTGAAATAAAAACGACAAAAGTATTTGATTTCATGAAAAATTTACTCGTTCACCAATCTGTGGAAGAAATACGTACGATGGATGAGTTGGTTGACCAAGTCCTTTCCGGTTTAATCGTCATTGTGATGGATGGATACGATATAGGGTTGGTTGTCGATGTCAGGAGTTACCCTGGACGACAGCCTGAAGAACCCGATACAGAAAAAGTTGTCCGTGGTTCTAGGGATGGATTTGTAGAAAATATCATTGTAAATACAGCCATCACTAGACGGAGAATCAGGGATGAGAGATTACGTTTCGAAATCATGAAGGTCGGCGAACGCTCTAAAACGGATATTGCGATAGGGTATATTAAAGATATAGCGGACCCGGGTTTAATTGAAACCGTTCGTACGAAATTGGAAGATATAAAAATAGATGGGCTAACGATGGCGGATAAAACGGTAGAAGAATTTATCGTTAAGCAAGGATATAATCCATATCCTCTTGTCCGATATACAGAGCGTGCTGATGTAGCCGCAACACACTTACTGGAAGGCCATGTACTAGTCTATGTGGATACCTCACCTAGTGTCATCATCACCCCTGCTCCCCTCTTCCATCATATGCAGCATGCAGAAGAGTACAGACAATCCCCCGCTGTTGGAACAATGGTACGGTGGACCAGATTTCTCGGGATAGCCGCTTCGTTATTTTTGCTTCCATTGTGGTTGTTGTTTTGTTTAGAGCCTGACTTCCTTCCGGATAAACTGGAATTTATCGGGCCAAATGAAAAAACGCATATTCCGATTGTTGTCCAAATTTTCATTTCGGATATCGGGATCGAATTTTTACGGATGGCCGCCATCCATACCCCGACCCCACTTTCAACTGCAATGGGATTAATTGCTGCGGTCTTGATCGGACAGATTGCTATTGATGTAGGGTTATTTGTGCCGGAAGTCGTTCTTTATGCATCGGTTGCGACCATTGGGACATTTGTCACCCCAAGTTTGGAATTAGGGGTTGCCAATAAACTGTCTCGATTAGCTTTGATCGTTTTGGTTGCCTTGTTCAAGCTGCCTGGGTTAATCATAGGAATAACGCTATATATCATTTTATTAACGAGCATAAAAGCATTGAATACACCCTATTTATGGCCGTTAATCCCGTTTCAACCAAGAGCCTTGTCACATATTATATTAAGAAGACCTTTTCCAGGTTCCAGAGAACGGCCGAGTATCGTCCATCCACAGGACAAATACAGGCAGCCTAGGAAATCTTAAGGTTGATGTTGTCGAAAAGTTGTGTTAATTTAATTTTATTCGAATAAAGCAGTAAAGTGGCTTCACAAAGAGTTTGGGCTCTATGGAGTTAAACCAATCTGATTTCGAACTACGCAATTATATTTAATGGGAACGTGTAGAAACAGGTAAATAAGAATAGTAAACGAGGAATTTGGATGAGGAGATTTAAAGGGATATAATCCTTTTCGAGGAACCTCTTACGATCCCTCACTTCATTTAACCGTAAGTTTGGATCAGGAAGGTGAGACTATTATGCATTTGTTTGGGACTAGTCATGTAAATGACCGTGGACATCTACAAATTGGCGGAGTGGATACTGTTAAGTTAACAGAAAAATATGGTACGCCGTTATATGTCTATGATGTAGAGTTAATACGCGAACGGGCAAGAGGATTTAAGCGGACATTTGAAGAATTGGGAATACCGGCTCAGGTGGCGTACGCAAGTAAAGCATTTTCATCCATTGCCATGATTCAATTGGCCAAACAGGAGGGCTTGTCACTCGACGTGGTCTCAGCGGGGGAATTATATACAGCCATCAAGGCTAATTTCCCAACCGAACGTATCCATTTCCATGGGAATAATAAAAGTGTCGAAGAGTTACATATGGCACTAGATTACCAAATAGGGTGTATTGTGGTGGACAACTTTTCTGAATTGACACTACTTGAAGAAATCTGTTCAAACCGAGAAGAAAAGGTCAGAATTCTTTTACGTGTGACACCTGGCATTGAAGCGCATACACATGATTATATTTTAACAGGGCAGGAAGATTCGAAATTTGGTTTCGATCTAATTAATGGTCAGGCGGAAGGCGCCCTTAAACAGGCGTTAAAAAGCAAGTGGCTTGAAGTGCTCGGGTTGCACTGCCATATAGGTTCCCAAATCTTTCAAACCACTGGCTTTCTTTTGGCCGCCCAAAAAATCATTGGCAAGCTAAGAGAGTGGCATAAAGCAATTGGTTTTCAGCCAAAGGTGCTAAATTTAGGCGGAGGCTTCGGAATCCGTTATACAGAAGAAGACGATCCGCTTCCAGCATCTCAATATGTAGAAGAAATCGTGAGGGAAGTGCAAATACAGATTGCCCAGTCTGATTTAGAAATGCCGGAGATTTGGATTGAACCTGGTCGCTCCTTGGTCGGAGATGCAGGTATCACCTTATATAAAGTGGGTTCAGAAAAGGAAGTGCCGGACGTCCGCAAATACCTAGCTGTCGATGGGGGCATGAGCGATAATATTCGTCCAGCCTTATACGAAGCGAAGTACGATGCGGTACTAGCCAATCGCCCACTTGATCCAGTGGAGGAGACGGTTGCTATTGCCGGGAAATGTTGTGAAAGCGGCGATATGCTGATTTGGGATTTACCCTTGCCAAAAGCTGGACGAGGAGATATTTTAGCTGTTTTCTGTACAGGGGCTTATGGGTATTCCATGTCTAACAATTATAACCGGATTCCGAGACCGGCGGTGGTTTTCGTTGAAAACGGGGAAGCGCGTTTAGTCATCAGGCGTGAAACCTTCGATGATCTTATCCGTCATGATTTAGCTTTTCACGAAGCGGTTGGTTTGAATAAAGAATAATCAAAAAGAGGATGTAACTCCTTTTTTAAAATAGTAAAAGGCAGAAACGTGATGAACGTTTCTGCCTTTTGCTATTTATTTACCGGTGGTACTTCTAGGTACCGCCATTTTATTGTGAATCAGCTAAAAAAAGATTTGATAGCATCTATTAGACTATTGAAGACATCCTTTAATTTATCTAGAAATGATTGTCCTTCTTCAGATTCAAGGAAGTTGGACAATTTATCTTTAGCTTCTGTCAATTGGTCACCAACGGCGTTCCAATCAATATTCAATTCTTTTAATTTATTGAATAGATCGATCAGGCTTTGAATTTGCCCTTCATTTAAGACTAGGCCAAGATCATTTGCAGCGGATTCTACGATCTTACGAACATCCTCTGTAGTGGCAGGAGGGTTGTCTGCCATTTTCTCTTTGATTTTCGTTACGAGTGCAGAAGCCTCTTCCGTACCGATTTCATCTCCCAATTCAGCAGTGGTGACCATTTCTTCATTGGCAGCCTGTTTTACATCTTCGGAGATTGCTTTATCAGAAGATAATTCATAGGCTTTAATGACACCTGTTAAGGCAGCTGTACCGGAAACTGGAATAGGTGCTGTGACATAAACGGTAGCATCTTTAACCCCAGCAGTCGCAAGGGCATTGATATACATTTCATCAGTTACCCAATTAATGTTCTTGGATTCCAATTTTAGGCCTGTGCCTTTTTCCTCAAGCGTAATGGCAGAAGAGGATATAGCTTTTGTACCTATTAATCTGCTAGCTATATAATCTCCCAAATATTCATGTTCTTCCGCATTGGTGACTGTCAGGACCTCCACATCGTCAGGTGCTTTCATTTCTGAAAGGAGCATGCTTTTTTGTTCTTTAGACAAATTTTCTCCTAGTGTAACGATCATATCGCCAACTGCGGCATCCGCAAAGGCCTTATAAGGCAATAACAGACATAATAAAATGGTCACAATGACCCATTTTTTTGGACTTTTCATGATTTTCCTCCTTAACTTTTCCTCTGTTCTTAATAGATTATAACCTACTGATAGGGTTACATTAGATTGGACGAATCGAAGCGAAAAAAAGATACAGTTTTTATTAATTTTTTTCACCAAAAATTAGTCCCTATTAAAGTAGCTGAACGATCTTCCATCATTCGTAATGAAGATACAGGCCATGAAACCATTATATCCTTTATCAATGTAGTAAAAACAGAGCGAGATTGCAAGGGGATTTGTCAAAATGTGCTAAGTTATAGTAGAATGAATTCGATATTTAAATAGTTATTCATAAAAATAAAGGGAGTATGGGATGAGAAGGAGTAATAAAACACTTTTACTTATGATGCTTGTTGTGGCTTTGATATGGGGAATTATCTACTGGACATTTATCGCGTAGCACTAGGGAATCTATAATTCAAGTGCTGAAAGTGATGTTGAAACGAATAAAGTTTTTATGTATGATGTAAATGTCATAAGTGAGAGTAATCATCAAAGTGTATAAACTAGATAAACAGGTAAATAATAAAAAACGTTATTTAGTAACGAGGGATATTATGTTGATTAAGTATAAGAAAAGTTATGAAAAGTTTGCCATGGGGTTATTATCTTTCATGCCAAATGAAAAAGAGATAAAAGTGCTTCGGAATACCATGAAGAATTATGAAACAGATGAAAATTTGCAGTTGTTCTTATGGAAAGATGAAGAAATCGTCGGCTTGATTGGAATAGAGACAAGTTCCAATTTCATCGAGATTCAACATATATCTGTAAATCCTTCTTTCCGTAAGCAAGGGATAGGCAAAGAAATGGTTAGGTCAGTGAAGGAACAATACCCTGACAAAGAATTAAAGGCAAACGAGCATACGGAAAGTTTTATTGAAAAGTGTTGAAAAACTTATCTAATCAAAAATAGAGGATGCTCTCATGAGCGGTCCTCTATTTTTGATTTCCTTAAGGAAAGTTGTTTGGCCCTTTCCAAGATAACGTCAGAACGATCGCGTGTTAAATGTTTATCGACCAACCCTACATTCGTACAATCACTGTCCATGCACCACGTGTATCCTTTCTGTTTGCATAAGGTTTGGCAATGTGCAAGTAGTTCCGGGTCATTAATGGGAAGGTTAATGCTTCTATAGGGTTTTTTAAGCAACATTCGTTCATGTGTCTGTTGAAGCAAATCGAGCAGGGCTTCGGGATCAAGACCCAATTGTCGCAGCTCGGCTTTTTTTAAATGAAGGTTGGATATGGCCTTTGCAAGAGTTCTTGTAGCCCCTGCATTATTGCCCCTGCGATCATGGTATAGGGCAACGGCGATTTGAATCAGGCCGACCCAATGTGAATCACGTTCTTTAGGAGCTGTTTCTTTCCAATACTCTTCAAGTATTTCGTGACACTCAAAGTAATCTCGAGTTCCGTGAAAATGGATGAGGAAAGAGAGATAGTCTTCAGGTAAATGCAATAATAACCCCTCCTTGTGCCTTATTTTCCCTTAGGTTAAGAAAGCTTTTTTAGACGATTACCGCTTTTTAAGTATAAATACCATAGTACCATAAAAAAATGTCCAGAAAAATAAGGAAAGCTGATTGCTATGCAATCAGCTTGTGTCGTCAGTTTTCAATTATAACCAAGAAGCACCGACGATAACTAATAAAATGAATAATACTACGATAAACGCAAATCCGCCACCAAAACCTCCTGCATTGCCACCCATATAAGTACCTCCTTTATTCTGCTTATCTTACATTCTTAGACTATGTTCATTTTATCAATATGATTGGGCAACGACCCAATTTAAAAAATCCGCATGAAAAAACTTTAAATCAAGCAGAGCTTTATTTGTAATGGATAAAGGGCCGGTAATCCTCTATACTTGATTAATGAAGAAATAGGCCAATTAAAGGCCAATTAGATTTAAATGGGGTATTTTGATGGGTTATAATATTAAAATTGATGCATTCGAAGGACCGATGGATTTACTCCTTCATTTGATAAACCGTCTAGAAATAGATATTTATGATATCCCTATGGCTGATATCACAGAGCAATATTTAGGCTATATCCATACGATGCAGCATCTTGAATTAGATATTGCGAGCGAATATTTAGTCATGGCCGCTACTTTACTCGCCATCAAAAGTAAAATGTTGCTGCCTAAGCATGAAGATGAGCTATTGATGGATGAAGATGGGGAATTATTCGAAGAAGATCCTCGTGACGAACTTGTAGAGAAACTATTGGAATATAAAAAGTATAAATCTGCAGCAGAAGAATTCAAAGAACTGGAAGAAGAACGGAACTTGATATTCACTAAACCGCCAAGTGATCTGTCTGAATATGTAAAAGAAACGGAAAGTGAATTGCAGGAGTTAAATGTTAGCCTTTACGATATGTTGGGTGCCTTGCAAAAGTTGCTTCGCCGGCAAAAGATTCAAAAGCCCCTTTATACAAAAGTGACGAAACAAGAGATTTCCATTGAAAAACGCATGGAAGAAATTATGGCAGACCTCCAAACGTTTAAAGGTAAGAAGAGCTTTTTTGATTTGTTTCCAGAGCCAGTCAAGGAGCATATAGTGATTACATTTTTAGCGGTATTGGAACTGATGAAATTAAATGAAATTAAAGTTGAACAAGAAGATAATTTTTCGGAAATCATGATTGTAGCTAAGGAAGGTGTAGAACCAGTTGGAAGTTATTAATTGGAAAGGGATACTCGAGGCCCTTTTGTTTGCATCCGGAGATGAAGGTCTTTCCATCAAGCAAATTGCCTCAGTCCTTGAAATCACAGAATATCAAGCAACGGACATCATTGAAAGTTTAAAGGAAGACTATCTCACGGATACACGGGGGATTCAAATTATTGAAATAGCCGGTGTGTTCCAGCTGGCAACTAAGAAAGAACACTCCGATTATTTAAAGAAACTTGTGGAAACATCCAGTTCACAAGGGTTGACACAGGCAGCTTTGGAAACGTTGGCCATAATCGCCTATAAACAGCCGATTACGAGAGCGGAAATAGATGAGATACGCGGAGTGAAAACAGACCGTCCTATTCATACGCTTGTTACGAAAGTTTTAATTAAAGAGGTCGGTAGAGCTGAAGGGTCTGGTCGCGCTTATTTATACGGCACAACGAAAGAGTTTTTAGATTACTTCGGACTAAAATCCATAAACGAGTTGCCGCCACTTGCCGATAATACGGAAGAAAGCTTCGAAAACGGAGAAGCTGATCTGTTTTTCGAGAACTTCCAAAAAACAATCGAATAACAAATCCTCATGATTTTGTGATAATATAGAAAAAAATGGATGTTTGGAGGGGTTGCAGGTGCGCATTGTAGCGTGCAATGGGTATGCGCTTGAAAAAGAAAAATCAAATTCTCCCGAGGACTTCTTTAACCGTTCCACTGTCAAATACATACAGGCCGGTGAAGAAAAGGTATTGAATGTATTGTATCTTCGTTACTTCGATGAGATGATCGCCCGTTGGACTCCATATTCTCAAAATCCCGTTTTCAAAAGCCTGACTAGAGATATCTATATGGCTGATATTATCGCTTTGATTTGTCTCATCAAAGAACCAAGTTTATCCAGCCGAAAGCGAATATATATAAATTCAGAAAAAGAGTTAGCAAGTTACTTTCTAAATATAAACTTTCCAAAACTAGAGGAAGTGTTTAGATCTATTGAACAAGCTAAACCATATGATATTAAAACATATTTAGACTTTTATCAATCATAATCATTATGAGGAGGGTTCACGGTTGGGGAATACATTGGTAAAATCACAGCTTGAGGATGTAAAAAGCTTTTTAGAAACGACAGTGGCTCAGCTAGAGGAGTTTCTGAATGAAACGACTTATTCTAAGTTGCAACAGGAAAAAAATGGTGAAGAAAGCTATTATAAAGGAATTCTCTCTAGTTTAAGAAGAATGCTTGTAAGTTGTGAAGAGGGTTTGGAAGCATGTCAAATCGTTCTTAAAAATGAGGTTTTTAATAAAGCTGCTGCGGAAAAGACGCTTTATAGAGTGTATCATCAATGTATCGAAGAGTACTTTTCACCAAAATCGGACCGATGGTTTGAAGACAGTCGTTCAGCTTATACAGGGAAAAACTCCATCAAGTTCCATCAAACGGTACCGGATAGTATCATCACCATTCTTAAGACCGTAGAGAGTGGATTCCAGAACATGCGTGAAGAATTGGAGTTTTACGAAACCGATTATCGAACTAAGATGTTGCAATCTCGATAAGGAAACAGCAGGGCCTAATAGCCTTGCTGTTTTTTTTGTTAATGGTCTTTTCTTTTATTTGGAGCATAAAATGGGTTGATGTCTTATTTGAGATTTTTGGAGGGTGTGCTTATTGGATATAAGACAGTATGTGATGGATGTCAGTGAATGGATCGAACAAATGATGGGGTACATGGAGAGTATTGATATTAAGGACCGACGAATGATAGCAAATATGGAACAGCTTTCACGATGGACAAAGACATTGGAAACCGGAGATATAGATAATGAAGAACTACAAAAGATTGAAGAAGAAATAAACAGGATTTATAGAGAAATCAAAGAAAGGGCAAATGGGTTCCAATCTCAGAACGAAACAGAGGGATCTGTAGGTATCGGGAAACATACGCTTCCCCCCTTGCCATATTCATACGATGCACTTGAACCAATCATTTCGGCAGAAATTATGCGCTTGCATCATGATAAGCATCACCAAACATATGTGGATGGTTTGAATAAAGCGGAGTTAATGATGAAAAAGGCAAGAGAATCCAATGATTTTTCACTTTTGAAACATTGGGAAAGAGAGGCGGCATTCCATGGTTCCGGACATTATCTGCATACATTATTTTGGGAAGGCATGATGCCCGGAGGTGGAGGTCAGCCGAAGGGGGACCTCCTAAAACAGATTGAGATAGACTTTGGAAGCTTCGAGGCTTTTAAAAGTCACTTCAGCGAAGCGGCCAAACAGGTGGAAGGCGTTGGCTGGGCCATTTTGGTCTGGGTTCCCCGATCACGTAGGTTAGAGATCCTTCAATCTGAGCGACATATGATTTTGACACAATGGGATACCATCCCTGTCCTTGTTCTGGATGTCTGGGAACATGCTTATTATCTTCAATATAAGAACAATAGGGCAGCCTATGTAAAAAAATGGTGGAATGTCATAAATTGGCCGCAAACCACATTACGGTTCAATAAAGCAAAAAAACTGATTTGGAAACAACAATGAATAGTAAATGAGTTCTCGCGAAAAGATAGGAAGGGATGGATGGGGCCATAGTGGTTCCATCTTTTTCGTTTAGATTATTTTCGGGGGTATGAAAAGTATGGAAAAATGACAGGAAGAGGAAATTAGGGACCGAAAGGGAGTGAATACTTCAGGTGAATATTCTCAATTGTAAATTATTGTTATTAGAATTAGGGCGTGATATTTCTTCTAAAATAATTTTATATTTTTCATATTAGTTCTTGATATAGTAATGTGGGTATGTTAAATAGACCATTCATAGGGATTATAACTTGTTTTTATGTATATTAGTATAAAGTTGTGTCGAAAATGTGAACATGACAATTATTAAGTTATATTTATTGACTAGTTACTAAATAATAATTATTATAAACAGGAAGCAAAAAATATTTTTTCTGGAGGAATAATAATATGTCATTAATTAATAAACAAGTTGAAGATTTTAAAGTTCAAGCATACCAATCAGGAGAGTTCAAAGAAGTGACACTAGAAGATGTAAAAGGAAAATGGGCTGTATTCTTCTTCTATCCAGCTGACTTTTCATTCGTATGTCCAACAGAATTAGCTGATCTTCAAGATAACTATGAAACATTCAAAGAAATCGGTTGTGAAGTTTACTCGGTTTCAACTGATTCTCATTTCAGCCATAAAGGATGGGCAGATGCTACTGATACAATCGGTAAAATCGAATACCCAATGCTAGCAGATCCAGCACTAGCTCTATCTCGTCAATTTGGAGTATTAGTCGAAGAAGATGGCGTAGCTTTACGTGGTACTTTCATCGTAAATCCAGAAGGCCAAATCAAATCATATGAAGTGAATGACATGGGAATCGGCCGTAATGCTGAAGAACTTATTAGAAAAGTTCAAGCTGCACAATTCGTAGCAGAACATGGAGATAAAGTTTGCCCTGCTAAATGGACTCCAGGTGAAGATACATTAGAGCCAAGCTTTGACCTAGTAGGAAAACTTTAATTTTAGGATATTTCCCTATACATATATCAACTAGTTGATATATAAAACAGCTATGATTGACAAAAGGCACTTACTTCAATAAGTGCCTTTTGTCCTTTAAAAATAAAATTTTTTAAACAGCAAGGAGATCAACTATGGAAAAAATATATGATTTATTGATTATCGGGGGAGGACCAGCAGGTCTTTCTGCGGGAGTTTATGCAGGTCGAGCAAAATTAAAAACGATCATCCTTGAAAAAGGAACTGGCGGTGGGCAAGCAGCCACCACTTCAGAAATAGCTAACTATCCTGGTATTCGCAACATCTCAGGTCCAAAGCTAGTGGAGGAAATGAAACTTCAAAACGAAGATTTTGGTGTGGAGTTCGCTAAATCAGATGTAACCGGCGTAGATTTCTCTGGGGAAGTAAAAATCGTAAAAACGCTTAGTGGGGACTATCATGCACGCGCTGTAATCATTGCAACGGGCGCCACCCCAAGAAAACTTGGGTTTCCAGGAGAAGAAGAATTCACTGGCCGAGGCGTAGCGTATTGTTCAACCTGTGATGGAGAGTTCTTTGAAGGCTTGGAAGTTTTCGTCATTGGAGCAGGATATGCAGCGGCTGAAGAAGCCATTTTCCTTACTCGCTTTGCAACAAAAGTAACCATTATCGCCCGCGAATCAGCCTTCTCATGTGCCCCTTCCATTGTCGATAAAGTAATGGCCAATGAGAAAATCGAGGTCAAATTCAATACAGAGATTCTTGGTGCTTATGGCGACGGCATGATTCAACGTGCCCGCTTCATCAATAACGTAACAAAAGAAGAGTGGGAATATGAAGCGAAGGAAGAAGACAGTACATTTGGCATTTTCGTGTTCATTGGTTATCAACCTCAAACGGCCATTTTCCAAGGCCATATTGAAATGGACCGTGCTGGCTATATCCTAACTGACGATGATATGAAAACAAATGTAAAGGGTGTTTACGCAGCAGGTGACTTGAGACCGAAGTCCTTGCGTCAGATCATTACAGCAGTATCTGATGGAGCGATAGCCGCTACGGATGCGGGTAAATATGTTGCAGAAGAAAAAGACCGCTTAGGCATTAAAGATGAGCCGGTAGTGGAAGAAAAGAAAGAGGAAAAGAAAAAAGCTGCTGCACCAGCAGGTAAGAGCTCCTTACTGAGCGATACGTTAAGAGGCCAACTAAAAGGAATCTTCGATAAGATGGAGAATGACGTGACCTTAGTATCAATCGTGGATGAAAGCCTACCCAAATCGGTAGAATTACGTGACTTCTTATTAGATGTTGCAGAATTAGGGGACAAGCTTCATCTTGAGCTATATAATAAAGGTGAAAATAAAGATATGGAAGAAAAAGTGAATGCCGATAAATTCCCTGTAGTCTCCCTGTTAAATTCGAATGGGGAATACAGTGGGGTCAAATATCACGGTGTACCAGGCGGACATGAACTGAACTCCTTCATTTTAGCTATCTACAATCTTGCTGGTCCGGGTCAAGCGATGGATGCTGCTGTTCGGGATTCAATCAAATCAATTAGCAAGAAGACAAATATTAAAGTCATGGTATCTTTAGCGTGCCACTTCTGCCCTGACGTTGTAGTTGGAGCACAAAGAATCGCCATTGAAAATCCTAATGTTGAAGCTGAGATGGTCGACATCAGTAATTTCCAAGACATTAAGAAAAAGTATAAAGTTATGAGTGTTCCGGCTATGATCATCAATGATGAGGAAGTAGTGTTCGGAGCGAAGAAGATCGATGAAATTGCTGCTTTATTAGTTTAATAGATGAAAAACCGATGGATGGACATAACATGTCTGTTCATCGGTTTTTTTTCGTTTTTTTGTACCTTAACCTAATTGAATTATGCTTGTACCCTTCCTATTATCTTTAAAGACCTTCGATTATTTAATCATAACCCTTGTCCATTTGCATAAACTTGTACAAAAACAAGTAAAGAAACGGGAGGGCACTCATGCGTTTTCTATATAAAGAAATACCCAAATTGTGTATGGTCATTCTCATGTTTTCTTTTCTAGCACCATTACAGAGCGTTCAAGCCAACGTAGCCGTCAGTGCCCATAGTGCCATTTTAATGGACGAAGAAAGTGGAAGGGTCATTTATGAAGTGAATGCTCACGAAAAGAACCGAATTGCAAGTATCACGAAAATCATGACTGCTATCTTAGCTATCGAATCGGGAGAAATGGATGAGACCGTAACAATCAGTAGTAATGCTTTTGGTACTGAAGGGTCTTCCCTTTATTTGAAAGAAGGTGAAAAGATCAAGCTTGAAGATTTGGTTTATGGCTTGATGTTACGTTCGGGGAATGACGCGGCTGTTGCGATCAGCGAAAAGGTGGGAGGGAGCCTTGATGGTTTCATTTGGATGATGAATCAAAAAGCGGAAGAAATCGGTATGAAGAACTCCCACTTTACGAACCCTCATGGATTGGATAATACCAAGAATCATTATTCAACGGCATATGATATGGCTTTACTCACCCGTTATGCTATGCAAAACAAGACATATGCCAAAATAGCTGGCACTAAAGTACATCGGGCCCCTAACTCGACCGAGAATTGGGATTATGTATGGAAAAATAAGAATCGGCTACTCACGCAATTATATGAGTATTGTACCGGCGGGAAAACGGGCTATACTAAACTTGCAAAGCGGACATTGGTCACTACAGCGACTAAAAATAATCATAATCTTATCGCTGTCACGTTGAATGGGCCGGATGATTGGAATGACCACATCAATATGTATGAATCTGCTTTCAAGAATTACAGTTTGACTGAAATTCTTCCTGAAGGCGCCATAAAGGACATAAAGAATAAAACGTATAGAGGGCATGTTTATTTCAAAAATGATTTTTCCTATCCTCTTACTAAGGACGAAAGGAATTCAATAAAGGTTAAAATGAAATTTCTGAAGCCGAAGAAGAGTTGGGAAGATAAACGAAATATTCCGGAAGTAGTGGGCAAGGCTTATATCTATCTGGATGGAAAACAGGTCGGTTCGCGTTCCATCTTTTATGGTGAAACTGTAGAAAGTTTCAACCAGCAATCTTTTCAATCCTCGTGGGCTGCTCTATTCGAAGCAGTATTGGGAATAGATAGAAATGGTTAATTATATCTGGGTTGGAATGACAGTAATCGGTATAGTATTCGCCATGATTAATGGGACCATGAATCAGGTGAATGAAGCACTTTTTGTTAGCGCCAAGGAAGCTGTCACCCTTTCGATAGGCTTGATGAGCATTCTGGTTTTTTGGCTGGGGTTAATGAAAATCGCGGAAGAATCGGGGCTGCTCGAAAAACTATCCGTTTTGTTCAAGCCTTTAATGAAATGGTTATTCCCTGAAGTCCCTCCCAATCATCCTGCAATGGGCTATATTTTATCCAATATGATGGCGAATACGTTTGGATTGGGAAATGCAGCGACACCATTAGGGATTAAAGCCATGGAGCAGTTAAAGAAATTAAATGGTAATAAAGCGACCGTAAGCCGTTCGATGGTTACCTTTTTAGCGGTGAATACTTCAAGTGTGACATTGATCCCAACGACCGTCATTGCTATAAGGATGAATTACGATGCCGTCTCCCCGACTGACATAGTGTTTCCAACTATCGTGGCTACAGCCATTTCGGCGGTAGGGGGAATAGCGATAGATCGATACTTTTATTACAGGAGAAAGCGGAATGGGAGGGAATAGGAATGCTACAATGGATGACCGCCATTTCGATTTGGTTGATACCACTTTTGATTCTCTCGATTTTATTATACGGTACGTATAAGAAGGTTCCCACCTATGAGACCTTCGTAGAGGGGGGGAAGGAAGGAATCAGTATGTCTTTCTCCCTTATCCCTTTCTTGGTGGGAATGCTCGTCGCCATTTCGGTGTTTAGAGCCTCGGGGGCTCTTGATTCCTTCGTACAGGCATTAAAACCGATTCTAGCCTTTCTTCACTTCCCGGCTGAGGTTTTCCCCCTGGCGATCATCCGTCCTATATCGGGAACGGCTGCATTAGGGATGACGAGTGACTTGATTTCCGTATATGGTCCGGATTCCTTTGTTGGTCGCTTGGCGGCTACGATCCAGGGAAGTACAGATACGACCCTGTATGTGTTGACTGTATATTTCGGAGCAGTGGGAATTAAAAAAATGGGTGATGCACTCAAGGTTGGCTTATTGGCGGATTTAGTCGGGGTTATAGCAGCAGTGGTTGTGGTCACGCTTGTTTTTGGTACAAAGTAAGCCGAGGAAATGGATGTATCCATTTCCTTTTTTTATTGATATCCTATATTTTACGATTTTAAGAAAAGGATACATTTTTTTGCCATGGAAAATTAAGCTATGTTACACTCATTATGGAAACCAGCCTATATAACAGATCCTAAATGGATGAAATAATAAAAGAAACGGCCATATTCACGAAAAACCTTTTGTTTTTGCCTCGCTATATGTAATAATTGTATGATTGTGTATGTACAGACAATAACAAACGAATGATTATACTATGAGGTGAAGATAGATGGAAAGATTACAAAAGGTAATAGCACATGCAGGATTAGCATCGCGTCGCAAGGCCGAAGAGCTAATATTAGAAGGCAAGGTAAAAGTGAACGGTAAAGTAGTGAAAGAATTAGGTGTGAAGGTAGGTCCTAATGACAAAGTACAGGTTAATGAAATCCCACTCGAGAAAGAACCACCTGTATATTTCGTATTCTACAAACCACGCGGAGTCATTTCAGCTGTTTCGGATGATAAAAATAGAAAAGTCGTAACGGATTACTTCCCATTCGTCCAAGAACGGATTTATCCTGTAGGTCGTCTCGATTATGATACTTCCGGTTTATTGGTTTTAACGAATGACGGGGATTTTGCGAATACACTCATGCATCCAAAACATGAAGTCGACAAAGTGTATGTAGCTAAAGTGAAGGGCATTCCTTTACGTGAGAGCCTAAGGAAATTAGAAAAAGGAATCATGCTTGAAGATGGAAAAACAGCTCCAGCTAAGACCAGAGTACTGACGACTGATAAGAAAAAGGAAACGGCCATTATAGAAATCACTATCCATGAAGGGAGAAACCGCCAGGTCCGTCGGATGTTTGAAGCGATAGGCCATCCTGTAATTAAATTAAAACGGGAGCAATATGGTTTCTTAACATTAGATGGACTGACTGCGGGAGATTCAAGAGAGTTAACTCCCCATGAAGTTAAATTAATGCGGACGATGGCATCGACTGACCCTAAACAGCGGAGAATGTAATACGTTTTTTCTCTTTATTAACAGGTTGAAACCGTTACCCCATTCATCCAAGCGGTTGAATGGGGTGGTGGAAAACAGCCTGTAAATTCCTTTTCTTTCATGATACGAAAAAGGTGTCGACGAATCTTCAATATATGGTCATCGTGTTACATGTTATATTGGTATGGTGAAATATAGAGCTGCCTTAGGAGGATTTCTATGGATAGAAAAAAGCGACGCCTAGTGAGCAGGACCATCATTCTACTGTTATTAGGTGCAGCTTTAGTGTTTGCCCTTTATACGAACTTCACTAAAGATAAGAATGACAGTCTTCAAAAAGGAAAGGAAGCTCCTAATTTTGTTTTGACTGACATGGCAGGCAAAGAACATAAGTTGTCGGATTATAAAGGACAGGGTGTTTTCCTGAACTTTTGGGGTACATATTGTAAGCCTTGTGAATACGAAATGCCTTATATGGAAAGTCAATATCAAACATACAAGGACCAGGGTGTTGAGATATTAGCAGTCAATGTCGGGGAATCTGAATATTCGGTCAATAATTATGCTGCAAAACATAATCTTACCTTCCCAATCATGATTGATAAAGGCAGGGAAGTGGAGAATGCGTATCGCGTTGATATTTTACCGGTCACCTTCTTGATAGATAAAGAAGGAAAGGTGATAGATATCATTACCGGAGCCTTGACAGAAGAGAGCATCCAAAAGCATATGGAGAGAATTAAACCATAATACTGGGGAGTTTTTGACATGAAAGAAGTAAAATGCGATTGTGGCCATGTAAATCCATATGGTACAAAAATTTGTGAAGTTTGCGGGAGTATCCTGGATAAAGAAGATAAAAAATTAATTGATATGCGCTATGAGGGAAGTGCCAGACGTTCACAGACTTATAACAAAACGATCATTGATAAAGTCTGGAATTTCTTCTCTTCCGTTAAGGTTGGGGTTACCCTTATAGTCCTGGCCTTGGTTGCTTCTGCAATCGGAACAATATTTCCACAGGAAATGTATATCCCTTCTTCTGTAACACCCGCCGAACATTACCAATCGGAGTATGGAACGTTAGGGAAGTTGTATTATGAATTCGGATTTCATAATTTATACAGTTCATGGTGGTATCTAATCATTATAGCGATGTTGGGCATATCCCTTCTGATTGCAAGTATCGACCGCTTTTTCCCATTATATCGGTCTTTAAAGAAACAAGGAATTACTCGCCATGATGGTTTCATGAAGCGACAAAGGGTATCGGGAGTGACGAAGCTTGAGGGCCAGGGAGTAGATTTGGAAGAAGTAAAAGAGCGGTTGAAAAAGCAGCGCTATCATATACGTGAGGAAAATGGGAACATTCTTGCAGAAAAAAGCCGTTTTTCACGTTGGGGCCCTTACGTCAACCATATCGGACTTATCATTTTTTTAATTGGGGCTTTACTACGCTCAGTACCTGGAATGTATATTGATAAAGTGCTTTGGCTAAGGGAAGGCGAGACAAAAGAGATTCCTGGTACAAATGGTGAGTATTATCTTAAGAATAATGAATTCACACTGGAAGTCTATGATAAAGAGAATGAAGAAGACGAGCAATTCAGTGCCGCCATTGATAAAACTGGTACGATAGCTAAGACTTATGAAGCAGATGTGACATTGTTCGAGCGTCAAAATGAAGCGTTGCCAGGTGAAAAAGCAGAACTTGATAAAGTTAAGGATTTTAAAATAAAAGTGAATGAACCCTTGAAACACGATCACTTTGCTTATTATCAGGTGGATTATAAATTGGACGAGCTTAGTACCATGTCTTTTAATCTTATCAATAAAGAGACAGAAGAGAAATTTGGAAATATCACGGTGGATTTGAATAATCCGCAGAAGATGTATGAATTGAATAAAGGGTATTCTGTCGAGTTAATGAGTTATTTCCCCGATTTCGAATTTGATGAAAAAGGAGAACCGACGACGATATCAAAGGTTCCGAATAATCCGGCATTTATCTTTAATATGAAGACCCCAGATAAACCAGATGGAGAAGTGAGTTTCGTAGCTATAAAAGAGACGGTGGAACCATTAGGAGAAAATACATATAAACTGGCTTTTGCTGGAGTTGAAACGAAAGACGTTACAGCTTTGACTGTCAGGAAAGATCTTACATTGTGGATTCTTTTCACCGGGGGAATTATCTTCATGATAGGTGTTATCCAAGGTTCGTATTGGAATCATCGCCGTATATGGATTAAAAGAAATGAGAGTGAGATTTTGATAGCCGGCCATACCAATAAAAACTGGCATGGCATTAAGAAAGATATAAAAAATGCGATTGAATCAACACCACTTTGTGAACCAACAGATTTACTAGAAGAGGAGAAATCTTCTAATAAGGGGGAAGTTTTAAATGGCTGATTTGAGCGGTAATTTATTATATGCGGCCTTCTTTTTATATCTAATTGCGACCTTTATTTTTGGAGGCTCGATAAAGGATAAAAAAGGAGCAGAGGAGAAAAAACAAAATAACTGGGCAAAATTAGGAATCACCTTGACCATTTTAGGATTTGCAGCGCAGGTGGGTTATTTTATTACAAGATGGATTGCTGCGGGCCATGCACCTGTTAGTAACCTGTTTGAATTTACAACATTTTTCGGCATGATGATGGTAGGGGCATTCATCTTGATTTACTTTCTTTATAAAACGCCCGTCCTTGGGTTGTTTGCCCTCCCCATTGCATTATTGATCATTGCGTATGCAAGTCTGTTTCCGACGGAAATATCGCCGCTCATACCAGCCTTGCAGAGTGATTGGCTACATATCCATGTAACAACTGCAGCGGCAGGGCAGTCCATTCTTGCCATCAGCTTTATCGCCGCTATCATTTATCTGGTTAAATCGGTGGAACAGACAAAAGCAAGTAAACGGACATTTTTTCTTGAAATCATCATGTATACGTTAGTCAGTACACTTGCACTTGTAATAGTATCCTCCACTTTCTCCATGATGGATTATAAAGCTAGTTTTGATTGGGTTGATAAAAAAGATATGGCAGCCAAACAGGAATATACACTTCCTGCCTTGGTTGGTCCTCATGAAGGGGTTATGCTTGAAAAGGGACAATTCCAACCATTGATGGAGATGCCTGCAATAATCAATGCGAAAAAACTGAACACAGTCATATGGTCGATTGGTGCAGGACTGGTCCTGTATGGCTTGATAAGGTTGATTTCTCGGAAAAGAGTCGCTGCTCTAATAAAACCGCTTGTTAAAAATGTTAATTTGAACTTGCTGGATGAAATCAGTTACCGTTCCGTTCTAATTGGATTTCCGGTCTTCACACTCGGGGCACTTATTTTTGCCATGATTTGGGCCCAGATTGCTTGGACACGATTCTGGGGATGGGACCCGAAGGAAGTATGGGCCCTTATCACCTGGTTGTTTTATGCAGCCTTTTTACATCTGCGTATGTCTAAGGGATGGCAGGGAGAAAAATCAGCCTGGCTTGCGGTCATTGGTTTTGCCATCATGATATTCAATTTGATATTTGTGAATTTGGTTATCGCTGGTTTGCATTCATATGCCTAATTAAGGGAACCTTATCATTAGATGAAGGGGGTCTTTTGATAGTAATGTCGTTAATTTTATCGATATTCCTACCAAACGATCCCTTTTTTATGATTAAAGCGTTATTGCTAGGGAAATAAATCCTAGAGGGCTTTTAGATAGCTTGTGGTAATTATTGTGACAATATAGTGAAAAGTTAAGGAAGAGCCTATAGAATTGGCTGTTTATCGGGATTTGTTAAGAAATAATATTAGGCATTAAAGCTTTCATTTTGTAAAATAAATGATAGGAGGCTGGTTACGAAATGTATAATGCTATTAAAATTCTTGTGGTGGATGATGAAGAAAGAATCCGCCGCTTGCTAAAAATGTATTTAGAAAGAGAAGAATACATAATTGATGAAGCTGAAAATGGTGATGAGGCTTTAGTGAAAGCTCTAGAAAATGATTATGATTTAATCTTATTGGATATTATGATGCCTGGCAAAGATGGTATTGAAGTCTGTCGGGAGTTGAGAGAGAAAAAAACGACACCTATCATCATGCTTACCGCTAAAGGTGAAGAAGTGAATAGAGTCCAAGGATTCGAAGTGGGGACAGATGATTATATTGTCAAACCCTTCAGTCCACGTGAGGTTGTATTAAGGGTCAAGGCGTTATTGCGCCGTTCTTCCAATGCAAATTACATGCAAACCGAAGCATCAGCAAAAGATGTAATCGTATTTTCCCACCTAACGATTGATAATGATGCCCATCGTGTGCTCGCGGATGGCAAGGAAGTATCTCTCACGCCAAAAGAATATGAATTATTATATTTCTTGGCGAAATCCCCCGATAAAGTTTTTGATCGTGAACAGTTGCTAAAAGAAGTGTGGCATTATGAATTCTTTGGAGACCTTCGAACTGTGGACACGCATGTCAAACGCTTGCGTGAAAAGTTAAACCGTATATCCGAAAATGCTGCCAAAATGATTGTCACTGTTTGGGGCGTGGGTTACAAGTTCGAAGTTATTAACGACTGATGCTATGGGGCAGTGTTGTTGGTAAGCTTTGGGCAACGATTCTTTTGCTGGTATCCTTTGTTCTGATTGTTTTGACTGTACTTCTGGTTGAATTCTTTGATAATTTTCAGATAGAGAATGTCGAAAATGATTTAACCAAAATGGCACAGCAAATCATTACGGTCACGAATGAACATGGGGGCACTGGAGACGAAGTACTCCAAATAGCTTCTGAATTGATAGGTGATGAAACGAAAGTAATCATCTTGAATGACAATAAAATGGTCTTTTCATCTGTTGATGAGAATGGGTTTAAGATAACGCCTGAATTCATTAAAGATGATCCCGAATTATTAAAGGTATTTACAGAGAGAAAAACTGTAAAAAAAGAGATGATGCTTTCGACTGAGGGGACAGATGAAGATACATTGTCAGCAATTGTAGTGGGGGTTCCTCTTGAATTAAATGGTCAGCAGGATGAGGTTTTCTTGATTCAGTCATTGGAATCGATGGAAGAAACAACGAAATCCACAACGCAGTTCATCCTCTTAGCTGCAGGGATCGCTATAATATTGACAACGATTTTCGCTTTCTTTTTATCTACGAGAATCAATGCTCCACTAGTAAAAATGAGGGAAGCTGCCTTGGCCATAGCTCGTGGTAAATTTGATACCAAGGTTCCCATCCTCACCCAGGATGAAATAGGTGAGTTGGCCATTGCATTTAATCAGATGAGAAAACAGCTGAAATTCAACATGAATGCCCTCAGTCAAGAAAAGGAACACCTTGCAAGCATTCTAAGCAGTATGGCAGACGGGGTTATTACCTTTAATAAAGATGGTACTATACTTGAGACGAATCCTCCAGCTGACCGGTTCTTGCAAGCATGGTACTTTGAAAAAGGATACAATCGGGAAGACAATATGAATGTACCATCAGTACTAATGAATCTATTTGACGAATCAGAGTCCTATGATAAGGAACAAGTTGGAGAAATTACTTTACAGGGTAGAAATTGGGGACTGATTGTCAGTCCTTTATATTCAACTGCAGATAATATCCGCGGTGCTGTCGCCATCATCCGTGATATGAGTGATGAACGTCGCATGGATAAACTAAGGACGGACTTCATTGCCAATGTGTCCCATGAGTTAAGGACCCCGATATCGATGCTACAAGGGTATAGTGAAGCCATTGTAGATGATATAGCAGGCAGTGAAGCTGAAAAAATGGAAATGGCTCAGATCATTTATGATGAATCGTTGAGGATGGGACGTTTAGTTAATGATTTATTGGATTTAGCCAGATTGGAATCAGGGAAAATGAACCTTACTTATGACCTGGTTTCCGTCTCCCCCTATTTAAAGAGGATTACAAGTAAGTTCTATGGACTGGCTAGAGATAAAGGGATCACGATTACGACGCATCTTCAAGACGATGGGGTCAACTGGAATTTTGACCCTGATAGAATTGAGCAGGTATTGACGAATTTAATTGATAATGCAATCCGTCATACTCCTGCAGGCGGAAAAATCGATGTCATTCAAAAAATGAGTGATCGCAGAGGCTTGATTATAGATGTGAAGGACTCTGGTTCAGGTATTCCGGAAGAAGACTTACCATTCGTATTCGAGAGATTTTATAAAGCGGATAAAGCACGTACCCGTGGACGGTCTGGTACGGGCCTAGGTCTGGCCATTGTTAAAAATATCATTGATGCACATGATGGATATATTTCGGTGAACAGTTTACCAGAAAAGGGAACAACATTCAGCTTTATTCTACCTCGAATATTGGAAAATGCTGAATAAATGTCAGATTGCTTGGCAAATAATCTTGATACATGAGAAACAGAGTGGGCAAAGGCAATTGGATTCTCCTAATTGCCTTTGCCCATATTTTATTTGCGGGCAGTATATGGAGTAAATTGGGTAATTAGTATAAAATAAGTATGTAACTTTCATATGAAAATATCGACTATAATTATGAACGGATGTGGAGAAATAATGAATTCCATTTTCCACGATCTTTATGAAAAATATCACCAGGAAATTTATCAATTCATTTATTATATGACCAAAGACCGTGAAACGGCAGAGGACCTGGTTCAAGAAGTTTATATCAGGATAATGAAGGCCTATAATCGTTTTGAAGGCAATAGTAGTGAAAAAACCTGGATGTATTCCATTGCGAGAAATGTGACCATTGATTATTTTCGGAAACAAAAAGGATGGAAGAATAAAATCATTCCCACTATTGATTGGGATGGTCAGATGATTAAAGATAATCATCCGATTCCCGAAGAAGTGGCCATTATGAATGATAATGTCAGAGAGATATATCGTTGCTTGAATCGATGTACTGTTAATCAAAAAGCAGTCATTATTTTACGGTACATACAAGGCATGTCCATTTCAGAAACCGCGGATGTACTGAATTGGAGTGAAAGTAAGGTAAAAACAACGCAACACCGCGCTTTAAAAGCGATTAAAAAAATGATGGATGATTCATCAGAAGAGGGGAGGAATTCCTTTGAAGAAATCCCGTTGGAAAGAAAGAGAAATTGAGGACTTGCTTCGCCAACTTCCGGAGGTAAAAGATAAACGCTCGAAGAAAGAAGTGTTTTCGAGGATAGAAGGTAAGCAAAGAAGAAACCGTAAAAAACTTTGGATTCCTCGTATTGTGGGCATTGCCTCCTTATTCTTAATGATGATCATTGGATCTTCACTGATGATTGGAAAAGATGAATCTCAAGAGCAGGAGGTTAATAGCCACGGCAATGGAAAATTGGCCATTTCAGAAAGTAAGATCATTTTGGATAAGCAAGAAAAGCATGATATTGAATCAAATGAAAAGCAGGATGTAAAGGAAGATATTGAGGGCGAACCAATAGAAAAAAATGAATTGAAAAGTAAATCTCAACAAGTGGAAAAAGAAAAAACACCCATTCGTGCGATCTACTCAGAAGATTTGCAGGGGAAGTCGACAATAACTCTAGGCGTGCCTGATCACCAACAGAATTTTATCGTACCTCTATCTTTTGTAGTCGATACTATCGAAGAAACGGAAGCCTTGGATCAGGTGGTAAAAAAGATGTCGACCATTAATGAGAAAAAATATGGCCTGTCCGATTATTTCCCTCTAGATATTAAGGTATCCCATGTTCCCACCAACAACACAGCAAATATCGAATTACGGGCAGGCAGTAATCTGCTGGATGAGGATATCGTGTTTCTTAGAACCATGGAAGAAACCTTATCCTATCTAAATATTGATAAAGTGACATTTACAACGGACGGAAAATCTGGTGCCAGTTTTGCTCATGCCGGAACAGTAATAGAAGAAGAAATTCCCCAGCACAAGAATCGCACATTCTTTCTTTATCACACGGATAAATCATCTTCAAGTTTCCTTGTGCCTAGCAATATCGATTATCAGAACATGGAAGAGGCCCTACAAGCGGCAAAGGAGGAACCTGGCATAGAAGGGATTTCTTCTGCTCTACCGGAGAGTTTGAAGTGGGAGAACCTAACATATGATGGGGGTTTAGTAACTGTAGAACTGGCACAAGATGGCCGCTTGAAGAATGATTCAGAGTCGCTTCAAGGTTTGGAAGTCATTCTATTTACAGCTAAAGACTTTGGCTATGCAAAGGTGAAGTTTGAAAACTCCCCTGTAGAAATGGTAGGTTCTCTGAATTTATCGGAAGAGATTACAGTACCCGTTGCTCCTAACTTAGTTAATTAAAGGTCAAGTGCATGCTTGCGATGTGAGAGGCAGATGAGGGTCGTTCAACAAAAAAAGGATGCCCGCTAGTGGGGCATCCTTAAGTGGAAATTATAAAGCTATTCGGGCCATGAAAGTAATTTCTTGTGTTTCCTCTAAGAATTGCTTCATATTATCTTCTAATGGTTTATCGAAACTCAATACCATGATAGCTTCCCCGCCAGCTTCTTTACGACCAACTTGCATAGTCGCGATATTTACGGCATGATCACCAAGAATTTTACCGACGTTACCGATTACTCCAGGTTTATCAGTGTGTTGGATATAAAGTAAATTAGCTTCTGGATGGAAATCAATTTTGAAACCATTCAGATTGACAATCCGGGAACCATAGTTCTCGATATGAGTACCACTAATGGTTAATTCGCGAGTGTCGCCTTTTACTTTTAGACTGATCAGGTTAGAATAACCTAGAGAGTCAGTAGAAACCTTTTCGCCAATGGTAATGCCACGCTCTTTAGCAACCAATAGCGCATTCACTTCATTAACTGAAGCATCTACTCTTGATTTGAAGAAGCCTGCTATTAGGCTTTTTGTTAGAATAGCGGTGTCGAAGTCCAATGACTCACCTGCATAAGTTACGGAAATCTCCTGAATGCCTTCTTTCATGCATTGTGAGGCAATGGAGCCCATTTGTTGGACTAGTTGATAGAATGGCTGAACCTTTTCAAACACCTCTTTAGAAATGGCTGGAAGGTTAATTGAACTTGATACAGGATTACCTTCAAAATAGGTTAATACTTCTTGGGCGACTTGAACGGCAACATTCAATTGGGCTTCTTTAGTGGAAGCTCCTAAATGAGGAGTAGCGATGACGTTATCAAGTTCAAGTAATTTATGGCCAAGCGGTGGTTCTTCAACAAAAACGTCCAATGCGGCTCCAGCTACATGTCCCTCGACAATCATTTCATATAAATCATCTTCATCAAGGATTCCGCCACGTGCACAGTTTAATACGTACACGCCTTTTTTACAGGTTAGTAACTTTTCTTTATTGATTAACCCTCTAGTTTCGTCCGTTAGAGGTGTATGTACAGTGATTATATCTGCTTTAGGGAGCAATTCATCTAAAGTCAGGGAAGTTACGGACATTTTTTTTGCACGATCAGCTGTTAAGAATGGGTCATAAACTATGACTTCCATGCCGAAAACTTTTGCGCGTTTGGCAATCTCTCCACCAATTCGTCCGAAACCAACAATACCTAAAGTTTTTCCGCGAAGTTCCGTTCCTGTATAAGAAGATCGTTTCCATTCTCCATTTTTCAGGGAAGCATAAGCTTGCGGAATATGGCGCATCAAAGAAGCCATCATGGCAAATGTATGTTCAGCTGTTGAAATTGTATTTCCGTCAGGAGCATTCACAACAACGATTCCTCGTTTTGTTGCAGCAGGAATGTCAATGTTATCAACGCCGACACCTGCGCGAGCAATGATCTTTAGTTTTGGCATGCGGTTCATTAAATCTTCTGTAACTTTTGTTGCACTTCTAACCAGTATTGCATCGATCTGATCAAGTTCGTTTGCTGCTTCTTCTACAGTCTTCTGAATAAGAAGAATATTGGATGCCTCTGAAAGCGGTCCGAGTCCTTCTGGTTTGATGGCATCTGCTACTAAAATCTGATACACGTGTAAACACCTTCCTAGGTAAAATTCTCTTAAATTTCAGTTAATTTTACAATTGAAATAGGAAAACTGTCAATTTGGCATACCTATATGTAAGCGCTTTAATTAAATTTACTTTGAAATTCACTCGTCCAAAACCGCAAGGGCAAAGGGTTTGAGTCGTAATTTTCTAAAAATAAAAATTATTTTAGACCGAGTAAAACGTCGTGATTATAAATACATATTTTGTTTAAAATGAATAAAAGTGTAATATTTGATTGTCGTAAATTCATAGTTGCGATGAAAATACTATTCAAAAAAAGAAAAATCATTTATAATGAAAATTGTAAATTAATTTTATAGGTCTATCTTCGGGGCGGGGTGTAACTCCCCACCGGCGGTGATGAAGAAAAATTCTTCTAAGCCCGCGAGCCTTAGGGCAGGATTTGGTGAGATTCCAAAGCCGACAGTATAGTCTGGATGGGAGAAGATGGAGGTTCCTGAATGCGTTCAAACAGTCAAGTGCTGAACGTTTGTTTGATGAAACCTTTAATTTATCCCTTTAATTCTGTCGGAATTAAGGGTTTTTTTATTGAACATCAACATTCATGAAGGATCCCTAACCTCTTTTTCAAGGTAGATCAAGAAAAAGAAGGAGAGAGAACTATGAAATCGAACAAAGTTAAAAAGATGGTCACACTTGCAATGCTAGGAAGTCTTTCCTACCTACTAATGCTTTTGAATTTTCCATTTCCGGGATTTCCGCCTTTTCTGAACATTGATTTTAGTGACATCCCAGCACTGATGGCGGCATTGATTTTCGGACCGCTTGCAGGAGTTTTAGTTGAATTCCTGAAAAACTTATTGGATATGGTCATGACTGGAAGCGATACGGGTGTACCGGTTGGACATATCTCTAACTTTATAGCGGGGGTATTATTCATACTGCCAACATATTATGTATATAAAAAAATAAGTTCGAAAAAAGGAATGACATTTGCCTTGCTAGCCGGAACAGTTTCCATGGCGCTAATTATGAGTGTCTTAAACTATTATGTCTTTTTACCGGCATATACTTTCTTTATGGGATGGGATGCCATGACCGCACCAGAGTCAAGACAATTCGTAACTGCGGCAATACTCCCTTTTAACATCATTAAAGGGGTGCTCATCACTTCCGTTTTCATGCTATTATTTGTTAAACTCCAAACATGGATCAATAAAACAAGTATTATATAAACATGCTTAATATATAAAAAGAGGCAGAAACAACCAGATGATAACTGGGTTGTTTCTGCCTCTTTAATGTATGGGGAGAGTTTTAAAAAATACATAAAAAAAGCCATTCTCAAAATGAAAATGGCTTTTATACTTATTCGAATTTTAAAGCGTCGCCCTCGAATGATTCGTCTGCGACTTTGATAGAGTCTGTGGGGCATCCTTCAAATGCATCCATCATGTCATCTATAAGAACATCGGGGATTTCAACGATTCCTTCGTTATCATCTAGCGTAACAAAAGCAATTCCTTCATCATCATAATCATAGATATCTGGTGCTGCAGCTCCACAGGCTCCACAAGCGATACATGTTTCTTTATCAACAATAGTAAATTTAGCCATGAATAAAACCCCTCCTAAGTTGATTTACAACTCAAAACCTTTTTTATTATAGATTAACATCTCTTTCTTATTGTAAGACCGAAAGCCGAACTTATCAATAGAAAATGTAACGATAATACGGAAGTATATGAAAAGTCAACACAAATTATTGGGAAAATTTCTTTATAACGAGTACGTATTTAGTTGTTTATTCACAAATATCATTGCATATATGACATAAAAAAAGGCGGTATTTGCAGATTTTTGTTACAATATAATTGGATAAATGGAACAAGGATGTGAGTTTCATGAACAATTATCTTCAAGCAATCATTTTATATGCGATACAAAAGTTCCAAGGTGAGCGTTCCATCTACGCAATTTATCATATGCTTCAGGGTAAAAAATCGTCCCAGACTATTCAGGATGCGCACTTATTTGGGCTGACGAACATATTTGGGACTATGCCTCGTTTTACCCGGGAGGAGTTATCTCAAAACATAAAATTGTTTCTTGAACTGAAACTAATCGAACCAACGGAAAAAAACGATGTGTATTTGATTAGTGAACAAGGAGGAGGGGCGTTGGCCTCTTATTTCAAAAAGTGGCCTCTTCCTTTATCACTAAATGGGTGGAAATACCAAAACATCACCCCGGATTTTTGGAGAAGACTCAATCTTCTTATCCAAACTATATCCCATATTGTCCACAATGAAAGGCCTTTTTATCCGATACAACAGAATCAACGAGTACAGGAATTCGTAAAGGGTTTTTTATATGCCAACCAACAAAATCGAGAGTTACTTGCTCAGCATCTTTTTGATGAATTGGTCACCCTCTTAGAGATGCAAAGTGAGTTGAACCGTGACATTTTTGTTTTGAAAATTACGGGAGTCAATCGAATCGGACTTACGTTTGAGCAGATTGGAAAAAGGAAAGAAATTGATGAGTGGTTTGTGCACTACGTTTTTCTCGATTCATTGCATCAAATGCTCGCAGAGATATCAACAGTACGCGATTACCCTCTGTTGGCTTCTCTAATCCATGATTGGAAAAATGGTGGGCATCCTCATCTAACACAATCGACACATACGACTCTGCAATATATTCAGGCAGGGAAAACGCTACAGGAAATTGCAGAGATTCGTCGTTTAAAAGGAAATACGATTGAGGATCATCTCGTAGAAATCGTGCTATCGGACAAAAGTTTTTCGATAAATGACTATGTTCCAATAGAGGATGAAGACAAAATCATTACGGTCATTAAACGGTTGAATACGAGAAAACTCAAGGTAATCAAGGAAGCTGTCGATAATGAGCAAATTAGTTTTTTTCAAATAAGGCTTGTACTTGCGAAAATAGGTGATAGAGGATGAACTTGAATACAGTCCTGAAAGATAAATTTGGATTTGACAATTTTCGTCCTGGACAGCATGAGGTAATCGAATCCTTGCTAGAAGGGACCCACACATTGGCAATGCTTCCCACAGGGTCTGGTAAATCATTATGTTATCAACTCCCTGCTTACCTTATCAATAAGACGGCTATAATTGTTTCGCCGTTATTATCCCTGATGCAGGATCAAGCGGATCAGCTTAAGATGAGAGGGGAAAAAAGTGTTCTGACCCTCAATTCTTTTTTGACCGCGTATCAAAAAAAACAGGCATTTGAACGATTGCAAACGTATCGGTTTATTTTTCTGTCTCCCGAAATGCTTGGGCTAGAAAGTGTAATCCAGTCTTTAAGGAAAATTGACATAGGCTTATTTGTCATTGACGAGGCGCATTGCATTTCTCAATGGGGATATGATTTCAGGCCGGATTACTTGAACTTGGGAGAAGTGAGGCGTAAGTTAAATAACCCATTAACGCTTGCCTTGACGGCAACAGCAACAAAAGAAGTACGGGAAGATATTATCAGGAAATTGAATATATCCCAACATAAGGAAATCGTTTCATCCGTTGATCGGGAAAATATCGGGATACTTGTGGAAAATATATATAGCTACGAAGAAAAGCTTGCCCGTGTCCTCTCGCTTGTCAGGGAATTCCCAGGTAGTGGAATTATTTATTTTTCTTCGAAAAAAGTGGCTGAAGCGGTCTCGGGTTTTTTACAGGAAAATGGAGTCGGTAGTGTCAATTATTATCATGGAGGTATGGAACAGGAGCAAAGAATGCTCATTCAGCAGCAATTCATCTTGAGCCAGTTAAAAATCATTTGTGCAACGAGTGCGTTTGGAATGGGAGTCAATAAAGCTGATGTTAGATTTGTCATCCATTTTCATATGCCATCCACAATGGAATCATACCTTCAAGAAATAGGGAGGGCAGGCCGTGACCAAAAACAAAGTGTAGCCATTTTACTATATAGCGAAGGAGATGAAGGACTTCCGTTGCATTTGATGGAACAACAGCTACCAACTGACCATCAAATTGAGGCCGTTTGTTCGTATTTAAATGAAGCGAATAGAAGTATGGCTGATTTAAGTCTTTCTGAAAAAGAGCATCTTCTTCAGAGCTTTTCCTTGAATGATATTCAATTCCGTTTTTTTACACAATTTCTGACGGATGATGACTCACCATTGCATAGAACAAGGATGAAAGACTATTGTCATACAAGAAAGATGCAAAATCAGGCAAAGCTGAACGTTTTTTTGAATTGGATTCATACTAAAATATGTAGGCGTTTGGGCATTTTGCATTATTTTGAAGAAGAGCAGCGAAAAGGGAATGACGTATGTTGCGATCGTTGTGGAATAGATGCAAAAAATATCTTGGATGTATGGCCGGCAGTAAAGGAACAGCAGGGTAATTCATATTCTACATGGAAACAGGAATTAGCTTTTATCTTATTGGATAAGGATAATGGGCATGAAAAATAAGCAGGCGCAATTAATTAAACAGCTGACAGACAAACAGTTACTATATAATTTGTTCCTGACCCAAATTATTCTCTTAACGATTGGCTTTTTTTTAGGTATTATCTTATTTGAAGATTTTTCTACCTTTCGTTCTTTATTTGACATTAAAGATATGGATATTTTGTTGATAGGTGTCCCTGCTGGAATCTTAGTGGTCATTTTTGATGTGGTCATGATGAAAGTGACCCCTGTTTCCTATCAGGATGATGGTGGAGTCAATGAACGCATTTTCAGTAGCCTACCATATCCCATGATCTTTATCGTCTCTTTGTTAGTAGCGGTTAGCGAGGAATTATTATTTCGTGGTGTTATGCAGACACATATAGGCTTATTGTGGACGAGCATTATCTTTGCGGCGGTTCATTATCGTTACTTATTTAATTGGTTTTTATTTTTGAATGTGACGCTTTTAAGCTTTCTCATCGGATTTTTGTTTGAATGGACCCAAAATATTTTAGTGACGATCACAGCCCATTTTTTAATAGATTTTATCCTCGGTATATTAATAAGACATAAGTATGTAAAGCTGGCAGTATGTGAAGAGGGTGGTGACTTAGATGAGTCGTGTAAAAGAGAATGAAAACGATCAAGCTGGAGAACTTCGTACGCGATCCGATCGTCATAAGGTGAAGTCATCTTTACCAAAAAGAAGTGAGGTTCATCAGAGTAAAAAGAAAAAAAGCAAAGTGAAGATAAAGTTCCCAATGATTAAATTATTATCGCTATTTTTCATTTTGCTTCCTATAGGATTTTATAGTCTTTATACATACCTTCAGGATAGGCCTGAAAAGGATACCAAAAGTAGTGAAGTGGTGAATTTTAGTGATGACGAAGAAACTATAGAAGAGGCTGTGCCGACAACGGCAACGGCCGGGGATATTAAGGAAAAAGAAGAAAAAGATACTGCTAAGCTTAAAGAAAAAAAGCAAGAGGAAGATAAGGCTGCAGAAGAAAGAGCAAAGAAAAAAGCCAAACAAGAAGCGGAAGCAAAGGCTAAAGCAGAGGCGGAAGTAAAAGCCAAACAAGAAGCGGAAGCAAAGGCTAAAGCAGAAGCGGAAGCGAAGGCCAAACAAGAGGCAGAAGCAAAGGCTAAAGCAGAAGCGGAAGCGAAAGCCAAACAAGAAGCAGATAATAAAGTAGCTTCTGGGGATGCCGCAGCTACCAAATCGGAGGCTGACGGATATAAAGTTGTTTACCATACGGTTCAGGCAGAAGAGACATTGTTCAGGATTGCGATGAACTACTACAAATCGCAGGAAGGCATTGCGCTAATTCAGAAATGGAACGGGCTGAATGGCAATGAGATTTCGAAGGGACAAGTCTTGAAGATACCACTGAAAAAGTAAAAGCAAAAGCACTCTGTCTCTTAAGATCGACAGGGTGCTTTTTTTCCTAAGGTTGGGTTATTTATAGTAAAGGTCCGCCCCCATTATCATTTTTTCCAAGACAACCTCATATCATGATTTGAAGGATTAGGAAAGAGGGGGAAGATAAATGGAACCGGCAATCATTTTATTGGATGATAAAACCGATCAGGCGGCAAAACAAATGTTACAGAATGTTGTGGTCCGCAAAAAAAAATTCGAGACGCTCAAAAAGAAGCATCTTCATAGTTTATGGGCAACAATGATTATCGCTGCTCTTTTCTTGATATATCTTTATTTATATATAGTTGTTCCTTATTCCTATTCGTTCTTTAAGATGTTCAGTGTCTTTGTTGACCATTTTAGCCATTTTTTATTTTTGGCTGCGACGACCGGAATCTATGGTTATATGATGATGATCAAAAAGAAAATGGATAAAGCAGAAAAGGAATTTCAATTGCTTCGATGTGAAATTATCAACAAAAGCAAACAGTTGTGGGAAAAAGAGGATGAATGGAAAAATCGGCACAAGGTATTTGACATGATGAAGAAGAACTATGATATTAACTTATTTCATGAAAATAAATAAACTCCTAGTTAGGAATATTGAATAGCGGGTATTATGGTTTTATGAGTAAGTTTCGGAAGGATTTCGGTAATTGAAAAGAAAGAAGGTTTAATGAAAGATGTTTTTGGTTTATGTGTTTTTGGGTTTGGTACTGCTTATATGTGTGATGGTTTTTTACATGTGGCGTACAGCTAAACAAGATAGGCTACTTATCCAGGATTTATATTTCAGCAACTTTCCGGAAGGATTTGGGGAAATTCGGATTTTTTTTATTTCCGATCTACATCGGAGAATCATATCGGATCGTTTAATCGAAGATGTCGTTGGTAAAGCGGATTTAGTCATTATTGGAGGGGATATTAGGGAAAGTGGAGTCCCTTTAGAGCGGGTAGAAAAAAATATCTTGAAACTGAAAGAGATTGGTCCTATATATTTTGTATGGGGGAATAATGATTACGAAGGGGACTTTCATGAATTGGATGCCTCACTTCTGAATCTCGGGGTCAAGATATTGGATAACACTTCCGTTTCTTTTGAGTCGGAGTCAGGAGAAAAGGTTGCTCTCTTAGGCATAGATGATATTTCAGTTGAAAGAGACAGACTCGACCTTGCTCTTTCGGACTGCGGGGATGAGCATTTTCGGATTTTGATCAGTCACAATCCACTTGTTAAAGAACAACTAAAGTCAGAAAATCGTATCAGTCTCGTTCTTTCGGGGCATACCCATGGTGGGCAGATACGCATATTTGGATTTGGCCCATATCGTTTGGGAGGCATAAGGAACGAAACGGAATGCATGTACATAACTAGTAATGGATATGGGACAAGTACTGTGCCATTAAGGCTTGAGGCAAAGCCGGAAACCCATCTGTTCACATTGAAAAAAGGGAAATCTACAGAATATGGAGAGGTTTTGGAGAAAATCTATTAGGCCGTTAACTCAATGAGCATATTTGAATTTTACAGAGTGGAATTAATCCACTATAATTTCATCAATGATGTTCTGTTATTGGAGGCCTTGTAAACTTATGCAAGAAGGTAAATATAATATTAAGGCAGTTTCTAAACTGCTAGGTATCCAGCCAGGTACTTTACGGGCGTGGGAAAGACGTTATCACTTTATTGAACCTATCAGGAATGATTCAGGTCACAGATTGTATACGGAAAAGCATCTGCAAATCCTAAAGTGGTTAATCAATAAAACAGACCAAGGGTTCACGATTAGTCAAGCCGTTTCGTTGCTTGAAGGATCTGAAAGGATAGCGGAAGATGTCCACGAAACCAAGCAAAATAATGAACAAACGCTCAAATTAGCGAATGAACTCCTTGATGCACTGTTAAGCTTCAATGAAAATAAGGCCCAGCTGATTATTAGTCAGGCATTCAGTATGTACAGTATCGAGCAAACGGTAGTTGAAGTACTTGGAGGTATCTTGGTTCAAATAGGCAATAAATGGGAAAATGGTGAAATTACTTCAGCCCATGAACATTTTGCTTCATCCATTATCAAAGCTAGAATCAGTTCGATTATGCATACTATCCCGACAAGTGGTTTATTGCCAAAAGCACTAACCGTTTGTGCGCCAGGGGAAAAGCATGAATTCGGTTTGCTGATTTTCACAATCTTCTTAAAAAGAAAAGGGTATGAAACGGTTTATTTAGGTGAATCGATAGCTGATGAAGACCTCTTTACTGTATTGAATATAATCAAACCATCTTACCTCTTTATGTCATGTTCGCTTTCTGAGAATCTCCCGGGAACTTTAAAGTTGATAGATGAGCTATGGCAGGAGTTCCCTGACCTGAAAATAGGTCTTGGGGGAGAAGCGCTGAATCATCTTTCTGACGATGACCGTAATAAATTCAAGCATGTATTCATTGGCGGTCTCCAATCGGATTGGAATAAGTGGTTGAAATTTTAATGTTTTCCTCATAAATAATGGATATGCACCTTGAGACCAAGTCTTCATATGATGTATGAAGATGGAAACCAGGGGGCATTTTTTTATGAAACTGGAACGATTAACGAACAATAAGATTAAGATTTTTTTGACCCTCGATGATTTAATTGATAGAGGCATCACAAAAGAAGACATCTTAGGGAATTCCTTGAAAGTGCACAAATTGTTTCAAGATATGGTGGAAGAAGCTTGTGAAGAGCTCAGTTTTAAAATGAGTGGTTCGATTGCCATTGAAATATTTTCCCTACCTGCTCAAGGGTTGATCATTATAGTAACGAAGGATGAAGAAGAATTATTTACTGAGGAAGAAGAATTTCTGGATTTGCAGGTTAAAGTTGATGAATCTCCCCATATTCTTTATGTTTTCCACGATTTTGAAGATGTAATTCAGTTGTGTCATCGTCTGACCCTCCAAGGGATGCTCAATAGTGCCCTTTATTTTTATGAAGGAAAATACTATTTATTGATTGAGGGTGTTAGGGATGCAACTTATGAAACGGTCATCTCCCTTGCAGCCGAATATGGCCATGCTTCGACGCTGACATTATCCCGCATAAATGAATACGGAACCCGCCTAATTGAAAAGGAAGCCATACATGTTTTAATCACGCATTTCATTTAGTAGAAAAGAGGAGACAGGGCAGACACTTCAAATATAGCCGAAAACGGTTTGCCTGGATAACCTCGTTCCTTTTCGGTTTAACCTCTAAGATTAGGGGAAGTATCAAGTATATAAACGTAAATGTTACCGTTTTCATTTTTTGAATATTTCTAACTTTTAAATTCCCATTTTTACTCTTTGCTTTAATATTGCGAAGGTGTATACTAGCACTGAAGAGCACTTATCACTAATAATAATGGATCTAGATTATATAGGGGGTACTATAATGGAATCGGCAAAAGGGAATAGCCATGTGAATGAGGAAGAAAAACATGACGTGCTAAAGTCTACCCAGACAGTAATACATAAAGCACTGGACAAACTGGGGTATCCTGAAGAAGTATTTGAGCTTTTAAAAGAGCCTTTACGATTATTGACGGTGAAAATGCCAATTCGTATGGATGATGGTTCCGTCAAAATTTTCACAGGATATAGGGCACAGCATAATGATTCTGTTGGTCCTACAAAAGGTGGCATTCGTTTTCATCCGAATGTGACGGAACGTGAAGTAAAAGCACTGTCCATTTGGATGAGCTTGAAATGTGGCATTGTTGATCTTCCTTATGGTGGTGGGAAGGGTGGAATTGTATGTGATCCACGTAATATGTCCTTCCGGGAATTGGAGAGACTTAGCCGGGGTTATGTCCGTGCAATCAGCCAAATCGTAGGACCCACAAAGGATATTCCTGCACCAGATGTATTTACTAATTCACAAATCATGGCGTGGATGATGGACGAATATAGCCGTATAGATGAATACAACTCGCCTGGTTTCATTACTGGTAAACCTCTTGTACTAGGTGGATCTCATGGACGTGAATCTGCAACAGCTAAAGGTGTGACCATCTGCATTAATGAAGCGGCTAAGAAACGCGGCATTGATATTAAAGGGGCACGAGTCGTCATACAAGGATTTGGGAATGCAGGTAGTTTCTTAGCGAAATTCATGCATGATGCCGGTGCTAAAGTGATCGGTATATCCGATGCCTATGGTGCACTTCATGACCCAGATGGTTTGGATATTGATTATTTACTTGACCGTCGAGACAGTTTCGGTACGGTTACAAAACTGTTCAAAACGACAATCACTAATCAAGAACTTCTAGAATTGGATTGCGATATTTTGGTTCCAGCCGCCATTGAAAACCAAATCACGGAAGAGAATGCTTCAAACATTAAAGCTTCCATCGTGGTTGAAGCAGCCAATGGCCCGACTACTATAGAAGCTACGCAAATTCTAACGGATCGTGGAATCTTATTGGTTCCTGATGTCTTGGCTTCGGCTGGGGGCGTTACCGTATCTTACTTCGAATGGGTCCAAAACAATCAGGGATATTATTGGTCTGAAGAAGAAGTTGACGAAAAGCTCGAAAAAATACTAGTGAAATCATTCAATAATATTTATGATCTTTCCCAATCCAGACGTGTTGACATGCGATTGGCAGCATATATGGTCGGTGTTAGGAAAATGGCAGAAGCATCTCGCTTCCGTGGATGGATTTAATAATTTAATGATGTATGATTAACTTGTATTGCTAGAGCGTACGAGCATTATCATTGAAAAGATATGTAAAAAATCCTATCATTTAATGATAGGATTTTTTAATAGGAGAAGAATATAACTTAATATTATTGTTGGAAAGGCAGTGCGTGTAAAATGAATGAAGAAGAAGTAATTATAATCGGTGGGGGCCCATGTGGACTGTCAGCTGCTATTGCTCTAAAAGAAGAGGGAATTCAGGCCCTTGTTATAGAAAAAGGAAACGTAGTCGATTCCATTTATCGATATCCTACCCATCAGACCTTTTTCAGTTCCAGTGAAAAGTTAGAAATAGGGGATACGGCATTCATTACCGAAAATCGGAAACCCGTGCGAAATCAGGCACTGGCCTACTATAGGGAAGTTGTCAGGAGAAAAGAATTACGGGTACATAAGTTCGAGAAGGTTGAAGAAGTGAGAAAACAGGATGACGGACGCTTTTTCGTTAAAACATCTAAAGGTAATTATACGGCGTCACGTGTCATCGTAGCTACAGGTTATTATGATCATCCTAATTATATGTGCATTCCGGGCGAAGAGCTTCCTAAAGTGTTCCATTATTTCAAGGAGGGACATCCTTACTTTAACTGTGACGTTACTGTCATTGGTGGTAAAAACTCAAGTGTGGATGCAGCACTGGAATTGGTCAAGGCCGGGGCAAGGGTTACAGTCCTTTATAGAGGATCCGAATTTTCTACAAGTATTAAACCATGGATTCTTCCTGAGTTCGAGTCATTGGTCCGTAATGGTAAAGTCGTGATGGAATTTAACGCCACTGTAGATAAGATCACTGAAGATAGTGTGGCTTATCATGTTGGTGACGTGCAAAAGGTAATTAAAAACGATTTTGTATTTGCCATGACGGGTTACCACCCCGATCATTCATTTTTAGCAGCAATGGGCATTTCGATTGATCAAGAAACAGGAAGACCTACTTATGATGAGAAGACGATGGAGACAAATGTTGAAGGCCTTTATATCGCGGGTGTCCTGGCAGCAGGAAATAATGCCAATGAAATTTTCATTGAAAATGGCAGGTTCCACGGCGGATTAATTGCTCAACATTTAGCTTCAAAGGATATGTAAATAAGGAGCTGGGTAACAATGCAGAAAATATCATTAATCACGACAGGTGGAACGATTGCAAGTAAAGAAACCACGGGCGGCATGTTATCATCAGGCGCTTTGAGTGGAAAAGAGTTGGCATCCCTTTGCGAGCTACCAAAGGAAATTGAAGTTAAACTGGTTGATCTTTTTCAAATACCGAGCATGTCCATGGATTTAAATAGAATGGATGAACTTAAACAAGCAATTCAAGAAGAATTGAAAGATCCGGATGTGGCTGGAATAGTTGTGACCCATGGTACGGATACATTAGAGGAAACGGCTTTCTTCTTGGATCTCACAATTAATGACAATCGCCCGATTGTGGTGACAGGTTCGCAACGGTCTCCGCAAGAAGTTGGAACAGATGTGTATTCCAATTTAAGAAACTCTATCTTAACTGCTGCGAGCCCTCTTCTTGAAAATGTAGGGGTAGTCGTAGTTTTTAACGAAAGGATATATTCGGCAAAGTATGTTAAGAAAGTACATGCTTCCAATTTACAAGGATTCGAATCCTATGGGTATGGGTACTTGGGGATTATTGATAACGAAGTCGTTAGCATCTATCAAAAACCATTATACAGGGAGAGTTTTGAGATTCAACGTAATATACCGAGAGTTGATATCATCAAATGCCACACCGGCGCCGATGGTATTTATATTAAGGCTTCTGTCGAACATGATGCCAAAGGAATCGTACTTGAGGGGGTTGGTAGAGGTCAAGTAACCCCGCACATGGTGCCTGCCATCCAAGATGCAATCGATAAAGGGGTTACCATCGTCATGACTACAGCTGCCGAGGAGGGGAAGGTATACCCCGCATATGACTATGTAGGTAGTGCTGCAGACTTAAAGCATAGAGGAGTGATTCTAGGCGCGGATTATGACAGTAAAAAAGCGCGTATTAAATTAGCAATCATTCTGGCGAGTGAAGCAGCTATAGACGGAAAGCACTTTAAATATTGACCAAGTAAAAAAACAGGAAGACTAATTACAGGATTTTATTTTTCTCCATTCCATGGTACGATTAAGGAAAAGAAAAGAGGTCGGCCATGCTGGTCATTTTGTCAGCGGCTATTGCGCCAGGGTTGGCGTTACTCAGCTACTTTTATTTGAAAGATCAATATGATACCGAACCCATTTCGGTGGTCATCAAAACTTTTCTATTCGGTGTATTCCTTGTTCTGCCAATTATGTTTATACAATATGTGCTCGAAACGGAACACATTTTAGATACTAATCTCGCCAATGCATTTTTATGGGCAGCTTTGCTTGAAGAATTTTTTAAGTGGTTCATACTTATCTACGTCATTTATCAGCATATTGCCTTTGATGAACCATATGATGGGATCGTTTATGGGGCAGGAGTTTCCCTTGGCTTCGCAACAATGGAAAACATTTTGTACCTGCTAGCGAATGGTGTGGAGCATGCTTTCAGTAGAGCGATCCTGCCGGTATCGAGCCATGCCTTGTTCGGCGTAATCATGGGGTATTATTTGGGTAAAGCAAAATTTTCCGCTGATAATAATAGGTTGTACGTATTCCTGGCATTGATTATCCCGATTTTGTTACATGGCATCTATGATTATATTTTAATTTCCCAGAAGTTCTGGGTACATTTAATCATGCCCTTTATGGTTTACCTATGGTGGCTGGGAATGAAAAAAGTGAAAAAAGCCCGCTTATTGTCAAAGTTTCATGCAGAAAAGATTTCTCAAAATCATTATCTAAGTAAATAATATTATTTCTTATTTCGGAGTGTTGGCATAATTTGCCCACTCCGTTTTTTATTGCCTTGGAATAAAAGCGCGGGTTAAGAAGAAAATAGAATAACGTTAATTCAAGTAAAGAGGAGTGTTTTTGATGAAAGGAATTTCGTCAACGTGGAAATGGCTCTTGCTACTTTCATGCATAACGATTTGTTTCGGAATTTTCCCGGAAACAAGAACAAATGCCTTTTCGAGTCAAGTTATTCAAAGGGGCGCTGTTGGCGATGATGTAATTGAATTACAGGCACGCTTACAAAACATTGGTTATTATCAAGGGAAAATCGATGGGGCATATGGCTGGGGAACTTACTGGGCACTTCGTAATTTCCAAGAAGACTTCGGCCTGCCAATCGACGGTCTTGCAGGGTCAACGACAAAAAAGAAACTTTCAGATGCATCTAATTTCAATAAGGAATTTGTCCATGACCAGATCAATAAAGGAAATGAGTTTACCTATTACGGGGGAGTCGACATTGATAAGCAAGTAAAAGTTAAAGATAAAGAGAATGCCTCTACAAGTAAGGCGAATGACTCTACATCGGATAATAAGTCTACAGGTACCGCTACATCTGCGAACCTTCCAGGAGGATATTCACAGAATGATATCCAACTGATGGCAAATGCCGTATATGGGGAATCCAGAGGCGAACCATATACAGGGCAGGTTGCAGTGGCCGCAGTGATCCTCAATAGGGTGGAGAGCGCTTCGTTCCCAAATACCGTTTCAGGCGTGATTTTTGAGCCTCGTGCGTTCACGGCAGTTGCGGATGGGCAAATCTGGTTGACTCCGAACGAAAGGGCGAAAGAAGCGGTCTTGGATGCGATTAACGGTTGGGACCCAAGCGGTAATGCGGAATATTATTTCAATCCTGAAACAGCAACAAGCAAGTGGATTTGGTCCAGACCACAAATTAAAAAAATCGGAAAGCATATTTTCTGTAAGTAAAGAGGTGATGAATTATGGTTAGGAATATAGTAATTGTCCTGCTTGTTTTAGTCGTTGGAGGAACTGCCTTTTGGGGATACCAAGAACATAAAGAAAAAAATGCTGTATTAATTAATGCCGAAAACACGTATCAGCGGGCCTTTCATGATTTAAGCTATCAGGTGGACCTATTACATGACAAAATTGGGAGTACGCTCGCCATGAATTCACAACATTCTTTAAGTCCAGCCCTTACCGACGTTTGGCGAATCACTTCTGAGGCACAGAGTGATGTTGGGCAGCTGCCACTGACCTTACTTCCTTTTAATAAGACAGAAGAATTTTTATCGAAAATCGCAGACTTCAGTTACCGAACGGCGGTTCGTGATTTGGAAAAGCAACCGCTGAGCGATAAAGAATACGCGAATTTAAATTCTTTGTATACTCAAGCTGGAGATATTCAAGGTGAGTTAAGAAAAGTGCAATATCTTGTACTTAAAAATAATTTAAGATGGATGGATGTCGAGTTAGCGCTAGCGACGGGTAAAGAGAATAATGATAATACAATCATTGATGGGTTTAAAACGGTAGAGAAAAAAGTCGCAGGATATGGTGAAACGAATGAAATGAATCCAACATATATCTCTGCAGAGCAGAAGGACAAAAATTATCAAAATTTAAACGGGAAAGCATTGACGAAAAAAGAGGCTGTCACGGCCGCGCGAGCGTATTCAAATAATCAAAGTGAAAATGTAAAAGTAAATGTTGAAGAAAACGGAAAAGGCTCTGATTATGGATTTTATAGCATAAGTATCCTGGATAAGGAAAAGGATACCGAGGTGAATATGGATATGACCAAAAAGGGTGGTTATCCCATCTGGTATATCAATAATCGGGAGGTGCAAAAAACGAATATTGATTTAAATCAAGCTTACGGTAAAGCATCCGCTTTTCTTAAGAAACATGACTTTAGATCGCTTGAGTTGTTTGAAAGTGTGCAATATGGTCACATAGGTCTGTTTAATTTTGTCTCTTCTGTCAATGGAATAAGGGTTTACCCAGACTCGGTCAAGGTAAAAGTGGCTTTGGACGATGGATCCATCATCGGATTTTCTGCAGAAGAATATTTAAAAGCAAATAAGATTAGGGATATTGGTGACGCCACAATTACAGAAAAAGAAGCGAAAGAAAAAATTAATCCGAACGTCAAAATCATGGAGCAGGGAAAGGCATTAATTATAAATGACATAGGTGAAGAGGTACTTTGTTACGAGTTTCTTGGAACGATTAAGGAAGATACCTACCGAATTTTCATTAATGCTGACAACGGCAGGGAAGAAAAGGTAGAAAAATTGAAAAATGCAGAACCTGTTTATGAAAAGTTAATCTAATATAACATCCACACTAATATCTAAAATAAATATAGGGAAAAGTGCCTAGGTACTTTTCCTTTTTCCATTTCCATGACATAATACAAATAAACTTTTTATGGATTATGTGGAATAAATTAAGGGTTTAATTTCATTAATTCCTTCAGTGGTGATCCTTTTTAAGAATAACGAAGGACGTGTAGACACAATGTTTAAAATAGGCGATATGCTGACGCTAGAGCAAAAATACTCTTCCCAAAAGGAAAAGTTTAAATGTATGGTCGTAGAAATGGAATCTGGTTGCGTTTACGTAGACTACCCCATAAATATCGAGACGGGAAAAGTTGTATTTCTAGTGGATGGAACTCAACTGAACATTTCCTTTACGGATGAGGAACAAGCCGTTTATATTTTTGATTCCGAGGTATTGGGCAAAGTGAAAGGGCAAATCCCGATGATTCAACTAATGGTACCCGAAGTAGAGACGTTTGTGAAAATTCAGAGGAGACAGTATGTCCGTCTTGATGTAACGGTGGATATCGCATTGCATCCCATACAGTATGAGTTTTCCCCATTCCGAGCCCTGACCGAGGACATCAGTGCGGGTGGGGCTTCAATCAGGCTTTTAAAAGGGGTGGATATCGGATCTGTCTCAGAACTATATCTATGGATGGCCCTTACATTAAAGTCAGGGGAAATTCAATACTTGCGGTTGAAAAGTAAAGTGATAAGGGTGACGGAGAAGGACCATGGCAATAGGTTACTTCATATTCAATTTATAGACCCTCCAAGAAATGAGGTTCAAACATTGATGAGGTTCATTTTTGAAAAGCAAGTGGACTTGAAGAAAAAAGGTCTGTATATGTAATTGAGGTGAATGAGAAGTCGGATTTCTTTCCATACTGATTGTATTACCTAGTTTGGAAGGGACAGTTCATGAAAACAATTGAAAGGCTTTTAATTAAAGTGATAATCATCCAACTAATCTGTTTGCTTTTTTTTCAACTTCTTCTAAGTAAGGAAGATCGCATCTTTGAGCTGACAAAGCTTTCAAAGTATGAAGGGGTCAATACAAATAACTATACTAAAATTATTGAAACCTTTAATGGGACATCAAAATAAAAGCGCGGGATTCCCGCCTTTTTCTAGATGAACACGCCTTTAGCAAGGAATCTCGGATAAATACCGATAAGGTGTTTTAAACAGACGTGATTTTCAATTGACACGCCCTTTTATTAATCTTTTTCTCGCTAATTGTGATAAAATGAAGGGGTAGTAAACTATCATCATGATCGTAGGATTCTTGGGAGGATTTATGACAAAAAAATTATCAGTTGCAATCGATGGACCAGCTGCTGCTGGAAAAAGTACGGTTGCAAAAATTGTTGCAGAAAAGTTCAATTACATATATGTAGATACAGGTGCGATGTACCGGTCATTAACTTATAAAGCGTTGAATCACGGGGTTGCCCTGAATGATGAGAACGCTTTATTCAATATGTTGATCGATACCGATATATCTTTAAGACCGAGTGAAGCGGGACAATTGGTGTTTGTGGATAATGAGGATGTTACCGCTCAAATTAGAAACAATGAAGTGACTGGGTCTGTCTCAGAAGTGGCAAAGCACAGAAGCATTCGGGAAGAAATGGTTAGAAGGCAGCAAATGTTTGGTGAAAATGGCGGAGTGGTCATGGACGGCAGAGATATAGGTACCCATGTACTGCCGAATGCCGAGGTTAAGGTATTCCTAATTGCCTCTGTGGATGAAAGGGCTCAGCGAAGACATCAGGAAAATCTACTAAAAGGATTCCCTTCTGATATTGAGATCTTAAAAGAAGAAATTGCAACTAGGGACAAGCTCGACTCCGAGAGAGAAGTTTCCCCTTTGAAAAAGGCAGAGGATGCTGTCGAGATTGACACGACTTCGCTTTCCATCCAAGAAGTGGCAGAAAGTATCATGTCATTGATAGAAGAAAGGAAAAGATGACCTTGGATTTTTATACTTTTGGTAAAAACGTCGTAAAAGGCGTTTTAATGCCTGCTTATAGGGTTAAAACGTTAGGGAAGGAAAATATACCTAAAGAGGGAGGGGTGCTGATTTGTGCCAATCACATTGATAATTTGGACCCGCCCGTCGTCGGAATGACGTCTCCAAGGGATATTCACTTCATGGCGAAGGAAGAGTTGTTTCATGCACCTATATTAAAGGGTATATTACCTAGGGTAAACGCTTTTCCCGTTAAGCGGGGAAATAGCGATCGGGAATCACTTAGAAAAGGGCTGAAGCTTTTAAAAGAAGGCAAAGTACTTGGGCTATTTCCCGAAGGTACCAGAAGCAAAACGGGTGAATTGCAAGAAGGATTGGCAGGAGCCGGTTTTTTCGCATTGCGATCCGAAGCTGTGATAATTCCTTGTGCGATAATTGGACCATATAAATTATTGCGCCCTCTAAAGGTCGTTTACGGCCCACCAATTGACTTTACAGAATATCGGGAGAAAAGGATTTCAGCTGATGAAGCGACCAAGATCGTTATGGCGCATATCGGAAAATTGATTTCTGAACATAAATAATCCTTTCCGCTTGACAATTCACTGATTTTGTTAGAATTTATAAATTAGGGGTAATATTCCTTTATAGGAATAAAAAAGGTAATTTGACCTTTTTACCCTAAAAAGAGGCTGGTTTATCTTTATAAAAAGTGTATTTATCCAATCACTTTAAATAAAATATATGGCCGATGAATTTGCTGATCAGTCATGGGTTAAGGAGGAGTTAGTAATGACAGAAGATATGAATCAAGTAGAAGTGAACAATTACAATGTTGGGGATCAAGTTAAAGCAACCGTTTCAAAGGTAGAAGAAAAACAGGTCATTGTCGATGTGGAAAACAGCAAGTCCGGTGGGATCATTCCTATCAGTGAGTTGTCAAGCCTGCATGTCGAAAAAGCATCTGATGCCGTTTCAGAAGGAGACATCTTAGAGCTTGAAGTTATCAAAGTGGAAGAAGAAGCTCTTATTCTATCAAAACGTAAAATTGATGCTCTTAAAGCGTGGGATGACCTAGAAGAAAAATTTGAAAATGGAGTCGTATTTGAAGCAGAAATCAAAGATGTTGTCAAAGGCGGACTTGTTGTAGATCTAGGCGTACGTGGTTTTGTTCCAGCTTCTTTAGTAGAAGACTACTTTGTTGAGGACTTTTCTGATTACAAAAACCGAACTTTAACATTCAAGATTGTCGAACTAGAGAAGGATAAGAACCGTTTGATTCTTTCCCATCGGGCAGTTGTACAGGAGCAAAAGGAAAAGCAGAAAGCTAGTGTTCTTGATGGAATTGAAAGTGGCCAAGTGATTGAGGGAACTGTACAAAGAATAACCGATTTCGGAGCTTTTGTTGATATTGGTGGCGTAGACGGACTTGTTCATATTTCTCAACTGTCTCACCAACATGTCGATAAAGCGTCAGATGTCGTGACTGAAGGCGATAAAGTACAGGTGAAGGTTCTTTCGATTGACCGTGATAACGAGAGAATTTCTTTATCCATAAAGGACACCCTTCCTGGTCCATGGGTGGATATCGCTGATAAAGCAGCAAAAGGATCGATACAAGAAGGTGTAGTTAAACGTCTTGTTTCCTTCGGTGCCTTTGTTGAAATCTTTCCCGGAGTGGAAGGATTGGTCCATATTTCACAGATATCTCACAAACATATAGCAACACCGCAGGAAGTCCTGCAAGAGGGTCAGTCGGTCAAAGTGAAGATTTTGGACGTCAATGAAGCGGATCAACGGTTATCATTAAGCATCAAAGAACTGGAAGATCCACAATCTAATTACTCGTCGGATTATGAAATTCCAGCTGAAACAAAAGGGTTCCAGCTTGGTGAAATGATTGGCGATCAATTAAAAAAACTAAAATAAGATAATAATTGGAGAGAGCCTTGGAGAGAGCACAACGAAAATTAGACCATATAAACATTGCATTGAAAACAGGCCAGCAACGTAAATCCGGGTTTGAAGATGTTTCGTTTGTTCACCAAAGCTTACCTGGGATTTCATTGGATAATGTGGATATTACGGTGGAAATTGGCGGACTTACATTAAGTTCGCCAATTTTCATAAATGCCATGACCGGCGGCGGTGGACTGGAAACTGAAAAAATCAATAGGGAACTGGCCATTGCTGCCAGGGAAACTGGAATGGCAATGGCAGTCGGTTCACAAATGGGAGCCATTAAAGATCCAAGTCAGGAAGCTTCATATAAAGTGGTAAGACAAGAGAATCCTAATGGAATCCTCATTGGAAATCTTGGTGGTGAAGCCACTGTTGAACAAGCAAAGCGAGCGAGCGATATGATTGAGGCTGATGCATTCCAGATTCATATCAATGCCATTCAAGAGTTGACCATGCCTGAAGGAGATAGGGATTTTGCAGGTATACTGTCTAGGATAGAAGAAATCAATAAAAATTTAGGAGTTCCACTCATAATAAAAGAAGTAGGGTTTGGCATGAGTAAGGAAACCGTAGAGCAATTGCATTCTGTTGGAGTTTCCATAATAGATGTGGGCGGTTTCGGTGGAACGAATTTTGCTAGGATTGAAAATGAAAGACGCTCCAAAATACTCGGATATTTTAATGAATGGGGTATTCCCACTGCTGCTTCCATAGTAGAAGCGGTAAATGTTTCACCCGCATTGTCAGTCGTGGGTTCAGGCGGTATTCAGAATCCTTTAGAGATTGCCAAAAGCTTAGCTTTAGGAGCAAGAGGAATAGGGATAGCTGGCCATTTCTTGAAGGTGCACAAAGAAAGCGGTTTAGAGCAGCTAATTAGGGAAATAAATTACATACATGACGATTTTAAGATTATTATGACGGCACTTGGTGCTATTAATATTTCCGAGCTTAGAAAGGCAAAGGTCGTGATCTCCGGTGATACCTATCACTGGTTGACTCAAAGAGGGATAGACTGCACTTCCTATGCAAAATGACAATAAAAGAAGCACCATCTATTGTTATCATGACAATAGAGGTGCTCTTTTTTTAGTGGTCAATGGTTTCTATTTCTTGCATCTTCAGGACTTTCCAGCTTGGTTGCCCCTTTTTTATCGAGGGACTGGTCCCGATCCGATTCCAAACGTTTGCTTTCCCTTAATTTCTTTTCCTGGCGGTCTTTGCCCACGAGATTACACCTCCTTTATTGTCAGGCATGCATTTAGTAACTTATCAAAAAAATCGCCATGTTTATTCTTACCATAAATAACCCATAATGTTTCTTAAAAAGGGGAGAAGCTATTATGGATGGAATATTTTTTTATTGGGTTTCATGGATAGTGTGGGTATGTGTCATGTTTTTTATTCCCAAAACCGTTGCCTATCGATTCGATTTCCTTTTCCATCTGTTAGCTATCATGGTCCTTGTGGGATATACCCTTGAGGTATCCTCCTTTACTATGCATATTAGTGGGCTATATCTTTTTCTTATTCTGTGTGTATACATAAGAAAGCGATCTCCCTTGAAAACAATAGAGCTTGTTATAGGAAGTTTGATTGTCACTCTGGCCTATGCAAGTTTTCAGTTGTTCTCTTTACTAGATCCCATTTGGCTATTTATCAAGGCGCCCTATCTTCTTTGCATTTTCCTGAATTATTTGATTCTCTTACTGTTTAAAGACTGGAAATCGCGCATGTCGGTACTGTTGTTAGGAATGACGCTGGGCGATCTTGTGTATTCAGGCCTCCTTCATTTCCATTCGATGACTTACGTGGCGCTATCTTATGCATGGCATGATAATGTAGTCATGGTATTGACGACCAATGCTCTTTGGCGATTGCTCGAGGTCTTATGTGGATATATTTTTGCATCATCACAAGCAAGGGTATTGTCGGAGGAAAGGAAGGAGAACTTTACCCAATAGATAGGATGAAAATTTGTTTAATATAATACTTTTCATAAGGAGTTTTTGCGGGGAATATTGTAGGAGAATGGGCTTTTATGCATACAATCATTGTTGATTAGTGAGAAATTTGGTACTATAGGATAGTTAGAGGTCTGTAGATAAATCGTAAAGTGCTCTAATTATATTAAATGGAAGCTGTTGCCGAAGGTGTTTTTTGGCTGTCTTCATTTTTTCTTGGCTGTTTTTAATCATGTTTAGCAAGCAGCGGATTTGCCATATGTTCTCTTAGGAACAAGGGGATAGGCGGACTCATGCCTGTATATACTTGATACGTTTAACTTGCCAACAGTATAGGTATTTTCTTGTACTGATGGAAGTTTCCTTTATATGATGATCCATACAGCCTTTTCCTTAAAAAGGAATTAATGAAAATCACAGTGCAGATGAAATATTAAAAGAATGCATTCATGAATTTCGTGACTTTGACAGAGATATAGTAGCAGAAAGGGTGAATAGCAATGCCAAAACCGGTAATTGCGATAGTTGGTCGGCCAAACGTTGGTAAATCAACAATCTTTAATAGAATAGTGGGAGAACGTGTTTCAATCGTTGAGGACGTTCCAGGAGTAACAAGAGACAGGATTTATAGTTCAGGTGAATGGTTAACTCATGACTTTAATATCATTGATACAGGTGGAATCGACATCGGTGATGAGCCATTCCTGGAACAAATTCGTTCGCAGGCTGAAATCGCCATTGATGAAGCAGATGTTATCATCTTCATGACGAATGGACGTGAAGGTGTAACTCCAGCAGATGAAGAGGTTGCTAAAATCCTCTATAGATCGAAAAAGCCAGTCGTTCTTGCTGTCAATAAAGTGGACAACCCAGAAATGAGAGATCAAATTTATGATTTCTATGCTCTAGGTTTTGGCGATCCATTCCCAATTTCAGGTTCACATGGACTGGGGCTTGGTGATCTGTTGGATGAAGCCGCTAAACATTTCCCTAAATACGGTGGCCAGGATTATGCTGACGACGTAATCAAATTCAGTCTGATCGGACGCCCAAATGTCGGTAAATCATCCCTAGTGAATGCTTTATTGGGGGAAGAACGTGTTATCGTAAGTGATATCGAAGGTACGACACGTGATGCAATTGATTCACCGTACAAATTCAATGGCAAAGAGTATGTCATCATTGATACGGCAGGTATGAGGAAAAAAGGGAAAGTGTATGAAAGCACAGAGAAATATAGTGTTCTTCGTGCTTTAAGAGCAATTGAACGCTCTGATGTTGTTCTTGTCGTTCTGAATGCGGAGGAAGGCATCCGCGAACAGGACAAGAAAATTGCTGGATATGCTGATGAAGCGGGTAGAGCGGTTATCATCGTGGTCAATAAATGGGATGCCATCGAGAAAGACGAAAAGACGATGAAGGAATTTGAAGAAAAAATCCGGGATAATTTCCAATTCCTTGATTACGCTCCGATTATTTATCTATCTGCCCTAACTAAGAAACGCACGCATACATTGTTGCCGGTCATTGATCGAGCTAGCGAAAACCATGCTATACGCGTTCAAACAAATATCCTGAATGAAGTGGTTATGGATGCAGTGGCCATGAATCCAACACCTACACATAATGGTAACCGTTTGAAAATTTACTATGCGACACAAGTGGCAATCAAGCCGCCTACTTTCGTTGTATTCGTTAATGATCCAGAGTTAATGCATTTCTCATATGAGAGATTTTTAGAAAATCGTATTCGGGATGCCTTTGGATTCGAAGGAACGCCGATACGGATTTTTGGACGCCAAAGAAAATAGAAAGGCGGTATGTACAATGGTGAATGAAAAAGAAAGCATCGCTGTTATTGGTGCCGGTAGCTGGGGAACCGCTCTAGCCATGGTGTTAGCCGATAACCAGCATGAAGTGAGATTATGGGGACATAACCCGAAGCAGATTGATGAAATAAATGTAGAACATACCAATAATAAATATTTGCCAGGCATTGAGCTGCCATTGGGGATTAAGGGCTATTCCTCCATGGAGAAGGCTTTAAGTGGCATTGAAATCGTTATTTTGGCTGTTCCGACTAAAGCCTATCGTGAAGTGCTTGGGCAAATTGAAGCGGTTCACGATATTCCGTTAACGATTGTACATGTGAGTAAAGGTATCGAGCCAGATTCTCTACTTCGTATTTCCGAGATGATTGAAGAAGTCTCTTCGCCGGAATGGCTTAAAGATATAGTGGTCCTTTCTGGGCCAAGCCATGCTGAAGAGGTAAGTAAGCGCCATCCAACAACGGTTGCCGTATCATCTAAAAATATGAAAGCCGCAGAAAAGGTTCAAGACCTTTTTATCAATCATTCTTTCCGTGTCTATACGAACCCGGATTTGGTTGGTGTTGAAATCGGAGGAGCCTTGAAGAACATCATAGCTTTGGCTGCCGGAATAACGGATGGTTTGGGTTATGGGGATAATGCAAAGGCTGCCTTGATTACGCGTGGACTGGCGGAAATTTCTCGACTAGGAGTTGCAATGGGTGCCAATCCCCTTACATTTTCAGGTTTAGCTGGCATCGGCGATTTGATTGTGACATGTACAAGCGTGCACTCTCGGAACTGGAGAGCCGGAAATTTGCTTGGTAAAGGGCAAAACCTAGAAGAAGTATTAGAAAATATGGGTATGGTCGTTGAAGGTGTCAGAACGACTAAAGCAGCCTATCAGCTAGCTCATAAGTATGATGTGAACATGCCAATCACTGAAGCCCTATATCGTGTGTTATTTAATGGGGAAGAAGTGAAGAAGGCTGTTGATCTCTTGATGAACCGTTCAAAAACCAATGAAATGGAAGAACTTTTTAACATATTGGATAATAGACAGGAAAAATAATTCCATGGACTGTAAATCTGTTAAAAGAATTTCATTAAAATGGGCATTTGAGGATGCGAGTTACAAGGTATCAGCATACAATGCAACGAAAGTAAACTAGTAATTTGACCTCGGCACGGGGGATTTAGTCAAATGGCAGAAGATATCTTATTATCTTCTGCTTTTTTTTATGGAGAAATATCCTTCATATGTTCAAGTTTTTCCCCTGTCAGCAGTAAATGTTAACCAAGGGAACTCATCATCACTCGAATCGTGACTCCACAAGAGGGTTTTGGACGTGTGGAAGTGCCATTGTTTCTATTGGGCTATGAAACAATTCAAAACCATGTGTTGGCCTCTTTTCGGCTAAGTGAATGACTATAGCATCCTTCATGAAAAAAGTTGTTGCTGGGCTGTTATTTTGTCAAACTGGTTATTCTTTTCTTAACTTTTTAAACATTATTTTTAAACGAAAAAGCTAATTGAGCAATAATTTAAACAGTTTGGACAACGATTTAATACCTTTAACGTAATTTGGTATGTTATAATAATTTCTGGAAAAAGGAGTGAAGATGATATGACACCAGCTCTGCAAAAAATGTGGATATCCTTTATAGCGATGGGCTTTATGGTTATCTCTATCCTACTTATTTATGGAAGTCGTTATAAACTAAAAGGAATCTGGAAAGGCTTAACAGCAATTATTGCATACATACTTATGCTTCTAGCCGGCTTGATCATCCTTATCGTTGTTCTGAGCGGCCCAACCACTTAATAGGTGAGGAGATATGATGAGAAATTCTTTCAAAATATTATGTTTATTATGCATCTCTGGATTATTGACAGGCTGTTTGTATCCTCAGAAGCAAAAAGTTCAAAATCAATTACCATATAAAGAACAAATTCAATCTGTTCAAAGCGCTGTTGATCAATTTAAGGAAGACGAAGGCGGGATTCTTCCCATTGTGACGAAAGAAGCGGACACTCCGATTTATCAAAAGTATGTAATCAAGTTCACGAAAATCTCACCAAGGTATATGGCGGAACCGCCTGATAATGCTTATGAATCGGGAGGGGTTTTTCAATATGTCTTAGTGAACGTAGAGAACGATCCGACGGTGAAACTTTTGGATGTCCGGATGGCCCAGAAAATTCAAGATATTTCTTTACGGTTGCAGGCATATCAGCAAAGTAACGGGTATCCCCCTTATAAAGAGAGGATATCGGAAAATGTCTTTACGCTTGATTATAAAAAGATGGGTCTAAAGGAAGCACCAACTGTTACGAGCCCCTACTCACAAAAGGACCTTTATTTAGTGGTGGATGGGGATGGAAATCTTTATGTTGATTACACACCGGATTTATATGATGTACTGCAGCAGCATGATGGAAAAATCAAGACGGGAGAAGATATTCGGGAACTTCTTGTGGATAGTTCGGAATTCGTTCCAGCTTATTCACTGCCATATACCATCGATGAAAAAAGTAAAAGCCCAATATTTCTCACAAAATAGTCATAACCCTTCTTCTACAAAATATATTGTAGGGGAAGGGTTATTTCTTTATCTTCATTTTATCTTACTTTTAAAATAAAAACCCTTATATAAAATCTGTTGGTGGAGGAGTATGGGTACGGGAATAATCGGAATAAATTTTTCGGACAACATCATAGACATATAGTGTCCTAAACATGAGTAAATGGATAATCGTGATCCCAAAACGCTAATTCGGGAGGGGATACCTTGGAAAAGGTAGATATTTTTAAAGATATTGCTGAAAGAACCGGTGGAGACATATATTTAGGTGTAGTTGGAGCTGTCAGGACAGGGAAATCCACATTTATAAAAAAATTCATGGAGCTTGTTGTCATTCCGAATATACCGTCAGAAGCAGACCGAGCAAGAGCTCAAGATGAACTGCCGCAAAGTGCAGCGGGAAGAACAATCATGACGACTGAACCTAAGTTCGTGCCTAACCAGGCAGCCTCCATTCAGGTAGCGGAAGGTCTAGAAGTGAATATTCGATTAGTCGATTGTGTAGGGTATACAATACCTGGGGCCAAAGGGTATGAAGATGAAAATGGGCCCCGTATGATTCATACTCCATGGTACGAAGAACCGATCCCTTTCAATGAAGCAGCAGAAATTGGTACACGGAAGGTAATCCAGGATCACTCGACTTTAGGGATTGTGGTTACAACAGACGGGACAATTGGTGAAATTCCCCGCAGTGATTATTTAGAGGCCGAGGAAAGGGTCATCGAAGAATTGAAAGAGGTTGGAAAGCCGTTTATTATAGTCATTAATTCCGTGCAACCCCATCATCCAAATACGGTGGCACTGAGGGATTCTTTACAGGAAAAGTACGATATCCCTGTATTGGCGATGAGTGTGGAAGGGATGCGCGAATCGGATGTATACAGTGTGCTTCGTGAAGCTCTCTATGAGTTTCCGGTTCTTGAAGTCAACGTCAACCTTCCGAGTTGGGTAATGGTCCTCCGAGAAGACCATTGGTTAAGGGAAAGCTATCAGGAAGCGGTCAAAGAGACTGTAAAAGACATCAAACGTCTAAGGGATGTTGACCGGGTAGTCGGGCATTTTAATGAGTTTGAATTTATTGACCATGCTGCACTCGCGGGGATAGAAATGGGGCAGGGTGTGGCTGAAATCGACTTATATGCCCCAGATGAACTCTACGACGATATCCTGAAGGAAATTGTCGGTGTCGAGATACGTGGCAAGGATCACCTCCTATCCCTTATGCAGGACTTTGCATATGCCAAGGCCGAATATGATCAAGTAGCAGATGCTTTAAGGATGGTTAAGCAAACCGGATATGGTGTAGCGGCTCCATCTTTGAACGATATGAGCTTGGATGAGCCGGAAATCATTCGTCAGGGAGCCAGGTTCGGGGTCAGGTTAAAGGCGGTTGCCCCATCTATTCATATGATAAAGGTAGATGTCGAATCAGAGTTTTCACCGATCATTGGTACGGAGAAGCAGAGTGAAGAATTAGTCAGGTATTTAATGCAGGATTTCGAAGATAATCCACTCTCCATTTGGAATTCCGATATCTTTGGCCGAAGCCTAAGCTCATATGTTAGAGAAGGAATTCAGGTGAAACTAGCCATGATGCCAGATAATGCTCGGTATAAGTTGAAGGAGACGCTTGAAAGAATCATCAATGAAGGTAGTGGTGGTTTAATAGCGATCATTTTATAAGGAACCATATTAAATGGGACCAATTCCGTTCGTGGGATTGGTCTTTTTATTGTTAGGATTACATCAGTCCTTATAAGGGTAAAAAGAATCTGACCGATACGATTTTTTAGTAAGTTTTTAATGGAATCTCTAAAAACCCTAGTGTTATGGGATTTTCAGTGGGATTAGGAGTTTACTTTCTATAAAAAAGGGAAATGATGATTAGCGGGAGACAAAATTTATAAATTATACAATTTTTTATGAAAAGATTCCCATTATTTTTTGAATTCCCTTGCTAAGCGAATAGGATTTGTGATAATCTACATACAGAAAACGCGTTATAACAGCGGTTTCAACCTATTTTTAACTTAGCTGATGTGTCCTTTTGGAAAATTATTCAAGATAGGTTACACATGGTTAGCAGTAGGAAAAGTTCCCATTGAATTAAATATCAAATCACTATTATCGTGTTGTAATAATGATTTTTTATAAAGATCCTTTTGGGAGGAGGTGAATGGCATGAACAAAACAGAATTAATTAATGAAGTTGTTACAGCAACTGAAATTTCTAAGAAAGACGCTACAAAAGCTGTTGATGCTGTTTTTGATACAATCTTAGAAGCTCTAAAATCTGGAGATAAAGTACAATTGATCGGTTTTGGTAACTTTGAAGTTCGTGAACGTGCGGCTCGTAAAGGTCGTAACCCACAAACTGGTGACGAAATCGAAATTGCAGCTAGCAAAGTGCCAGCTTTCAAACCTGGTAAAGCACTGAAAGATGCAGTGAAGTAATTTTACCATTACATACGGGTGCTTAACCGACAAAAAGGGCCGCGTGCATACGCGGTCTTTTTTTGCTTCTTAATTTCTATCTATGCTATTATAAAAGGCAGTGAATACTGAAGAAAAGATAATATAATAATAAGTATCAATGAATGCAATGAATGGTACATGAATTATTTATTGATCTTTATACTGGGTTAAAAAGCTTTTTGGTGAAAGAACATTAAATGCCAGGCGTTTTGTCTTGTGTTTTTTTCTAATACATATTAGTTCAATTTAAATAGGGGGTAAGGGAATGGCAAATGTCGACCATGCAAAAATAGAAGAAGCGGTGAAGATGCTTCTTGAGGCAGTTGGGGAAGATCCTGGGAGAGAAGGGTTACTAGATACTCCAGCGCGCGTGGCTAGAATGTATGAAGAAATATTTTCAGGGCTGAATCAGGATCCAAAAGAATATTTCGATACGGTTTTTGGTGAAGATCATGAAGAGCTCGTTCTTGTGAAGGATATTCCTTTTTACTCGGTTTGTGAGCATCATTTAGTGCCTTTTTACGGGAAAGCCCATGTCGCTTACATCCCTAAAAACGGAAAAGTGACAGGCTTGAGTAAGTTAGCCAGAGCTGTCGAGGCGGTTTCAAAACGACCACAATTGCAAGAACGCATAACATCGACCGTCGCAAATGCGATTATGGAGAAGCTGGAGCCACATGGTGTGATGGTTGTAGTAGAGGCTGAACATATGTGTATGACCATGCGGGGCGTGAAAAAACCAGGGTCTAAAACAGTGACCTCAGCGGTTAGAGGGTCTTTTGCAAAGGACCATCGTACTCGGGCCGAAGTATTGGCATTCATTAAAGACTAAGGATATAGGGGGAGAATAGAAATGGACGAAAAATTCTCAAGTGATTTTGTAGTCATTAAAGCCATTGAAGATAGCGTAAACGTGATTGGGTTGACAAGAGGGACCGATACCAAGTTTCATCATTCTGAGAAGCTTGACTCAGGGGAAGTGATGATAGCTCAATTCACGGAGCATACATCGGCCATAAAAATAAGAGGACATGCAAAGATTTACACTCCCTACGGTGAAATGGAAAGTGAGTCAAAAAAGAATTCAACCGTTAAGTAAATGATTCTCACCTAAAAGGTTATTCCTCACCTATTTCACACATTTATTTAAGAAAACTTCTGCATCCAGTTGGTTAGAAAGAATAAAAGATACTCCTTCCCATTCAGGGATGTATCATTTTATAAACGTTGTTCATTTCAACTGATTGTTTTTATGGTATAATAATGTGTATTTTACACAGATAAGAAACGAATATGTATGAAAAAATTATCTTTCGGGGATGCAAAGGTGATCTCAATTGTTAAACATAACGAATGACTTAAGACAATTAAAACAAACGATAGAAACAAAGGCTCAACATCCTTATTTACTTAAATATATCCAAAAGCCATTAGTTGATGAAAATAAATTAATATTACTTTGGGGCTTGTTTAATGATCTGGACGTTTTAAACGAAGAGCGGAATCAATACATTGAATCGACCATGCTCGTTCAAATTGCTCTTGATACCCATGAAATCGTCTCTAATTCATTCGATGGGCCGGAAACGCCTCAGGTTTTGAAAAATCGGCAATTACAAGTCCTTGCAGGTGATTACTACAGCGGCCTGTATTATCAGGGGCTAGCGAGTATCGGAAACATTGAGATGATCCGCGTACTTTCAAGTGCGATAAAGAAAATCAACGATAATAAAATTATTCTTTATCAAAAATGCATAAGCGATCTTCCTACACTTCTAAATACTCTAAAGGCAATCGAATCCTCGCTTGTTTATAAAATGGCCGAATATTATAAACGACCTGATTGGATGGAGATTTCGGAAGACCTGCTTCTTTTAAATCGACTGCAGACTGAAAAGACAAACTATTTGCTTACTGGCCAATCGATTGTCTTTGATAACATGAGAAATATCATCGATGAAGGTAAGCGTAATGACGTCCATTCATCAGAAAAAGAAGAACGAGTAAGGATTGAAATAGATAGATGTCTAAGAGATGTAAGTAAAGCTGTAGAACTTTCCTCTCGGAATGTAACAAAAAAAAATGAAGAAATCTTACAAAGAGTGAGCGAGATACTTAAGCAAACAAAGAATCAAGCGAATTCATGTGTGAAAGAAGGTTGAGCCATGGAACAGTCTAAAGAGCAAAAAGTTCATCATGTTTTTGAAAAGATATACGGAAATTATGACAAGATGAATTCCCTCATCAGCTTTAAGCAGCATCTAAAATGGCGAAAGGCGACCATGGATATCATGAAAGTCCCAAAGGGCGCCCATGCACTCGATGTATGCTGTGGAACGGCGGATTGGACCATTGCGCTCGCTAATGAAGTCGGACCGGAAGGAAAAGTAATAGGGTTGGATTTCAGTAAGAACATGCTGAAAATTGGCGAACAAAAAGTCAAAGATCTTAAATTGGATCATGTTTCTCTTATGCATGGTAATGCAATGGAACTCCCTTTTGATGATAATAGCTTTGATTACGTAACGATTGGCTTTGGCCTTCGGAATGTGCCAGATTACATGCAAGTCCTTAAAGAATTAAACCGAGTGGTAAAGCCTGGGGGAATGGTCGTTTGTCTCGATACTTCGCAGCCAACGATGCTAGGTTTTAAACAGGGCTATTATTTTTATTTTCGTTTTATCATGCCGGTTTTCGGCAAGTTGTTCGCTAAAAGCTATAATGAATATTCTTGGCTTCAGGAATCTGCACGCGATTTCCCGGGTATGAAAAAACTTGAAAGTATGTTTAAGCAGGCAGGCATGGAAAAAGTGAGTTATAAAGCGCATTTTGGTGGCGTTGCTGCAACACATTTCGGATATAAGCCTTTAAATAAAGCATAAAAGCAATGGACAAAGCTGGGTGGAATTTATGAAATATAGAATGATGTATTCCTTCTTGAATACAGATTTGCAATTAATTGAAAAAGAATTAGAAGCGGCAATTATAGCGGATTCCACGGTTTTGCGGGAAGCTTCACTACATTTACTGCAATCAGGTGGAAAACGTATTCGCCCGGTATTCGTCCTTTTAGGGGCGAAGTTTGGCGATTATGATATCCATGTAGTCAAGCATGTTGCAGCGACATTGGAACTGATACACACGGCTTCACTCGTACATGATGATGTTGTAGATGATGCGGATTTACGCAGAGGGTCTGCCACTATTAAATCGAAATGGGACAATCGTGTTGCCATGTATACCGGCGACTTCATTTTTGCAAGAGCACTGGAAATGATGGCAGTGATTGAGACCCCGCTTGCACATAAGATTCTCGCGGATACCATGGTCGAATTGTGCCTCGGGGAAATAGAGCAAATTAAGGATAAATACAATTTCAATCAAAACTGGCGAATTTATCTTCGAAGGATAAAGAGAAAAACAGCGTTACTCATAGCTTCAAGCTGCCAGCTCGGGGCGATTGCTGCCGGTGTTGATGAAAAAATCCATCAAAAGTTATTTAGATTTGGTTATTATGTTGGCATGTCTTATCAAATAACAGATGATATCCTGGACTTCACTGCATCTGAAGAAGAATTGGGTAAGCCGGCAGGCAGTGATTTGATACAGGGAAACATCACCTTACCCGTTTTGATTGCAATGGAAGACCCAATGCTTAAAAAGCTAATCGAAACGGTTAGGGAAGATATGTCCAAAGAAGATTTATCGAAAATCATTACAGCTATCAAGTCTTCAGGTGCCATTGAACAAGCGGCTAAGATAAGTGACCTTTATTTAGAAAAGGCTTTCTCGGAATTGAAAGGACTTCCCGCCATAAAGGCGAGGAAGACATTATCTGACATAGCAAAAAACATCGGAAAAAGGAAGTTTTAAAGCTTGCAGTTGCGCAACTGGACAAACCATGGTAGTATTCTAAAAGGATTGCCTTATAAAGGCAAATAACTATGATACATATTAGGAGTGACAATTATGGAAAAAACATTTTTAATGGTAAAGCCTGACGGCGTTCAACGTAATTTAATCGGTGAAATCGTTTCTCGTTTCGAAAAGAAAGGCTTCCTATTAGCTGGAGCAAAATTAATGGTTATCTCTCAGGAATTAGCTGAGCAACATTACGGAGAGCACAAAGAACGTCCTTTCTTCGGTGAATTAGTGGACTTCATCACTTCAGGCCCTGTTTTCGCAATGGTTTGGGAAGGTGAAAACGTAATTGCAACTGCTCGTCAAATGATGGGTGCTACTAATCCTAAAGATGCTGCAGCAGCTACAATTCGTGGCGACTTCGCAGTTACTGTAGGCAAAAACATCATTCACGGATCAGACTCAGCTGAAAGCGCTGCACGTGAAATTGGTTTATTCTTCAAAGAAGAAGAACTAGTTGAGTATTCTAAAATCGCTAACGAATGGGTTTACTAATTAGGTAGGTAAGAATATAAAAGCGGGTTTTGTCGAATGATTCGACAGACCCGCTTTTTTTGTATCTTTGCAGTTATTGAAATTAAAGGCGTAAAGCGGCATTATTATTTAAAGAATCCCAAGCCCACTCCGATATAAAGAGAAGAACGACATAAATCAATAAGTTCGGGGGAGTCACAGCAATGCCTCAAGAATATGAAGAGTTTATTCGCAATATTAAAGTGTTGACAGGCATTGATTTGTCATTGTACAAGGAAGGGCAAATGAAACGTCGTCTCACCTCTCTGTATGAGAAAAGAGGGTATCGATCATTCCGGGAATATTTTAAAGACATTCAGTCCAATTCTAAAGTATTAAATGAGTTTTTAGACAGAATGACGATTAATGTTTCGGAATTTTATCGGAATGCGAAGAGATGGGAAGTTTTAGAGAAAAGAGTCCTGCCTTCCCTCTTAGCCAGCAAAAAAAAATTAAAAATATGGAGTGCTGCCTGTTCAACCGGTGAAGAGCCATATACAATTGCGATGATTTTATCGAATCTTGTTCCATTAAGCCAAATTGAAATATTGGCAACGGATTTAGATGAAAACGTAATTGCCCGGGCGAAAATAGGGGTGTATCCTGAGCGTTCTTTGAATGAAGTGCCAGATGATATAAAGAACAAGCACTTTAAAAAAGAAGATGATTTTTATCGTGTTGAAGATGAAATTAAGCGAACAGTCACCTTTAAGAAACATAATCTACTTGCAGATCGATTTGAACAGGGTTTTGACTTAGTCGTCTGTCGAAATGTCTTGATTTATTTTACTGAAGACGCAAAATGTCTTTTATATGATAAATTCAGTGCATCTTTGAAAAGTGGTGGTGTCTTTTTTGTGGGGAGTACAGAACAGATTTTTAATCCGGGAAAATATGAATTTGAAACCATAGACACATTCTTTTATAAGAAAAAGTAAATAGATTTACAGTATAGAGGGCTGAATGGAACATTCAGTTCTCTTTTCTATGCACGTTATTGGACTAAAGGGCCATTTTTGGTAAGCTGAGAGAGAAGATGGGGGTGAAATGTTAGCTTGGGAAAGATTAAACTATATCGAAATTGTTTGAGAACATGTAAAATAATAAAAGAAAAGTGTTGAAATATAAAGAAATATTGATTTTGCTTTAACTGTATTCCCACTTTTCATAAAATTGTGTTATATTGATACATAAATCCTTTAAAGTGCTAAAAGGGGGCAGGAAAATGAGATATTTAACAGCGGGAGAATCACATGGTCCGCAGCTAACTACTATTATTGAAGGTTTACCAGCGGGTATGCCAATTACAAATGAGGATATTAACAAAGATTTGGGTCGCCGGCAAAAAGGGCATGGCCGAGGAAGAAGAATGCAGATTGAAAAGGATCAAGCCTTCATATCTTCTGGAATCAGACATGGTTACACGTTGGGATCACCGATCGCATTGGTAGTCGAGAATGACGATTGGAAGCATTGGACCAAGATCATGGGAAGTGAAGGTCTATCAGAGGAAGAAGCTGAAGAGATCAAACGCAAAATTACGCGTCCACGTCCAGGTCATGCAGACTTGAATGGTGGCATTAAATACGGTCATCGTGATTTACGGAACGTTTTGGAGCGCTCATCGGCCCGCGAAACGACCGTGCGTGTGGCAGCAGGTGCAGTAGCTAAAAAATTACTGGCTTTGTTAGGAATTGAAGTGGCATCACATGTACTTGAAATCGGTGGTATAAAGGCTGATCCTCCTCAATATGAGTCGATTCAGCAGTTACAGCATGTGACGGAAGAATCTTCAGTCAGATGTTTTGATAAGAATGTCGAGCAACAAATGAAGGATGCCATTGATGATGCTAAACAAAAGGGAGATTCAATCGGCGGCGTTGTGGAAGTCATTGTTGAAGGAATGCCAGTGGGCGTTGGAAGCTATGTTCATTATGACCGTAAACTCGATGCTAAGCTTGCAGCGGCAATTATGAGCATTAACGCTTTTAAAGGTGTCGAGATAGGTATAGGATTCGAAGCGGCTCATCGATTCGGTAGTGATGTTCATGATGAGATAGCTTGGGACAAGGATAAGGGCTACTATCGGAAAACGAATCGCCTGGGTGGTTTTGAAGGCGGGATGACGACTGGTATGCCGATTGTTGTACGTGGTGTCATGAAGCCAATTCCGACATTATATAAACCGTTGAAAAGCGTTGATATCGATACTAAGGAAGTATTTGAAGCAAGTGTGGAGCGCTCTGATAGCTGTGCTGTGCCAGCTGCAGCCGTGGTTGCCGAGGCAGTAGTGGCCTGGGAACTTGCGACGGCAATCGTGGAACAATTTCCTTCAGACCGCTTTGATCGATTGGAAGAATACATAAATTCTTATCGGGAAGAAGTAAAGGAGTTTTAACGATGGAATCCATACAAATTAAAACGGCTTCCAAGCAATACCCGGTTGTAATAGGCAAGAATGCGATTCATGAATTATCCGATTTCATTTCCAATGAATATAGTCATGTAAGCAAGATTTTAATCATTACGGATGAAAAAGTAGCAGAATTGCATTTACAGACAGTCAAAAGCGCTTTAATTAAGACGGGAAAACCGGTGTTGCACCATGTTGTTCCGGAAGGGGAGCATGCTAAGACATTTGACGTATTTTACGAGTGCCAAAGCTACGCCTTATCCCAACGACTTAATCGGAAGTCAATGATTATTGCTCTTGGCGGTGGTGCAGTCGGCGACCTAGCTGGATTTGTTGCGGCCACTTTTATGAGGGGAATCCCGTTTATCCAGATCCCGACGACTTTACTTGCGCATGATAGTGCTGTTGGTGGCAAGGTTGCCATCAACCATCCACTAGGAAAAAATATGGTTGGTGCCTTTCACCAGCCTGAAGCGGTCTTTTATGACCTTGAATTTTTACATACGCTTCCATTACAAGAGTTACGTTCGGGTTTTGCCGAAGTAATTAAGCATTCCTTGATTGCTGATGAAGACTTTTACCGATGGTTAAGGTTGAATATTGTGGATCTCACCAATGTAACGGATGAGCAATTTCTAATCATGATTACAAAAGGGATAAGCATAAAAGCATCCATCGTAGAAAAGGACGAAAAAGAAACGGGTATCCGTGCCTATTTAAATTTTGGTCATACACTTGGTCATGCTATTGAAGGCTCTATGGGATATGGTAACTTTACTCATGGTGAATCCATTTTAATAGGAATGGTCTACGCCCTGAAATTAAGTCAGAAGAAACAGGATCTGGATTTTAACCTTAACGAGTTCATACAATGGGTTTCCTCTTTAGGTTATCAAACAACTATACCTCAGCAGCTTGAAAAAGAAGTATTGCTCCATTTGATGAAAACTGATAAAAAGTCCGTCCATGGCGGTGCTACATTTGTCTTGCTAAAACAATTGGGTTCTCCTGTGTTAATGGATATGGAAGATTCGCTACTGTTAGAAGAAATGACTGATTTAATGTGATTGAAGAATGGGGGAATCGTGTGTGATTAGAGGAATAAGGGGCGCAACAACCGTAGAAAATGACACAGAATCAGAAGTGATTTCTGCTGTTGAACTACTGTTGGAAGAAATTATTCGAAAAAACGATATTGAACCTGAAATGGTTGCCTCCGTATTTTTTTCTGCAACGGATGATATACGCTCCGTCTTCCCTGCCAAAGCCCTCAGGAAATTTGAAGGGTGGACATATGTACCGGTCACTTGTATGCAAGAAATTCCTGTGATAAATTCTTTGCCTTCCTGTATAAGAGTGATGCTTCATGTAGAGACGACGAAATCGCAGAGAGATATTGAGCATGTATATCAAGCGGGTGCCACTGTTTTGAGGCCGGATTTAACTAAAAAATTAGAATTCAAGAAAAAAGATATGGTATAATATTTGTACACTTTGATGCTTTAAAGTAGTGAAAATAGGGGTGAATGATATGAAATGGAATGAAGCGGTCCTTTCCTTGAAATCTTATCAACCGGGAAAATCAACCGATGAAGTGAAGAAAATGTATGGTCTTGAAAAAATAGTGAAACTTGCTTCAAATGAAAATCCGTTTGGGTGTTCCGAAAAAGTTAAAGATAGCATAAAAAATGCAAGCCATTCTTTCGCTATTTACCCTGACGGATATGCAACCTCGCTTAGAGAGGCCGTTGCTATACATACAGGTGTTAAAGAGACACAACTTATTTTTGGGAATGGATCAGATGAGAATATTCAAATAATATCAAGGAGTTTGCTTGGAGCGGGAAAAAACACTGTTATGGCTACGGGGACTTTTTCACAGTATCGACATAATGCCACCCTTGAAGGGGCGGAAATTAGAGAAGTGCCGCACATTGACGGAGCTCATGACCTAGAAGGTATGCTTAATGCTATTGATGAAAACACATCTGTTATTTGGATCTGTACACCTAATAATCCGACAGGAAAATACATTCCCGAACCTGATTTAATTGCATTCCTTGAAAAGGTTCCGGAAGATGTACTTGTTGTTTTAGATGAAGCCTATAGTGAATATGCAGTGGCTGAGGATTATCCGAGAACCAATCAATGGATCAATAAATATAAGAATCTGATTATACTTCGAACATTTTCAAAAATATACGGTCTTGCCAGCTTTAGAGTTGGATACGGATTGGCTGATGAAGACATTATCCAGAAGCTTGATCCATCGCGTGAACCATTCAATGTGAATACATTCGGACAAAAGATTGCCGTCGTGGCATTAGAGGACCAGGCCTTCATAGAAAAATGTAGGACGGAAAACCAAAAAGGTCTACAACAGTATTATGAGTTTTGTGAATCGGAAAATCTCTCATATTATCCATCTCAGGGTAATTTTATTTTCATTCATTTCAATCATGACGCTGATGCAGTATTTCAGTTTTTATTGGAGCGGGGATATATCGCAAGATCAGGTAAGTCATTCGGTTTCCCAAATAGCGTCCGTGTGACGATTGGGTCGACGGAGGAAAATGAAGGAATGATTCGTGCTATTAAATCATTCTTGACTGAAGTAAGTTTGCCTTCTAATTCAATACATTAATTTCATCTAGGTTAGAGGACTAAAGGAGCGGGGGAGAGAAGAGTGAAAGGAAAGGTTTTCGTAATTGGCCTCGGACTAATTGGTGGATCGTTGGCCATGGCTATCCGCCATGCTCATCCTGACGCTGTAATTGTTGGTTATGATTTAAACGAAAAGAATTTACAACTAGCCACCTTATTAGGAATCATTGATGATTCCGTATCTTCTCTTGAAGCTGGCGCCTGTGATGCCGATTTAATCTTAATGGCGGTCCCTGTCAATGAAACGGTCCGGACTTTAGCGGAATTAGCTCATCTGGACTTAAAAAGGGATGTCATCATATCGGATGCTGCAAGTACGAAAACAACCGTTGTGAATGCGGCCAGCAGCTTGATCAATAGAGGTTACACCTTCATAGGGGGCCATCCAATGGCTGGTTCCCACAAGAGTGGAGCGGGGGCAGCCAAATTGCACTTATTTGAGCACGCGTTCTATTTACTTACTCCAGAGGAACATGTCGAGGAAGAAAGAATAGAGCAGTTAAAACAATGGTTAAGTGGCACAAGAGCTAATTTTTTGGTAGTCTCACCTGATACCCACGACAGAATTACAGGAGTGATCAGTCATTTTCCACATATCATCGCCTCAGGCCTTGTCAAACAGGCGGAAGCATACAGTCAGGAGAATGAGCTGATTTCAAGGCTTGCTGCAGGAGGCTTTCGTGATATTACTAGAATAGCTTCCAGTAATCCCGAAATGTGGCGTGATATTTTATTACATAACCGTGAAGTGCTATTAGTGTTGATGAATGATTGGTTAAGGGAAATGGAATATATCAAAGAACTTGTAGCCAATGAAGATAGCGAAGAAATTTTTCGTTTCTTTACTGATGCCAAGGTATATAGGGATGACTTACCGAGCAATATGAAAGGTGCCATTCCGGCGTTTTATGATTTATATGTTGATATACCAGATTACTCAGGGGTCATTTCAGAGATTACTGGTTATTTGGCACAGGAAGGAATCAGTATAACGAATATACGAATCATCGAAACAAGGGAAGAAATATATGGCGTACTAGTAATCAGCTTCCAGACAGAGGAAGACCGTATTAAAGCTGCTGATTGTGTGGCGAGGCATACTGATTATGAAACGATTCTGGCATAAAATAATACATGGTGAAGGATGGTTGTATGAAGACAAAAAGGTTGCCAACGAACATTCAATCTTTGCGTGGAACGATCGCTGTACCGGGGGATAAGTCTATCTCCCATCGATCTATTATGTTTGGAGCGCTAGCTGAAGGGGTTACGGAGGTTACTAATTTTTTACCTGGTGCGGATTGCTTAAGTACAATCTCCTGTTTCAAGCAGCTTGGCGTGAGCATAGAACAAGAGGGTCAGCTAGTCCGTATAGAGGGGAAAGGATTCAATGGGTTGACTGAGCCTCGTGAAGTCCTGGATGTCGGAAATTCTGGAACTACGATTCGATTGATGCTAGGTATCTTGGCTGGACAAGACTTTTCTGCAGTCCTCGCTGGTGATTCCTCCATTGCTAAACGGCCGATGACAAGAGTGGTGAATCCCCTCCGTGAGATGGGAGCGCTCATAGACGGACGTAAAGACGGCGAATACACGCCCCTTTCCATAAGGGGAGGGCAATTACAAGGGGTTCGCTATCAATTGCCTGTAGCTAGTGCCCAGGTCAAATCTGCTATTATCCTTGCGGGGCTACAAGCTGAAGGAGAAACGATCATCGTGGAGCCGGAAGCGACACGAGACCATACTGAACGGATGATCCAACAATTTGGTGGAAAAATTGAAAAAGACGGTCAAACGATTAAAGTAAGTGGCAATCAGTTGTTCAAAGGAACTACTATACATGTGCCTGGCGATATTTCTTCGGCTGCATTCTTTATGGTAGCTGCAGCGATTACAAAAAATAGTGAAGTTGTTTTGAAAAACGTAGGCCTTAATCCCACAAGAACAGGCATTATAGAAGTGATGAAGGCAATGGGAGCGGATATAACGGTCGATTTACATTCTGGAGAAGGTGAACCCGCAGGAGACGTTACTGTACGGAGTTCCCAATTAAAAGGGACGACGATCAGTGGTGATTTGATTCCTCGTTTAATTGACGAGATTCCGGTCATTGCTCTCCTAGCCACTCAAGCGGAAGGTATTACCACAATCAAGGATGCTAGTGAGTTAAAGGTAAAAGAGACGAACCGGATAGACACGGTGGCCAATGAGCTTAAAATCCTGGGAGCGGATATAACGCCGACTGCAGATGGATTGATTATTAGTGGGCGTAAATCCCTTCAGGGAGGGACGGTCACGAGCCATGGAGATCACCGCATTGGAATGATGCTTGCAATAGCGGCATTAATTACTAATGGGGATGTTCAACTGGAAGACCCAGGAGCCATTGATGTTTCGTATCCGGAATTTTTTGACCATTTAACATACTTGATTAAGTGAATTGAAAAAAGTTTGCAGATATTTTGGTGCTGCAAACTTTTTTTATTTTTTTGTTTTTTGCTCCTATCCCTTTGTAAGCGTTGTCAAAATAACGTTTTATGAAATATAACGGTGGGGACTGATGATAAAGGTCCGATTAATCAAAAAGGAGATTCTCCTTTCCATGGAGAATTAGATAGTAACCTTTTTTTATGAAGAATGGGGGGAACTACATCAATGGAATTACCGGGCTGCAGTATGGTAAACTAAATATTACTGTTTTTACTAAACATCTTCACGATCCGTTTCATCCTTTTTATGATAGGAAAGTTGACGTTTTGCGTGATGTTGTTTGTCTAGAGACTAAGTTTATGCAAAAGGAAGGAAGCAGCTATGAATATAGTAGAACAAGTTATTCAGTATTTAAAAAAAGGGGAATTAACAGAAGCTCTTAAACATATAAATCGAATTAAATCATCAGAGTCGGCAGAGGACATCTTATTGTTGGCTGAGGAAATGTTCCAACTTGGGTTTGTCGAGGAAGCTAAGGATCTTTTTGAGCATCTACTGGCACTGTATCCAGACGAGGGCGAGTTGATTGTTTCTTTAGCAGAAATCCTTATCGATATGGATCAAGAAGATGAAGCCATGCTGATGCTTGAAAAAGTCAGCCCGGAAGATGAGGTCTATCCAAGTGCCCTATTACTAGAAGCAGACCTTTATCAATTACAGGGGATGAGCGAGGTCAGTGAAAGGAAATTGTTGCAGGCTAAGGAATTATTGCCGGATGAGATCATCATTGATTTTGCACTAGCTGAACTATTTTATCATCAAGGAAGAGACCAGGATGCCATTGCAAATTACATAAAGGTATTAGAACGGGAACATGAAATTGCAGGGGTGAACGTCAATCAGCGTCTTGCGGAAGCGTTGAGTAGTTCGGGGAAATTTGAGGAGGCCCTTCCTTACTTCGAGAAGGCCTTAGATGGTAGCGTCGAAATCAATACGCTATTTGAATACGCCTTTACTGCCTTCCAAGCTGGTCTATATGAAACTGCCGTGCGCAAGTTTATCGAACTGAAGGAAATAGACCATGAGTACCATTCCCTCTACTTATACTTAGCAAAAAGCTATGAACATCTAGAGGATCTTGATAAGGCTTTGAATACGGTTAAGGAAGGCATCAAGGCAGATGAGTTCAATAAGGAACTATATTTCTTCGGTGGTAAAATCGCCTTGAAAAGCGGTTTGGAGGATGAAGCGGAAAACCTATTCAAAGAGGCTTTGGCAATCGATCCCGGCTACTTAGAAGCTGCCCTTACCCTACTGAAGCTCTATATGCATAATGAAAGGTATGAAGATATTTTAGAATGCATTGGTGAGGTAAGGAGATATGGCGAGGATGATCCACAGTTTGAATGGATAGCTGCTGTCTGTTATCAAAAAACAGAGCAATATAAAGAGTCATTAACCAGCTATGGTAAAGCATATAATTCTTTCAGAGACAATCCGGATTTTCTGGAGGATTACGGTTTCTTTTTAATTGAAGAAGGAGACAGCGCTACTGCTAGAGAAGTATTTAACAAGCTGCTCGTAATAAATCCGGCAAATGATGAATATGCGATGATTTTGGAACGTTTAGGTGAAAGTTCAGGGCTATAAAAAAAATAGTAAGACAGAGGAGGGAATTCATGGTGGCTACCCCTGTTTCTGTAAATGAGAAAAAGGATTTTATTCGGTGGTTTTTAAATCATTATCAACTTAAAAGAAGAGAATGTGTTTGGATTTTAAATTATCTAATGAGTCACGACCAATTAATGAAAAAGGTCCATTTTGTAGAGAATGCACAATATTGTCCCCGTGGTCTTATCATGTCTACCCATTGTGTGGAGGAAGTGCCTTTCAGATTTTATAAATCCAATATCATGACAACCGATGCAGAGAAATCTTTTCATGATATTCGATTGAATCGGGATGAGGATATCTATATCCAGCTAAATTTTAAATCAGCTTATTCGTCTTATCAATACGCCGCAGTATTGGAAAATAACCCGTTCATGCCAAAATCAACAGCCGCTAATGAAAAAGATCAGCTACTTGCTGAGCAGTTTTTAGAGAAGAGTATGCTTCATTTCGAGAGAGACCGAATACTCAAGGCAATCGATGAAGCGTTGGATAAACATGATGAACAAGCTTTTAAGAATTTAACGGAACAACTCAATCAACTAAAAGTACTGGGATAAATTGCAAAGACCTTTCCTGAAGCAGGAAAGGTTTTTTATTTTTATTTTTTTAAAAAATATGGTTAAAAACTACATTTTTATGAATACTAGGGGTATATGGTAAAGATATTACGATAAATGGTACAATGAAAAGGAGTTGATTCGATAAAGTGGGAGTGGAGTAAAGAATATGAAGTGGTCAGCAAAAGAATTGGATATGTATATCCATGCAAAAGAGTTTGTGGATACGGCACTAATACCATTGGTTCCCCTCTCTTTTGGAGAACAAATGAAACAGTCCGGTTCGAATAACGAATTCATTACTATTTTGAGTATGGAAATCGAAAAGCAAATGAAGGGCAGAATGCTTTTAATGCCAACATTTCACTACCTAAGTGATGAGGAGGACAAGCTTTCCATTCTAAAGCGTTGGTCTGAAAAACTGGAAGCAAACAACTTTAAGCATGTATTTTTCCTTACATCGGATATCGAGTGGAAAAAGAATGAATTGGAATTGGAGCATCATTTGGTTTGGATTCCTTCCATCCCGCTTGAAAATTTAGAAAATGCCCAAGCTAGGGCTATGATTAGCCAACAAGTCAATCAAATTCTAGACATATTTACTCATTACTGGAAAAGCTAATAAAATAAGGGTTTTTTTCATTTTTTGACACATAGTTGCCACCTTTTGGGTTTTACAAATATTGACCTTGGGAAATTATTGATATATCATGGAAATGTCCTAGTTTTATAGTGTTGCTATTTAGTGGTCCAATGGGCTCTCAATATAGTAATAGAGGGGGGGAAAACGCATGAGCAAACATAATGTTTCACGACGTCAATTCCTTAATTACACACTTACTGGCGTTGGTGGATTTATGGCGGCCGGTATGTTGATGCCTATGGTTAGGTTTGCAATTGATCCAGTACTATCAGCTGATAAAGGCGGGGATTACATTGCAACTAAGCAGAAGGTAAGCGAACTGACTACAGAACCAGTCCGAGTTGATTTTAGCTTTAAGCAGGTCGACGGGTGGTATGAGTCTGAAGAAACAAACACAGCTTGGGTTTATAAAACGGATGATGGGAAGTTAGTTGCACTATCTCCAATTTGTAAGCATTTAGGTTGTACGGTAGCGTGGAATACGGATAAATCTAATCCAAACCAGTTCTTCTGTCCTTGTCATTATGGCAGGTACACGAAAGATGGCATGAACGTGAAAGGGACACCACCGATTTCACCTTTGGATGTCTTTGACACGAAAGAAAAAGACGGAATTCTTTATTTAGGTCAACTAAAACCGCACGGGGAGGCGTAAACATTGCTAACAAAGTTATATGACTGGGTGGACGAGCGTTTAGACATTACGCCGTTATGGCGGGATATTGCTGACCATGAGGTTCCGGAACATGTTAACCCTGCGCATCATTTTTCTGCATTCGTATATTGTTTTGGTGGGTTAACTTTCTTTATCACGGTCATTCAAATTTTGTCAGGTATGTTCTTGACGATGTATTATGTACCCGATATCAAGAATGCTTGGGAATCGGTTTATTATTTACAAAACGAAGTGGCCTTCGGTCAAATTGTCCGTGGCATGCATCACTGGGGAGCAAGTCTAGTTATCGTTATGATGTTCTTACATACTCTTCGTGTCTTCTTCCAGGGAGCTTACAAAAAACCGCGCGAATTGAACTGGATGGTTGGCGTATTAATCTTCTTTATTATGCTGGCATTGGGTTTAACAGGATACTTATTACCATGGGATATGAAAGCGCTATTTGCAACAAAAGTTACACTGACCATTGTCGAATCGGTACCTTTAATGGGACCGGCACTTAAGACATTGATAGCAGGAGACCCAACAATCGTTGGTGCACAGACATTGACTCGATTCTTCGCGATTCATGTATTCTTCCTTCCTGCGGCATTATTTGCATTATTGGCGGCTCATTTCTTAATGATTCGTAAGCAAGGTATTTCAGGTCCACTATAAAAGAATATGGAACAAGAATCATAAAAACCTTTTCATAAAGGAGGGGATCATTCAATGCATCGTGGGAAAGGTATGAAATTCGTAGGCGACTCGCGTATTTCTGCGAACCGTAAACCGAATATTCCGAAAGATTATTCTGAATATCCTGGGAAAACTGAAGCATTTTGGCCGAATTTCCTTTTAAAGGAATGGATGGTCGGAGCAGTATTTTTAGTTGGCTATTTATGCTTGACAGTTGCACATCCGTCCCCATTGGAAAGGATAGCCGATCCGACAGATACAGCGTACATTCCGCTGCCTGACTGGTATTTTCTATTCCTTTACCAATTACTTAAGTATACCTATGCTTCAGGTCCGTACAATGCAATTGGAGCCATGGTTATACCAGGTTTAGCTTTTGGAGCATTGCTTCTGGCACCGTTTTTAGATCGCGGTCCTGAGCGTAGTCCAGCTAAACGCCCATTTGCTGTAGGGTTTATGTTATTAGCTATTGCTGGAGTGTTTTATTTAACATGGGAATCGGCGGCCCATCACGATTGGGAAGCTTCTAAAAAGCAGGGGGCCATCGTAGAAGGTGCTGACATCGATAAAGATAGCGATGGTTATAAGCTTATGGATTCAAGCGGATGTATAAGCTGTCATGGAGCAGAATTGACAGGTGGGGCAGGAGCACCTAGCTTGATTGACACCGGTTTAACTCCAGAAGAAGTTTCTAAAATTGCTGTCAAAGGTCAAGGGGCGATGCCAGCTGGTATGTTCAAAGGTTCTGATGAAGAATTGAAGACATTAGCTGAATTCGTTTCTGGTTTATCAGCAAAATAAATGAATTCAGGTAGCATTATTTCGCTACTGTTGAATAAAATGGCTGACAACTCCGTTGTCAGTCATTTTTATTGAATGGCAATTTAAAAGAAAAACTTGGATTTGGAGGATAGAATCTGTAATATGAATATATAGAGAATGCGAGGGAAAAGTGGATGAATGTGATTTATAGTTGGTTTGCGCATCGGCAAGTACTTGTTTTTTTGTTAATAGTGAATGTATTCGGAACGGCATATGGATATTATTGGTATGGTTATCAATTAGCTGAAACACCTGCTATCTTTTTACCATTTGTACCTGATAGCCCAACGGCTTCTTTGTTTTTTTCACTTGTATTAGTAGGATTTCTACTCAAGAAAAACTTTGGTTTCATGGAAGCCTTGGCAATCATGACTTTATTCAAATATGGTATTTGGGCCGTTGTGATGAACGTACTCACTTTATTGACGACCGGCACATTGCCAATAGAAGGCTATATGTTAATGGCATCCCATTTAGGGATGGCAATTCAGGGGATATTATACGCACCATTTTACAGAATAAAACCTTGGCATTTAATTGTGGCCGGAATCTGGACCATACATAATGATATAATCGATTACGTTTTTAAGATGATGCCCAGCTATCGTGATTTATTTGAGTATATGGATATGATCGGTTATTTCACGTTTTGGCTCAGTATATTGTCCATTTTCGTTGCTTGGTATTTCGGATACAGAAAAGGGAGATTTACGCTTTCTTTCATAAAGTAAAAATGACCTTGTTCATAATTAAATGGGCAAGGTTATTTTTTTATCATGAACATGGTCTACTCATGTTTTTTTGCTCATATCGTTTTAGTAGAGATATGAGGAGGGACGAGTATCATGTTGAAAAAATTCATCTTAACCACTGCCCTTTTATTTTCCGTCTTGAATTTCCCTGTTTATGCACAATCCTCTTCAAATTTGGAGAAGTTGGACAACATTTCGGATAAAGCTCTCGAAATGGCCAAGCTGAAGCGATATGATGATTCAGAAAAGATGCTGACATTTTTTTCTGATCAGTTTATAAAAAAGACTGCAATAGAGCAAATTCTTGATATGGACGAACTTCGAATCATTACCGTTGCTCATAATGAAGCATTGATGACGATAAAGGATAGTAGTAAGGGAGATTCCGAAAAGATTAATTCCGTCACTAAGTTTAGACTTGTAATGGATGCAGTTAAGTCTACGCATCAACCCCTCTGGACTGAAATGGAAGATCAAATGATGAATTCTTTTAGACAAACAAAAGACGCGGCAACCATTCAAGATGCCATCACTTTTAATGATCAATTGAACTTATTCCTCTCGCAATATGAAATGATTTATCCCAGTTTAAAAGTGGACCTTTCCAGGGAAACAATTCAACAGTTGGATACCCGAATTCAGTATATGGATCAATATCGTCCTGAAGTGATTAGGAAAGGTGGAAATCAAAAAGAAATGGAAGACCTGCAGGATGAATTGACGGCTGTCTTTGAGGAAATGGGAGAAGACGATTCAGACCCCTCCTTATGGTGGGTGATCATTTCAACGGGCAGTATAATAATTATGACGCTATCCTATGTAGGTTGGAGAAAATATAAGGGAGATCGTGAAAAGCCAACCAAGGAACGTAATGATTGAAAGGCGCTACCCTGAAGAACACTATATTTGACATGACCGTCCCGTATCCATAGAATAAAAGTAATTATAGTTCTTAGGAGGAAACCATGTATTTCATTTATTTGGCGATTATCATCTTAATCCCGATTTACGCACAAATGAAAGTGAAGAGTACGTATAAAAAGTACTCTCAAGTGCCTGCTTCATCAGGTATGAATGGTGCAGAGACTGCTAGGGCCATTCTCGACCAAAATGGTCTCTACAATGTAAGAGTCGAAGAAACACCAGGCATGCTATCCGATCATTACGATCCAAGAGATAAGACAGTACGCTTATCCACAGATAACTATCATGGACATTCAGTTGCTGGTGTAGCTGTTGCAGCCCATGAAGTTGGACATGCGATACAAGATAAGGAAGCTTATGCATTCTTGCGGATTCGTCATGCGTTAGTCCCAGTCGCAAACTTTGGTTCGAATATTTCCTGGATTTTAATTTTAGTCGGTATGTTTGCGAACATACCAGCTTTATTATTAGCGGGTATCGTATTCATGGCTGCAGCTGTATTATTTCAGGTAGTCACTCTGCCAGTTGAGTTTAATGCTTCCTCACGGGCAATGGATCAACTTGTTTCCGTTGGAGTCATCCGAAATGATGAAGAGAGAGAAACGAAAAAAGTTTTAAGTGCTGCCGCGATGACCTATGTAGCTGCTGCTCTTGTAGCTGTACTCGAATTAGTTCGCCTTCTGCTTATGTACACAGGTATGAGGGAAGAAGATTAAGAAAAGGCATGATTTCATTTTGAAATCATGCCTTTTTCAATCTTACGAACTACAGGGATATTTCAAGGATCATCCGAAAGCGTTATCGTATTATTGGATTTTTGTTTTCATCTAACGTAAAACCTTCTCCTAGAACGTCATGTACTTCACTGACAGACACAAAAGCATGGGGGTCGACTGACGTTATAGCACTTTTTAATCGGACAAGTTCATTTTTGGCAACGACACAATATAGAATTTCACGATTATTTTTTGTGAATGAACCATAGCCTTTCAAGACGGTTACCCCCCGATCCATGTCATGCATGATCCTTTCAGCAATTTCTTCATTTTTCTCACTGATAATCATGGCTCCTCTTGCAGCGTAGGCACCTTCTTGCATAAAGTCGATGACGCGCGCCCCTATGAATACGGCTACGAGGGTATACATCGCTTCTCGATAATCCAAATAAGTTAAAATGGAAAGACCAATGACGACCGCATCGAATATAAACATGGTACGCCCCATCCCCATCCCTAAATAACGATGAGCAAATTGGGCAATAATATCAACTCCGCCCGTCGTTCCGCCATACCGGAATATGATGCCCAGGCCAACACCGACAAAGACCCCTGCAAACAAGGCAACCAGCATTAAATCTTGGCCAAGATTTATTTCAAACTGATACCTTTCAAAAATCCAAAGCCAAGCCGATAAACCGACAGTGCCAACGATTGTATAAAAAAAAGAAGTTCGGCCCAAGTATTTCCAACCAACGAAGAAAAGGGGAATATTTAATATCAAATTGGAATATGACGGATTTAAACCAATGAGTTGATATATAATCAAGGTAAGACCAGTGAACCCGCCTTCTGCCAAGTTATTTTGCATATTGAAATGGACAAGGCCGAATGCAAAAATTCCAGCTCCAATTAGGATGAACAGGATGTTTTTCACTTTTAAACCGTTTAGCATGTCTAGAGACCCCCAAAACGTATGTATTCAAGTAATTTACTTATTATAACCAATTAACCATTTGTGAGCAATTAATTACGGTGGGCGTATCGGTTGTCATCTCTTGCACTTTTAGCTAACATGGAGTAGAAATAAATATTTGTAATCGAATATCAAGAATGGGTGACAAAATGGAACAGAAAACGATTCAACAAATGCAAGCTGAGGTCGATCAATACATAGGACAATTTAAAGAAGGATATTTTAGCCCATTGGCCATGCTTGCACGCATGTCAGAGGAGCTAGGGGAACTTGCAAGAGAAGTCAATCATTACTATGGCGAAAAACCTAAAAAATTGACTGAAAAAGAAAATACAGTTGAAGAGGAATTGGGGGATATGTTGTTCGTGATGATCTGTTTTGCTAATTCCCTTGGCATTGATCTACAAAAATCGCATGATATGGTCATGCATAAATTTACAACCCGGGATAAAGACAGATGGACAAAAAAAGATGAGAACGTAGGGGGAATGAAGGATGAGTGAAGTGAGAGTGATTGTTGCGGGGCCGCGTGGCAGAATGGGAAATGAAGCGGTGAAATTGGTACATCGCACAGATGGATTTCAATTAGCCGCTGTTATAGATCGTAAGTTTAATGGAGAGAACTTATCTACTATCGAGGGGTTCAATGGCATTGAGGCACCAGTGTATTCAGATATTAATGAATGCTTTTCCAAGGTGGAAGCAGATGTATTGATTGATTTAACAACACCGGAAGTTGGGATGTACCATACAGAAACAGCCTTGAACCATGGTATTCGCCCTGTTGTAGGTACGACAGGTTTTTCTAAATCGGATTTAGAGAAACTGGATTCTTTGACTAAGGAAAAAGGCATTGGTTGTATCATCGCACCCAATTTTGCGATTGGCGCAATCTTGATGATGAAGTTTTCACAAATGGCAGCCAAATACTTTCCGGATGTTGAAATTATTGAAATGCATCATGATCAAAAATTGGATGCACCTTCCGGAACTGCCTCAAAAACGGCAGATATGATAGCGGCAGTCCGCGAAACAAAAGAACAAGGGCATCCAAACGAGAAAGAGACGATTCAAGGGGCTCGAGGAGCCAAGATCGATGGCATGCATATCCACAGTGTACGCCTTCCAGGACTTGTTGCCCATCAACAGGTACTATTCGGGAGCGATGGGGAACTCTTGACGGTACGCCATGATTCATTTAACCGTGCATCATTCATGACAGGAGTAAAGCTTGCTGTGGAAACAGTCATGAAACTCGATGTACTTGTTTATGGCTTGGAAAATATTATCGAGTAGGGATTAAGGAGGCGTATGATGAAGATTGCTTTAATTGCTCATGATAAGAAAAAGGAAGATATCATTCAATTCGTAATTGCCTATAAAGATGTGTTTCAACAACATGAACTATTTGCGACTGGTACAACGGGGCAAAGGATTATAGATGAAGTATCTTTGCCAATCCATCGTTTCCATTCTGGACCACTTGGAGGAGATCAAGAAATCGGGGCGATGATAGCTAGAGGGGAAATGGATATGGTGCTATTCTTTCGTGATCCTTTAACTTCCCAACCCCATGAACCGGATGTATCAGCACTTATCCGCCTATCTGATGTCTATGAAATCCCGCTGGCAACGAATATGGGAACAGCGGAGGTCCTTATTCAAGGACTTAAACATGGATATATGGACTGGCTCAAACTTAGAGAAAAACAAGGTGAGATAAATGACAAACAAAAATAATATAGATATCCTGGCATTCGGGGCCCACGCAGACGATGTAGAAATCGGGATGGGGGGCACGATAGCTAAATATGCACAGCAAGGTAAAAAAATTGTTATTTGTGATTTGACCAAGGCTGAAATGTCATCCAATGGGACTGTCCCATTAAGGATTAAGGAAGCATCAAAGGCGGCGGAAATCCTCGGGGTCGATAGAATCTCCCTAGACCTTCCTGACCGTGGGCTTTATATGAAAGAAGAATACATACAGAAAGTAATAGCGGTCATCCGTCAGTATAAGCCCAAACTTGTCTTTGCACCTTTTCTAGAAGATCGCCATCCTGACCATGGAAACTGTGCAAAGTTAGTTGAAGAAGCAGTTTTTTCTGCTGGTGTGAGAAAATATATGGAGAATGCTGGATTGGAAGCCCACCGTGTCAAAAATATGTATTATTACATGATAAATGGTTTTCATAAGCCTGATTTTGTCATTGACATTTCCTCTACGATATCAAAGAAACTTGACAGTCTTAGAGCTTACGAAAGTCAGTTTGAACAGAAGGATACCACTGTGGATACTCCGCTTGTTAACGGTTATATCGAAACAGTCGAAGCACGTGAGCGGATGTTCGGTAAAGAAGTCGGTGTCGATTATGCGGAAGGGTTCATGTCAAAAAAACCATTTTTGGTCGAAAACGATTTGTTAGGGGAAAATTAATCATATGAAATTAAAAATCGGAATTACCTGCTACCCGACTGTAGGTGGGTCAGGTGTCGTGGCTACCGAGTTGGGCAAAATGTTTGCGGAAAAGGGGCATGAGATTCATTTTATTTCTTCAAGTCTCCCGTTTCGGTTAAATAAGATGTACCATAATATTTATTATCATCAAGTGGAAGTGAATTCGTATTCCGTTTTTCAATATCCTCCTTATGATTTGGCACTTGCAAGCAAGATAGCCGAGGTTGTTAAACGGGAAGAACTTGATATTTTACATGTTCATTATGCGATACCTCACGCGGTTTGTGCAATTCTGGCTAAGCAGATGTCAGGTAATAAAGTGAAAATTGTCACAACGCTTCATGGAACGGACATCACGGTATTGGGTCATGACCCATCATTATCTAATTTAATCAAATTCGGTATAGAAAATTCGGATGTCGTCACAGGCGTCTCTCATTCACTCGTCAAGCAAACACATGAGTTGATTGCTCCGGATAAGGAAATTCAAACCATTTATAACTTTATTGATGAACGCGATTATCATAAAACCGACTCAGGATATTTACGGGACGAATACGGATTTGAGAAGAATGAAAAAGTCATCATCCACGTTTCTAATTTCCGGACAGTTAAACGAGTACAAGATGTGGTCCGTGCCTTCTATTTAACGCAAAAAAAGGTGCCAGCCAAGCTTTTACTTGTCGGGGATGGACCTGAAGTGACTACTGTATTGAAGTTGGCGGAAGATCTGGGCATCAGCGATAAGGTTCTATTCTTGGGCAAGCAGGATAACCTGGCAGAATTATATTCAATCAGTGATTTAATTTTATTGTTGTCCCAAAAAGAAAGCTTTGGGCTTGTACTGTTAGAAGCGATGGCCTGTGGAGTTCCTTGCATCGGAACGAATGTCGGCGGGATACCTGAAGTCATTGTTGACGGAGAAACGGGTTACATATGTGAATTAGGAGACGTCGAAATGATCTCTCAAAAAGCGATCAAACTATTAAGTGATCCCACCTTACATGAACAGTTCTCAAAAGCTGCTTTGGATCGTGCCAATACTGAGTTCCACTCAGATACGATCATGAAAGAATATGAAGAAATCTATATGCAGGTGCTTGGGACCAATTCATTGGAGTAGTGAGGAGGAGACATAGTTGGATCGGTTATTTATAGAAGCGGTACCCATTCTTGAAAGAATTGAAGAAGCGGGGTTCGAAGCTTATTTTGTTGGTGGATCGGTCAGGGACTATATTCTCGGCAGGCCCATTAATGACGTGGATATCGCAACCTCCGCTACACCTTTGGAAGTTAAAGGGATATTCCCAAAAACGGCGGATGTGGGAATCGAACATGGAACTGTATTAGTGATACTGGAGTCAGGGACATATGAAATTACTACTTTTCGAACAGAGAGTGGATACACGGATTATCGTAGGCCTGATTCAGTAAAATTCGTCCGTTCTTTGACTGAGGATCTACAAAGAAGAGATTTTACGATAAATGCAATCGCTATGGACAAATCGGGGGTCATCTTCGACCCATACAAGGGCCAACTTGACCTTTTTCAAAAAAAGATAACGACTGTTGGTAACCCACATGATCGTTTTGCTGAAGATGGTCTTAGGATGATGCGAGCATTAAGGTTCGTCAGTCAGCTGAATTTTCAACTTGATGAAGAAACATTCCAATCCTTAAAGGAGAACGGGCCTATTTTACGGGAGATTGCCGTTGAAAGAATTCTTGTAGAATTTGAAAAGCTATTAGCCGGCGACAATCGGATAAAGGCACTAAGTCTTTTACTGGATAGTGGATTATATCAGTTTCTTCCCCAATTTGCTGGTCAAAAGGAAAAGTTGGAAAGGGTATTGCTTCTCCCCCTTCATCAATTGACAGTGCCTGAGTTATGGGCGGTCGTCCTCATCCAGGCAGATATGGAGGATATTGAGGAAGTATTGAGAGCATGGAAGCTTCCTTTAAAATCAATCAGGAATGTCCAACGTATTATACAATTGGTCGAAAAGGAACCTGGATTTGAAGATTCCACTTTTGATGTATTCCAGGCAGGTCATATCGAAGCGGTTCAGGCAGCCAAAGTTAAGGCAATTCTCGAAGGCAGAAACGTATTAGAAGCGGAAAAGTCCATGTCTATCAAGTACGAAAACCTTCTTCTAAAGAGTATGTCAGATCTTGATGTAACTGGAGAGGACTTATTGTCATGGCATATAGAAAAACCGGGTCCTTGGGTTAGAAAATACTTGGAACTGATTTTGGCAGCTGTATTGAATTCGGAAATAACAAATGAAAAAGCTGAAATTAAGGAGTGGCTTATGACATGCAATCTGATTTAAGGACTAAACTGATGCAAGCCCTCTCTAAAGCGAATGGAACATTTATTTCAGGACAGGAAATTGCTGAGTATATTGGCTGTTCCCGTACCGCCGTTTGGAAACATATAGAGGATTTGCGCGGTGAAGGATATATGGTTGAAGCAGTCCGGAAGAAAGGGTACCGCATTGTATCGGCTCCAGAAAAAGTATCGAAAAGTGAAATTCAATTCGGGCTGGAGACGAAAGCCCTTGGAAAGATGATCCAATATCAGGAATCCGTTGAATCGACACAAAAAATTGCCCACCAGCTGGCTAACGAAGGGGCGGAGGAAGGCACCCTTGTGATAGCCGAGGAACAAGTTTCAGGAAAAGGAAGGCTCATGAGATCTTGGCATTCTCCAAAATTCAGCGGAATTTGGATGAGTCTGATCTTACGTCCAAAAATCCCTCTTCATCAGGCGCCGCAGTTAACCTTGTTGGCTGCAGTTGCTGTAGCACAGGCAATCGAGGATGTTACAGAACTTCAACCTCAGATCAAATGGCCAAATGACCTACTTATTAATCGTAAAAAAGTTACGGGAATCTTAACGGAAATGCAGGCTGAGTCGGATAGAATACATTCCGTCATCATCGGGATCGGAATGAATATCAACCAACAAAAAGAAGACTTTCCAGAGGACCTTCAGGAGAAAGCTTCTTCTCTTTCAATAGAAAGTGGAGTGAAGATTTCAAGGGCCAAGGTCATCCAAAGAGTCCTGCTTCGTCTAGAAGATCTGTATACACTTTATTTACAAGAAGGTTTCATGCCAATTAAGCTCCTGTGGGAGAGTTATGCAATCAGTTTAGGGCAAATTCTTAAAGCAAGTACCGTTAATGATACCATTGTCGGCAAGGCACTTGGAATCACGGATGCTGGCGTTCTTCTTCTCGAAGATGATCAAGGGACCATCCATTCTATTTATTCTGCAGATATAGAAATTCAGTAGATTTTTGTAGAATATAAGAAAAATAAATAGAATAATCGAATGTGGCTTGATATAATTCAAGTGGGCAGTATCGTGAAAGAACTGCACCCCAATAACACAAAAATATTTGAAAATCTGCCTTGATCCAAATGATTGGACGGGGACGGAGGGATGAAACTTCTAAAGATACCAAAGAGATCGACTAAAAGGAAAGTACTTTGAACGTTGATGATAAAGGCCATTTGTTCGGCCATTTTTATCTTCACGAACTAGGGACTCTATTTAGTCGGTCTTTTTTGTGCAGCGAATGTTTAGACACCAGTTTTTTAAAACACTGATGTTTTCATCTCCTCTAATAAAGGAGGAAACGTAATGAAGTTGATGTCCGGTGATTTTTTGAAAATGAAACAAAAAGGTGAAAAAATTGTCATGCTGACCGCCTATGATTATCCATCGGCAAAGTTAGCCGAGCAATCAGGGGTTGATATGATTTTGGTCGGGGATTCGTTAGGAATGGTGGTTCTAGGTTACGACTCCACCATTCCTGTGACTGTTGAAGACATGATTCACCATACAAAAGCGGTGAAACGAGGGGCTCCTGATACATTTGTCGTAACGGATATGCCTTTCATGAGCTATCATCTATCTTTGGATGAAACGCTCAAGAATGCAGCTCGCATTATGCAGGAAGGCCATGCCGATGCTGTGAAGGTTGAAGGGGCGGACGATGTGGTCGAAAAGATTTCGGCTTTGACGAAGGCAGGAATTCCGGTAGTCGCACACCTAGGATTGACACCCCAATCTGTAGGCGTGCTCGGAGGATATAAGGTTCAAGGAAAAGATGCCGAAGCTGCCCAAAAGCTAATGGAAGATGCAAGGAAATGCGAAGCGGCTGGGGCTCTGGCCATTGTTTTTGAGTGTGTACCTTATCAAGTGGGAGAGCGTATTACTAAAGACCTTACAATCCCGACGATTGGAATTGGAGCTGGAGCCGAAACGGATGGACAAGTATTGGTTTTCCATGATCTCATTACGTATGGGGTTGAACGGGTTGCAAAATTTGTCAAGGTATATGGAAATGCCAATGAATTAATTGGAAACTCAATTGAAAGTTATGTGAAAGAAGTAAAATCAAGCGATTTTCCGACGAGAGATCATTCATTTACGATGAAGGAAGAACAACTTCATGCGCTTTACGGAGGAGGAAAATGAAAACTTTTACATCAGCAATAGAATTGCAGAAAGTACTCCGTCATGACAGAACCAATAAAAAAAGTGTAGGCTATGTTGCAACGATGGGGTACTTACACGAAGGGCATGCCTCCCTTATAGAAAATGCCCGTAGAGAGAATGATATCGTAGTTTTAAGTATTTTCGTCAACCCGTTGCAGTTTGGACCCAATGAGGATTTTGCGTCTTATCCCCGTGGTTTGGACCGGGATGAAAATCTGGCAGTCAATGCGGGCGTCGATTATCTTTTCTATCCGACCGTGGATGAAATGTATGGTGAAAATCCATCAGTCAAAGTAGTTGTTCAAAACCGCACCGATTGTTTATGTGGTAGAAAGCGACCCGGCCATTTTGATGGCGTAGCAACTGTCGTGACGAAGTTTTTTAATATCATCCTCCCTGATAGGGCGTATTTCGGGATGAAGGATGCCCAGCAGGTCGCAATAATCGACGGGTTGATACAGGACCTCAATTTCCCCATTGAGCTAGTGGCCGTTGATATAGTACGTGAGGAAGATGGTTTGGCAAGGAGCTCACGGAATGTCTTCCTGCTTGAGGATGAGCGTCATGAAGCAAAAGAACTGTACCAAAGTTTATTGAAGGCGAAAGATGCTATTATTTCTGGGGAAAGAAACCCTCAAAAGGTGATAGCTCTCGTCGAGGAGCATATCAAAGCCCGGACAAAAGGCAAAATTGACTATGTTGAAATTTATCAATATCCGGAACTGAAGCTACTTGATGTCCTGAATGGAAATATTATCATTGCTGTGGCCGTTAAGTTCAGACATGCAAGACTCATTGATAATATTATAGTAACGCTATAAAACGAATTCGAATAGTAGGGGGAACGATCATGTTTCGGACAATGATGAATGGGAAAATCCATCGGGCAAGGGTGACTGAAGCCAATTTGAATTATGTGGGAAGCATCACGATAGATGAAGATATTATTGATGCAGTGGGCATCGTGCCCAATGAGAAAGTGGCGATTGTCAACAATAATAATGGTGCTCGACTGGAAACATATGTGATAGCGGGAGAACGTGGAAGTGGGGTTGTCTGCTTAAATGGAGCAGCAGCAAGATTAGTCCAGCCTGATGATATTGTCATTATCATTTCTTATGTGATGGTGGCTGAAGAAAGGGTGAGTGATCACCAACCTAAAGTGGCAATCATGAATGAAAGGAACCAAATCATTGAATTGATTTCACACGAACCTGCAGCGACAATCTTGTAAGCAAAGAGGGCGGCTCAACATCTATATGTTGAGCATGCCCCTTTTTTATGCAACCAGACTCCTGAACCTATGTCCATCTGGCAATCGGAGTGTTTCCTTTATTCTGTGTAGTATGGTATAAAAAAGGTATAAAGAATTCCATCAGCTAGTGGAGAAAGTGAAGTTTGAGGTGTACAATTCATGACACAACGATATGTAGTGGTTGACTTAGAAACAACAGGGAATTCACCCAAAAAAGGGGATAGGATCATTCAGTTTGCTGGTGTGGTCATTGAAAATGATCAGATTGTTGATACCTATTCAACATTCATCCATCCTGGGCAGGAAATATCCCTTTTCATTGAAGAATTGACAGGGATAAGTAATGAGACAGTAAAGGATGCGCCAGATTTTGAAGATGTCGCGGAAAAAATTGCCCATCTTATAGAAGGGGCTTGCTTTGTTGCCCATAATGTATTATTTGATTTATCTTTTCTACAGGAAGAATTGGTAAGGTGCGGATTTGAGCCCTTTTATGGTTCTACGCTTGATACGGTAGAATTGGCGAAAATCATGAAACCGACTTCCGATGGATATAAATTGCATCAGCTGGCCAAAGAGGAAAATTTAGACCATTCGAGGCCACATCAAGCGGATAGCGATGCATATGCTACCGCTTTATTATTGTTAGAATTGAAAAAAAAGCTGTTGGACCTACCATTGATGACACTTAAGCAATTATACCGGCTATCTTTTTCCTTACAGAGCGAGGTTTCCGAATTAATAGATGCTTGCATTGCGAGCAAACTTACAAAAGCCGAGGTCCGTTTACCAGGTATTACGACATTTAGAGGACTGGCATTTAAAAAAGTAACCGATGATAGTGAGCATATTGAACAAGAAACAGAATTCCCACTCGATGACGAGGGGAAAATAGCCATGCTTCAAAATGCATACCCCGCTTTTGAAGCAAGAGATGGACAGCTTAGCATGATGAACTTAATTCATGATTCCTTCGAATCCCGACAGCATGCGATAATTGAAGCTGGCACGGGAATTGGAAAATCATTGGGTTATTTACTGCCGGCCGTATATTTTGCCAAGAAACATCATGAACCTGTCGTCGTTTCGACATATACTCTTCAGTTGCAGGATCAGCTCCTTCAAAATGAAGTACCTAAACTGAAGAAGATCCTTCCTTTTTCCTTTCAAGCCGTTTTGCTAAAAGGAAGAAGCAATTACCTGAGCCTGGCAAAGTTTGAGCGGGCATTGCGAGAAAAAGAAGATAATTATGAAACTGCTTTAACGAAAATGCAGATATTGGTCTGGTTGACGGAAACGGCAACAGGGGATAAAGATGAATTGAATCTTACTAGTGGTGGACAATTGTTTTGGAACAGGCTTCAAAGTGATGGTCTTACATATGTAGGTTTGAAAAAACCCTGGATTGAACTGGACTTCTTTGAACGGGCCAAGAAAACAGCCGCAAAAGCAGATATTATCATTACAAACCATTCCTTTTTAATGAGTGACCTCCTTACAGAAGACGCCCTTATTCCCAAAGAAGGGTATTTAGTCTTGGATGAGGCCCATCACTTGGAACAGGCGGCTTCCACACAACTTGGTAGGAGGCTCCATTATATTTCAGTAAAGACCATGCTAAACAGGCTAGGGACCTTCGATCAAAAGCAGTTATTTTATAGACTTGAAAAATTGCTTTCGAACAATGGATGGTCGGATGGCAGTCCAACCTATACATTTGATCAAAAGCTAAGTGACTTTTCATATGAATTCGATCAACTTTTTTATTTCTTGTCCAATCAAGCAGAAAAACTCTCACGGTCTATAGGTCCGAAGCGAATTGCCTTTAAAATAGAAGACCCTTCCTGGAAACAGGCGATACTTATAGCGGAACGGTTAGTGGATCTATCAGGTTCAATGATCATGGAACTTGAGAGGCGATTGCATCGTTTAATGGATAATGAATCATCTTTAGGGAAAAATGCCTTGTTTTACCTGAATGATATCGAAGTGTTGCTTGGACATCTTCAGGATACAAGAGATTCCTTGCATGAATGTTTCATTAAGCCTCATGAAGAAAATATTTATTGGCTTGATTATACAAAAGCGGCGCCACAGCACGGTGTTACGTTGACGGTTCAACCGATATCAGGAAGCAAATGGTTGTGGGACTCTTACTTTGGACGTCAGAAGAGTGTAGTCATGACATCTGCTACGTTAGCCGTGAAACATTCCTTCCAGTATTTCAAGGCACAGCTTGGTTTGGAAAAAGAATTGATACAGACGGCCATCTACCCTTCACCATTCCCTTATAAGGACTTGGTAAAAGTGTTGGTGCCGAATGATATCCCCGATATAAACTGTTTAACAGTGGATGAGTTTTCCGAGAATGCAGCTAACCATATAATTGTTGCTGCCCAGGCTGCCAAGGGCAGGATGATGGTTTTATTTACTTCACATGAGATGTTGCGTGCCACATATTATGCCATAAAAGATTCCGAGGTCTTGGATGATTTCACTTTGTTTGCACAGGGGATTTCTGGTGGAAGCAGGATGAGGTTGTTAAGGAATTTCCAAAATTTCGAGAAAGCAGTGCTCTTCGGGACGACGAGCCTATGGGAAGGTGTCGATATACCAGGAGAAGATCTATCATGTCTGGTCATTGTCAGGCTTCCTTTTTCACCTCCCGATGAGCCGGTTACGGCTGCAAAATGTCAGCTACTCGAAAAACAGGGGAAGAACGCCTTTTCGGCATATTCCTTACCTGAAGCACTGTTAAGGTTCCGTCAGGGATTCGGTAGGTTAATCCGTACGCCAGAGGATCGGGGTTTGCTGATCGTATTGGATCGACGTGTTATCACGGCTAAATATGGGCATGAGTTTAAAAAATCGATTCCCCCTATCGATTGGAAAAATGTCTCCATCAGAGAAATGGCGGATTTGATAGAAGAGTGGATTTAATGACTCTTCTATTCTTTTCCTATTATAGGTGGAATTTTGCGAAATAATGAAGAAAAATAACCTATGAACTGGTATAATGTGAAAGGTAGTTATGCCTTCAAATTCCATACATACCAGTGGTTGTTGACAATTTTTAGTTAAAATGGAGGAGCATTTTCATGGAGAGCAAAATTGAAGTGATCTCGACAGTCAGGCTGCAAAATTCACCTGATTTGTATAAGATTGTGGATTCTTTGAATCGAACGTTGAAAAAGGACGATTTGATGTTCGGGCTGGCATTGGATTCACAAGATCAAGAAAAAGCGATATTTACTATTTATCGTACATAGAAAGAGGGAAAGCGGCTTTGAAAAAATGGTTGGTTATTGCTTCTATCCTAGTCCTTTGTTTTATCGGTTTTGTCAGCGGAGCATACATTAAAGCATTACAGCATAAAAAAGAAGCTGGTAATGAGGCTTTTGAAAAGGCAAAGAAAGCAGGCGGAATTGATACCAAGGATGAGTTTTACCTTTATAATGGTCAAACCTCATATTCTGTTATCATTGGCAAGACGAAAAATGGAAGTAAAAAAATCGTCTGGATTCCTGAGGACGAGAAGAAAAAAATAGTTGTGAGGAATTTTAAAGACGGTAAGACAAAAAAAGAAATTTTAAACATAGTGAATGATAAGCTAAAACCTGAAGAAATCATATCTGTTAAGCTTGGTATGGAAAAGGATGTTCCCCTTTGGGAGGTAACATATCTCGACGATTCTGAACGGTATAATTATGATTATTACGATTTCAAAACAGGGGAATGGCTTAAGTATTATCGAAGTATATAGAATGGAGGATTTTACTACTATGAAATTAGCTAATCGGGTTCAGTCATTAACACCCTCAACAACACTGGCAATCACAGCAAAAGCAAAAGAACTCAAAGCACAAGGTCTTGATATTATTGGCTTAGGGGCCGGCGAACCTGACTACAATACTCCTCAACATATTATCGATGCAGCCATGCAATCCATGAATGAAGGACAAACCAAATACACGCCTTCTGCTGGGCTTCCAAAACTGAAAGCCGCGATTGCAGCAAAGTTAAAACGTGATCAAGGCCTAGAGTATAAGCCTTCTGAAATTATTGTCGGATCTGGTGCAAAACATGCGCTTTATACATTGTTCCAAGCGATTTTGGATGAAGAAGATGAAGTAATTGTTCCTATACCATATTGGGTAAGCTACCCAGAGCAGATTAAGCTTGCTGGCGGAAAACCCGTGTATGTTGTTGGCTCTGAAGAAAACCAGTATAAGATCACAAAGGAACAACTCGAAGAATCCATCACTGATAAAACGAAAGCGGTCATCATTAACTCTCCAAGCAACCCGACTGGCATGCTCTATTCTAAAGATGAGTTAGAAGCCATCGGTAAAGTTTGCCTAGATCATGATATTTTAATCATCTCGGACGAAATCTATGAAAAATTGGTATATGGAACTGCAAAACATATATCGATTGCAGAAATTTCTCCTGAATTGAAAAAGCAAACGATCATCATCAACGGGGTTTCTAAATCACATTCCATGACAGGATGGAGAATTGGTTATGCAGCAGGTGATGAGGCCGTCATTAAGGCCATGACAAACCTAGCTAGCCATAGTACATCCAATCCTACTACCACGGCTCAATATGGCGCAATTGCTGCATATGATGGCCCACAGGAACCGGTAGAGGAAATGCGTCAAGCATTTGAAAGTAGATTGGATACGATTTATGGAAAATTAGTAGATATACCGGGAGTAAGCTGCATTAAACCGCAGGGGGCATTTTATTTGTTCCCGAATGTGAAACGTGCAATTGAATTAACAGGGTTCAGCAATGTCGAAGAGTTTACTACCGCATTATTAGAAGAGGCTCAAGTGGCCGTCATCCCAGGTTCAGGATTCGGGGCTCCGGATAACATCAGATTATCCTACGCAACCTCTTTGGACCTACTTGAAGCAGCCGTTGAAAGAATTCATACATTCGTTAAAGCGAAAATGGCGTAGTATTTGAAAAGCCTACAGGTCCCCTATTTCGTTTAGGGGATTTGTAGGCTTTTTTATATCTTCCCTATTTTTTATATGGATAAAAGATTATGAGCAGTAAAGTAGACATTTATAGTAGATTAGCTGAATAATTTGCTTGTAATGAGCCCTATAGGTATAATAAATAGAGTAAATTTCTTAGTAGTTAAGTTATATTTGGAGGGAAATTCGGTGAAAATTACAATAAAAGATGCTAGCAAATTTGTCGATCAAGAAGTGACAATTGGAGGCTGGCTTGCTAATAAGCGTTCTAGTGGTAAAATTGCTTTCCTTCAAATCCGCGATGGCTCTGGGTTCATCCAAGGGGTAGTCGTGAAGGCTGATGTAGGAGAAGACCTTTTCTCTACTGCAAAGTCGGTATCACAAGAATCTTCCATGTATGTTACGGGATTCATTCAGAAGGATGAGCGTTCACCTTTTGGTTATGAGCTACAGGTGAACAATATTGAAATCATTCATGATTCAGTTGATTACCCAATCACTCCGAAAGCTCATGGACCAGAATTCTTAATGGATAATCGTCATCTATGGCTTCGTTCGAAGCGTCAACATGCGGTTATGAAAATCCGTAATGAAATCATTCGTGCTACATATGAATTCTTCAATGATGAAGGTTTTGTCAAAGTGGACCCGCCGATTTTAACTGGTAGCGCACCAGAGGGAACGAGTGAGTTGTTTGCGACAAAATATTTTGATGAGGATGCCTATCTATCACAAAGCGGTCAGCTTTATATGGAAGCTGCAGCCATGGCATTAGGAAAAGTATTTTCTTTCGGTCCGACTTTCCGGGCAGAGAAATCTAAGACAAGAAGGCATTTAATCGAATTTTGGATGATTGAACCGGAAATGGCTTTCGTGGAATTCAAAGAAAACCTAGAAGTCCAGGAACAATTTGTCACAGCCGTCATTCAGTCTGTTCTGGAGAATTGTCAGCTAGAATTGAATACACTTGGACGTGACACGACAAAACTTGAACAAATCAAGGCTCCGTTCCCGCGGATCACTTACGATGAAGCTATCAAGTTCCTTCACGAACAAGGGTTTGAAGATATTCAATGGGGAGACGATTTCGGCTCACCACATGAAACGGCCATTGCTGAAAGCTATGATAAGCCGGTCTTCATTACACACTATCCTACTAAAATTAAACCGTTCTATATGCAACCAGATCCAAACCGGGAAGAAGTCGTCTTATGTGCCGACTTGATCGCACCAGAGGGATATGGTGAGATTATCGGTGGGTCGGAAAGAATCCATGATCAGGAGCTTCTTGAACAGCGCATTGCTGAACATGGTTTGAGTGAAGATGCTTATAAATGGTATATGGAATTAAGGAAATATGGATCTGTCCCACATTCTGGATTTGGCCTTGGCTTAGAACGGACAGTGGCATGGATTAGCGGCGTTGAACATGTCCGTGAAACTATTCCTTTCCCACGTCTTTTAAATCGCTTATATCCTTGATTTGTAAAAAAAAACGGTTATTTAGCCATACTGGGCGAATAACCGTTTTTTTCTATTAATTCTGTTAAAATTATAAGCTTATTCGTATCACATTTTTCATGTTATACTAATTTAGAGGTGTCCAAAACATGAATAAAGAACATTTATATGCTTGGTTTAAGGAAGGAACGATAACGATTCCATCCTTTTTGTTGACTCACTATAAGACAATGGGGCTGAATGAGCAAGAAATGGTTCTACTACTCCAATTGCAGAATTTTATCGATGGAGATAATCCATTCCCAGCACCGTCTCAACTATCCGACCGAATGACATTACAGGAATCTGAATGCCTATATTTAATACAACGTTTGGTTCAAAGAGGATTCGTCCAGATGGTCGTTGAAAATAATCAGGAAATTGGTCAGGAAAAGTATTCGCTCGATCCACTATATGAGAAAATGATGGACTGCTTCTTGAAGTCTTTGAAACAGGCTGAATCTGCCGAGGTACAGAAGGCAGGGGAGAGCCTGTATACAATATTTGAACAGGAGTTCGGGCGTCCGTTATCTCCTTTTGAGTGTGAAACCCTGGCAATGTGGATGGAGGATGACCATCAACCAGATATCATCAAGGCGGCTTTAAGGGAGGCTGTCATTTCAGGGAAATTGAATTTCCGTTATATAGACCGAATTTTATTCGAGTGGAAAAAGAATGGGATTAAAACCTTGGAGCAAGCAAGGGAGCAAGGACAAAAATTCAGAGTCCATCAAAAAAGGGACCGTAAAATAGAACCGACACAACCACTGAAAGATGTACCCTTTTATAATTGGCTCGAACAGTAATGTGAATTAAAGGAGAACAAACATGCTGAATAAGGCTCAAATTCGTTACTGTCTGGATACGATGGGCGAGATGTTTCCTGATGCCCATTGTGAGCTGAATCACTCCAATCCATTTGAATTGGTGATTGCTGTTGCTCTTTCGGCTCAATGTACAGATGTATTGGTTAATAAAGTTACTCAAAATTTATTTCAAAAATATAAAACGCCTGAGGATTATCTTAGTGTACCGATTGAAGAATTGGAAAATGATATTCGTTCAATCGGTCTGTACCGTAATAAAGCAAAGAACATTCAAAAGTTGTCTAGAATGCTGATAGACGAATATGATAGAAGAGTTCCTAGGGACCGTGATGAGCTTACCAAGTTACCGGGTGTCGGTCGGAAAACGGCCAATGTGGTCGTCTCAGTGGCTTTTGGCGTGCCGGCGATAGCGGTGGATACCCATGTAGAGCGTGTGTCCAAACGGCTGGGTATATGCCGCTGGAAAGACAATGTCCTTGAGGTGGAAAAAACCTTAATGACCAAAGTGCCAATGGATGAATGGTCCGTTACACATCATAGACTCATTTTCTTTGGTCGCTATCATTGTAAAGCCCAGTCTCCAAAATGTGAAACCTGTCCGCTTCTTGATTTGTGTCGTGAAGGGAAAAAGCGGCTAAAAAGGATAGAAGCCAAATGAACGATTTAAATTCAATAAATGTGCCGGTCGAATTAGACGATCCATTCTTCTTCCCTAAAGAAATAAAAGCTTTAAAAAAGGAAGACTATCAAGAGTGGAGAAATCCCAGTGAAGTTGAAGTGTTTTCATATGAGCTGCTTTTTTACAGGGGGGAAGAAGTTTATTCACCTTGGAAGAGTGGGGAAATGCATATACCTGAACTGTTTGAAAAATGGAGGCTCATTAAAAAGGATTGCGAATTGTTTTTTTCGAATAGAAAAGCGGGACTGGCTTTAGAGCCTATGAAAGAAGGAATTGGATTATTCTTTTCGGCAGTCTATTGGATGAATGAAATACCCGTGAAGCTAAATGCATGGAAGAAACAGATGGAAGCCTGTCCGGTTAAACCGATAAACTTGGTTGAAAGATTATCTTTCATCATGGAAAGACCGGCGTTTTACCATTCATTCAGACAGCTTAGCGAATTATTCATCGAATTGGAAAAGCTCTTTGTAAGAAACAAGCTAAGAAAAGCGAAAAAAGGTCTAAGCGGTTAAGCTTAGACCTTTTTTTAATTGCCATTTTCTTTATCTTTGTTTTTATTTTTGTCTTTTTCTGGGTCAGGAGCGGGAGCGGGCTCAGGAGTATCCGCGGGTTTATCCTCATCAACTTTTCCTGGATCCTCATCTTCGACATCCTCATCGTCTTTGGTGGCATCATCATTGCCATTACCATTACCGTTTCCATTGTTCCCGTTGTTATCCGTGTTGCCCTGGTCTGGGTTTTTATCTTTATCTTCGTCTTCATTACCCTCGTCTTCAGTAGGAGTATCTTGTTCCAGATCCTCATCCTCGGCTGGCTCTTCAATATCTTCCTCTTCCTCAGGCTCTTCTTCAATAGCACTAGGAATCTGTACTGTAGCACCAGCAGGGTCGCTTCGTTGATTATCAACGATGGCTACGACAGAAAAAGTATATTTACTTCCCGGTGTAGGGTTTGGAATGGTTAAACTAGTATCCTTCGATTTTTTCAGAACACTTTTTGAGCCGCCGTCAACAGACATTTGGACTTCAAATTGTGGATCTCCATCACTATGAGACCATGAAAGCTGTATTTCGTTGCTTTCCTGATTATAAGACGCACTGACACTAGGTGTATCTATTTTCTCATATTCTGTGGTAACTTGTGTTGGCTCGTGGCCTTTAACATAGTATTCATAACTGATTCTATCACTTGGAGTGTATTGATTGGCTTTCACTACAGGATTCGACCCTTTAATGACACCAACTTTTGCAACACTGCTCGGCTGTTCAAAGTCTTTCGTTGTTTTTGATTGGGCCATGTGTTCCATCAAATTCTTAAAGATGTATTTTGGTATTCTTTGAGATGAATCGCCTAGGTATTCCATCTTTTTACCTGCATTATTATCATAACCCGCCCATATGGCAACGGTATAGTTAGTCGTGTAACCAGCCATCCAGCTGTCCTTTACCCCTGAAGCAGGTATGTTGTTTGCTGCACGTTGCTCGGGAGTGAAGTTAGTGGATCCAGTCTTACCAGCGACTGGAAGCCCAGGTATGTTGGCCAATCTCCCTGTTCCGTAACTTTCTGTCATGACGCTTTTCAGCATATCCGTGACGATGAAAGCCGTGGAATCTTTCATGACAGGTTTTGTTTCTGTTTTGTTCTTGATGGTTGTTTTATCACGTAATACAATTTTCTTGACGGTATGTGGTTCGTTATAAATCCCACCATTACCAAAGGCCCCATATGCACCGGCAAGTTCTAGAGTGGAAACATCTGTGCCACCGCCAATTGAAGCAGATTCGTTGATTTCCTTATCTTTATCAAAAGGAACGCCAAGGTCAATTGCAAAATCACGTGCACGTTCTTTCCCGACTTCTTGGAACGCTTTCAAGGCCGGTATGTTCAATGATCTCGCGAGAGCTTCTCGAATAGGAACCGTTCCATAATGAGTGCCTGATGCATTTTTGAGGGGAGTTCCATCAAAGTAGGTATACTCCTCATCTTTAATAGGTTGATAGGTTGACCAGTTTAAATATTCGACAGCTGGACCATAATCTAAGATAGGTTTGATTGTCGACCCTGGTGAACGCTTAGCATCTGTTGCATAGTTCCACCCGCGTTTGACGTTCGTGTTCCTGCCACCGCCAACGGCTTTAATTTCGCCTGTTTGCGTATCAAGCAAAGTAACACCGGCTTGTAGATCTTCACTTGGATAACTAACGATATCATTACTATTCAACATTTTATAAACGTATTCTTGGGCGTCTTTATCAATGGTCGTTTGGATTTCCAGACCATCTGTAAACACATTATAGTCACCCATATTTCCGACTTCTTCTATTACCAAATCTATGAAGGCATCATAAGCAGTCGTATCGATTTGGTTTTTATCGACTTCTTGAAGTCCGGCTGTTATTTTAACGTTTTGTGCCTTTTTCATTTCCTGTTCGCTAATATATCCATGTTTATTCATGAGATGAAGTACAATATCGCGACGTTCTTTTGCCCGTTCTGGATATTTATATGGATCATAGCGACTTGGGCTTTGCGGTAACCCGACAAGCATGGCCACTTCGTTAAGGTCCAATTTATCCAAGTCTTTCCCGTAATATGTTTGCGAAGCCGTCAGAATTCCGTTTGCACGATTGGCAAAGAAAATTTTGTTCACATACATTTCCAGTATTTCTTGTTTTGTATATTTTCTTTCTAGCTGTATGGCCAGCCACATTTCTTGGACTTTCCTTTTAATCGTTTTATCAGGTGTTAAATAAGAGCGTTTGATAACCTGTTGGGTTAAAGTACTAGCACCTTCTGAACCAAAGCCATTTTTGACATTGGCGAGGACTGCGCTGCCTAAACGAAGGAAGTCAACCCCATGGTGGGAATAAAAACGGGAATCTTCTGTTGCCAGGAATGCGTCTTCGACTAGTTCAGGTATATCTTCATAATTGACAAAGTCACGATTCTCAGTGCCGACCTCTCCAAGTAATTTACCTTCTTCATCAAGGATCTTCGAGGTAACGGGGTCTTTTAAAAGGCTTTCGTCGAGCTTGGGAGCATCACTGATAAAGTAAGCTAATGTAGCTCCTCCAGCAACTAAACAAATAATTCCAATTGTGACGAGAATGAGAAAAACTCGCTTAAGCATGTTCGTGGGTTTTTTCGGCCCTTTTTTTGGTGCCTTCTTCTGTGCCTGACCCTGCTTTCTACGTTCTTCTCTTGTATTATATTTTTCAGCCATTACAGCTAACCTGCCTTTCTAGAAAAAAACTAAAAATTTTCTGCGATAAGTAAATCTACTACTTTAATATAGTCAATTCTCGGTTGAAAGCCAAGCGCAATCTTCTTTGAACTGGTCTTGACCTCTTCAAGGGTAATGGATTTGCGTCCACCGTCTTTCATCCGATTCCAATACAACACCAGTTGTTCGGAGCTCATTAAGTATATACTATCCGTCGCAGAAAAGCGGATAATAACAAATGCAATTCCATCATGCTGAACGATTTGCTTCATATGTTCAACTTGGTGTTCGTGAAAATTCTTGAGAGGGAAAGAGTTCCTATTTTTTGTTTCCTTGGCCTCAAAATCAATATATCTACCTTTATAGACCCCATTGTAATCCGTGGTCGATGCTTGCTTGAAGTAAGCTTCTTTAATAACGGCAGCACTTCTTTTGGGATAGTGGACATCCACAATTTGTACGGGTGTCGGCTTTTTATGTATGACAGCAATCCCGTGCGCTAAATAATACTGATTGGTTTCATTCAAATCATCCTCTAATGTTTTTCCACGATTACTGTAACTGAACTTCTTTAGTGGACTTTTCCTTTCTTTCATGGGCTGCGGTACGAACTTCCGTCCGTTGGGATAATTGAATGCCACTTTTACCCCTCCTTTTTTTTCACCTATCTATATTAGCAAAAAAAGAATCCAAAATGTGAATAAAAAGAATTGTTTCTTAGAACGATAGGATTTAACAATTGAAAAATGTCATAATTCCTGGAAATGGTGGTTCTTATGTATCAGATTACAAGCATGGAAAAGCAATTGTTATCTATTATAAAAGGTCAAACTGCTAAATGGAACAAAGATAATATATCCAGAACCCAAGCTTATGAAAAATTCTTCCTACTTCATCCTGAAATAAAATGGTCCTTTCTAGCAGGGATGGTTTCCCGTAATGCAGGTTGGAATATGTGTGATCTTAAAGGGGTCTGGTATTCGCAATTATTAGGTTCTAAATATAAACGTCAGTTATTCCTTGCTTACGAAGAAGCGAATTGGCGGATTTTTGAGGATGCCTATCCGCAGTTACTCATCTATCATTATTCGACGAAATTTAAGCGCCCTTTGTTTCACTTATGTCCATATTTTTTTATTACTGATTTCATCATAAATGAGTGGTACTCTTTTTGGGAGGATGGAAATCAGGAAAGATTAATCACCGCCCTTATTATAAATGAACAGAATATCATTGAACCCATCATAAAAAAGCGATCTCTCGTATTTCATTCCATCTTATTTTTTCTACAGGATTGTATGCATTTTAGCACCGTATTATTTCCCACATGTAAAGGGGTGTTATATGGCGCATCCGTTTCTCATTTTCGGAATCTAGATGAAAGAATCGAATTGGGGAAAAGATTGGCTGATCTTCTTTTTAGGAAAGAGCTTTTTCCATTATTTTTGGAATTCGCCAGTCGAACGGAGCCGACCGGATCGAGGTTTGATTATGAACAGTACAGAAAGATACCCAGGCTACATGAAACGCCGATGCTGCGTATGGTTTATCCAATCATCGATCATCATCCCATTCTCCCGGAGAAATGGTGTATAAAGAAAAGATTAAAAAAAGAATGGTTTTTCGAACCGCAGTGGAAAGAAAATCCTCTTTTGACCGATTGGTTCGATCGTAAACAAAAACAATTGCATACGGTCATCTTGCTCAAAAAGCTGGTCTTGAAAAAGAAGTAGGGAAGGCGATGTTTCCGCCTTCCCTGATGTGTGGTCATACCCCTATTCGTTTAGGTAGAGGGTTTGTTTTCACCACTAAGTTTTGGATTACCTTTTCCTGCCTTTTCTGCCGGCGGCTTTTGTCGTTTTTCGTTTTTTTGCTGTCTGCTTTCATTCGACTGCAAATAAATCACCTCCTGCTTGTATTCTTGTTTAAAATGGCCAGCTTCATTCGCTCCATATTGTCGAAGGCCCCTATAAATTAAGAAAATTACACTTTCTTTGCCGATTCCCTTCTAGTTTTGTCAACCTAGAAGGGCTTTTTATTTAAAAAAAGAATAGTAACAGGTATAGAATGGGAGGGGTCAGCATGATCAATAAAAGTGTAGCAACAGAAGAAATTTTAAGTATGATAGCTGAAATCAGTACCAGTCTGGATCAATTGGAAAATGCTTATGGTGAGACCATGAATACGGCTCGTTGTAAGCTATGGGCGGAGCAGCACAATTTAGTGGATGACGCACAGGAAGCGATGGAGAAAGCCGGGGATTTCTTGGTTGAGACAGAAGAAATAAGCCGACCTTATCCCGTTAAATCAATAAAATCAATGATGGTACCCAAAATTTTAGCAGAAGTTTAAGTGTATAAGTATGAGTCGCTAGAATTTCATTTTTTCATCAATTCGATTATACTGTTGGAAACATGCTACGGAGGAATTCATCGTGCAAAAAGAGAAACTTCAAAAATTAACCGAACAATTAATACATTACGTAAGTCAAGCGAATGAAATTTATGAAAGTGTTCGAAAGGAAGGAATAGAAAAAGACTTCTTTACGGAGGTCAAGCCGTTTGCCGATCAAGTCCAAGCAAATTGTGCGGAATGGGAGCATGGTATAAAAGAGTGGATGAAAGAAACGCCATTCAAACATCTATTTCCTGAGCAAATCGAACAAACGGCCAATAATCTTTCGGATGTCGCGGTTCAGGCATTCTTTCCGAAGACCAGCTATAAACGGTTTAAAAGCCATGTTCAATCCATTGAGTATATCCTTCACAATGTGAAATCAGAAGTGGACAGATTACTATCATGATCTTCCAAACACTAAAATCCTCTTTTTTCATATAATAATGGAACCATGTCAGGAAAAAAGAGGAGACGCATAGAACATGATGAGATCGGATTATAATCCTGTCTTCCCTAATCAAGAGCAGTACCCGCAATCCATGCCTGAATACTGGGGGGGATATCAGCAACCAATGCAATACCCTCAGCAGTCACCCATTCAGGACCCGAATATGCACCATTACTCTCCCCAGTATAATGGAGGCTTGGTGCCACCCTATCAAGACCCATACCAGCAACCTGCCTTTCCATCCTACCAACCGGTGCCACAACAGGCCATGAATACAGGGGCGGCCCCGGGCAGTAGTGTAATGCAGCCGATGCCACCGAATCAGACAATGCCACCCATGTCACCAATGCCACCTATTCAGACTATGTACCCCAATCAACAAATGCCTGTCAATCAATACATGCCAAAACAAACTCAAGGCTTCAACCCTTTTGATAACCCGCTACAGCCGACGAAACGACCTCCGCAAATGCAACAACAAGTTTATAACCCATATCCAAAACAACAATTCATGCAAAAGCAGCAGCCTTCGGGAATTAAGTCTGTCATGAACCAATTTAAAACACAGGACGGATCGATGGACATTACAAAAATGATGAATACAGCTGGACAAATGATGAATACGGTCTCTCAAGTTTCTTCGATGGTCAAGGGAGTAGGGGGGTTCTTCAAAGTTTAGATGGGTAAAATAAAAAAGTAGACGTAAAAAGTGACCCAGCCACTTTTTACGTCTACTTAAGTTTGCCCTAATTCAATCGTTGATCTCAATTCGATTCCCTTTCACTTTAGGCAGATTAAGCGTTAGGATGCCATCGCGATGCCTAGCCCTTACATTTTGTTCATCGATTGGTTTTAAAAAGGAAATGGTTTTTGTTAACTGACTAGATGATTGCGTATTTTGAATGAAGCCTGGGGGTTGGCGAAACTTTTCCCCTACTTTGGACTTCGTGGAGATGGTCACGGATTGTGGCAATAAATCGATGGAAATTTGGCTCCTGGGAATACCGGGCAAGCTTGCGGTAAGGATATATTCCGAATTTGTTTCATCAAGGTAGATGGGGAAAGTTTGTTCTTTAGCTGAGCCAAAGAATCCGTCCAGGGACTGTAGCATGCCTCTGGCGGGCCTTTCAGAGAACAAACGATCCATTTTGTTAATGAAGTGGGTAAAAGGTTCTTTTCTTTCTTGGGGTTGATCATTCTTTTCAAAAGGGGTCATCACGGTCCTCCTATCTAAAAAACTCCTTTGCCTATAGGCTATGTAGAGGCTAAAGATGTGTGAATGGACATAAGTGGTTTAGATATAGACCCACGGGGAATAACAATATTAAACATAATCTTGGGGATGGGGGATTGAAGATGACTGGAAGCAGTAATTTATCATACATAGATCGAGGCGAAGGAAAAGATACACTATTGTTTATTCATGGATTTTGCGGGAGCCATGAATATTGGCAGAAGCTAATTCCAAACTTGCAGAAAAAGTATAGAGTCATTGCGGTCGACCTGCGTGGCCATGGAGCAAGCGAATCGAATGTAACATCTTTTTCTATTGAAGATATGGCTGAGGATATTGCACTCTTTTTAGAAGACCAGGATATCGAGCAGGTATATTTATTCGGGCATTCTCTAGGAGGCTATATAACTTTGGCCTTTGCTGAGAAGTTCCCGGAAAAATTGAACGGATTCTCACTTATTCATTCTACTGCTTTTCCGGATGATGAGGGAGGGAAGGAAGGGCGCATGAAGGCAGTTGAAAAAATTGAGGCTGATGGTATGCCGCCTTTCATTGATGGACTCATCCCTAAGTTATTTGCGGATTCCAATGACCCTCAAATCGAGCAGGTTAAGAGGATTGGATATCAAACGAGGGAAACAGCGGCAATTGGATCGTTACATGCTATGAGAAATAGAAAAGATAAAAATTACGTCTTACAGGATACCAAGCTACCAGTCCTTTTGGTCGCAGGTGAAAAGGATAAAGTCATCGCCCCGGAAAAGACCTTTTCCATAAAGGGTAAGAATATAAAAGAGGTAGTCCTAGAAGGATGCGGCCATATGGGAATGCTTGAAGACCCTGAAAGGCTTGCGAGTGAAATTGAACATTTCATTGAAGAAGTCAAATAGTAGAAGGTGAAAATTTTATCAATTGGTGAAAGCTAAAATTACGCTAACTATGGACCTAAGCAGTTTTTGGTCTTTTTTTGTTTGGCAGTATATCCCAACTGGTCAACCAAACGTTTATTCGGTAAACTATTATGTACAAAGAGGTGACTAGTATGATTGGAAAGAAATCACTTTCGGAATTAATAAAAGAATTAAGGGAAAATGAAAATATCATTAATTGGCATGAAATTGAACCGCGGGAAGCGAAGACGAGACCGTTGCCTTCCAGCGTTGACGATAGAATTAAAAATGCTTTGCAAAAAAGAGGGATTGGTGACCTGTATAGCCATCAATACACAGCATATGAAACATTGAGGAAAGGAGAAAATATTGTAGCCGTAACCCCTACGGCTTCGGGAAAAACACTATGTTATAACCTTCCAGTGTTACAATCCATTGCAGAAAATGGGGAAAACCGTGCGTTGTATATTTTCCCGACTAAAGCTCTAGCCCAAGATCAGAAAAGCGAACTGAACGAGATAATCAGTGAAATGGGGATAGACATCAAAAGCTACACCTACGATGGGGATACTTCGCCTGCCATTCGCCAGGTGGTGAGAAAGGCTGGTCATATCGTGATTACAAACCCGGATATGTTGCATTCGGCCATTTTACCGCATCATACAAAGTGGGTGAGTCTCTTTGAAAATCTCAAGTATGTCGTCATTGATGAACTCCATACATATAGGGGCGTGTTTGGAAGCCATGTTGCCAATGTCATTAGAAGGTTGAAACGAATCTGTGAATTTTATGGAAGTAATCCGATCTTTATATGTACATCCGCTACAATCGCCAACCCGAAGGAATTGGCGGAGCAGCTAACTGGTAATCCCATGCGCTTAATAGATGATAACGGAGCGCCTAGCGGTAGAAAACACTTCGTTTTTTATAATCCGCCAATTGTTAATAAGCCCTTGAACATCAGGAAAAGTGCAACTGTAGAGGTTAACAACCTAGCAAAGGAATTCTTGAAGAATAAAATCCAGACCATCGTTTTTGCTCGTAGCCGAGTTAGAGTGGAAATCATATTAAGTCATTTGCAGGACCTCGTGAAAGGTCAAATCGGGTCGAAATCCATTAGGGGCTATCGCGGAGGATATCTCCCAAAACAAAGAAGGGAAATAGAACGGGGCTTAAGGGAAGGCGATATTCTAGGTGTTGTCAGTACGAACGCTTTAGAATTGGGAGTGGATATAGGGCAGTTACAGGTATGTGTCATGACAGGATACCCGGGAAGTGTGGCGAGTACATGGCAACAGGCTGGGAGAGCAGGGAGAAGGCATGGGGAAGCTTTGATACTGATGGTGGCAAGTTCTACCCCCATAGATCAGTACATTGTACAAAATCCAGAATACTTTTTTGACCGTTCTCCTGAATCGGCCCGGATTAATCCGGAAAACTTAATTATTCTGGTTGACCATTTAAAGTGTGCCGCTTACGAACTCCCTTTTAAGGAAAATGAAGAATTTGGTCCCTTGGATGTGAAAGAAATTTTGGAGTATCTAGTGGAAGAAAGGGTTATTCACCAAAATGGTGATACATTCTACTGGGCCAATCAATCTTTCCCGGCTGGAAATATCAGTTTACGGTCTGCGTCCCAAGAAAATGTCGTTATAGTCGATCAATCAGAAACGGCAAATGTAAAAATAATCGGGGAAATGGATAGGTTTAGCGCTATGACACTCCTACATGATGAGGCAATTTATTTACATGAAGGAGTCCAATATCAAGTTGAAAAACTAGATTGGGAACATAAAAAGGCATATGTGCGGGAAGTGGACGTGGAATATTACACAGATGCAAACTTAGCCGTACAGCTAAAAGTACTGGAAATAGATAAAACGGTCAATACGAGGGAATCGTCAATCAATTATGGCGATGTTAGCATCAATATCTTACCAAGCATCTTTAAAAAGATAAAACTAACGACATTTGAAAACATAGGGTCAGGTCCCATTTACTTACCAGAGGAAGAACTGCATACTAGCGCAACTTGGTTGGAAATAAAAGAAGTTGATTCCACACTTGGCGAAAAAACACTGGAGCAGCTCCTACAAGGGGTTGCTAATGTTTTGGGACACGTAGTTCCCATTCTTGTTATGTGCGATAGGAATGATATCCATGTTGTTGCCCAAATAAAAGCGGCACATACCCAGCTACCCACTATATTTATGTACGATCATTATCCAGGTGGAATAGGGCTAGCTGAAGATGTTTATAAGCGTTTTGACCAGGTGAAAGAGGCAGCGAAGAATCTTATAAGAAAATGCCCATGCAAAGATGGGTGCCCTTCATGTATAGGGACTGAAATAGAAGGGGTACGTGCCAAAAAGAGAAGTGTGGAGTTGCTAGACCAATTTTAGTTGAAAGAAAGAACGAGTTAATTTTAAAGCTCTCCGGATGTTGAACCTGTATTTTCGGTAAAACCATTCAATGGCCGGATTACATGAATAGAGGTGTAGCTTTTTGTCATTGAAAAATAAACTGAATCGCATGAAGCCCCATATGAACCATGAAACACAAGATAGACAACCACTGATAAAGGAATGCGACGACATGGTGAAAACTGACATTCCATTTCTTGAAAAGTGGCTTGGAAATGACACGAGTGCCTACCATTTTGATGGAGATTATTGCTTCGTCCGTGAAGTTCGTTATCCCTTGGAACATAAACATGGTTTGTATTCGTTCCTGGAGTTGAAGGGGATAGTAAAGGCATGGAATCAATCTTCTGTAGAGCACCCCTTGTCTGCTAAAGGGATTAAGGGCGAAGATCTCTTTTTCTTTGATACGGAAACGACAGGACTAGGTGGTGGGGCAGGCAACACCATCTTTTTACTGGGTTACGCTTATTTTGAAGGGGATGAAGTCGTCGTCAAACAGCATATCCTGCCCCAGCCTGGTAGCGAGGTCCCGCTTTACCAAAGCTTTCTTGAGAACATCAATTATGAAACACTTGTTACGTATAATGGAAAGGCATTTGACTGGCCACAGTTAAAATCAAGGCATACCTTGATAAAGGAACATGTCCCGAAGCTTCCGGAATTCGGTCACTTTGATTTATATCATGCTTCAAGACGGCTCTGGAAAGATAAATTAGAACGAGTGAAATTATCTGCAGTGGAAACGGACATTTTAGGGTTTGAACGCGAAGATGATATCCCAGGGTACTTGGCACCAATGATTTATTTCGATTTTGTTGAACGGAAGAATCCGGACATTCTTTTTGGAATCATGAAACATAATGAATTGGATATTTTATCGCTAATCACCTTGTATATTCACTTGTCCCGAAAAATCCTACAAATGGACGGATATACGGAAGAATCATTGGAGATTGCCCGTTGGTTCGCCTACTTAGGGAAAAAGGAAGACTCTGTGGAGGCGTATGAAAAAATAAGGGAAGTCGGAAATGAGGAAGACCGGATCTCGGCAGGTCATGCAATAGCTTTTCAGAAAAAGAAACAAGGGAAATATGACGAGGCACTTACAATCTGGAAGGAAGTAGCGTTAAATGGGATACCTCGGATGAGGATTCAGGCTCAGATAGAATGCGCAAAAATTTTGGAGCACCAATCCAAGAATCCCGCTGCTGCCCTTACTTGTACCAAGAAGGCATATCAAGAAATGCTGGAAATGGGCAATGGGAATAGGCTGAACTTGGAGAAAAAACTTTTGGAATTAGAAAAAAGGATGTTGCGGCTTGAAAGGAAAAATAGACTCCTACATTAAAAGCTCTAATGATTAATAAGTAACTACCAATTGCCAAATTCTTCTTGTGATAAAAATGTAGTAAACAAGTATTGTAGCCTCAAGTCATAATGTGTAAAATGATAGTCGTCGAGGATGAATGTAGAAACATCCATCCGTTCAATAAATTTAATAGTGAAAGCGGAGCGAAGAAATGTATAAAACCACATTATTTCTATTTTTTGTTGTCCTATGTTTGACGATTGTTTTATTTACATCATTAAAAGATAGTTTTTATTCTTTTTTATAAAAAGCACGAGGTAAAGCTGCCCACATAAGATGAAAGGTAGTTTGAATTTTCCTTGATTATTGGATTAATTGATATAAATAGGTTATTTCATCAGTACACGTCTACCCTTTTTTTCATAGTCTGTAATGGTAAGGCAAAACTTATCTTGATGAAAGGGGACGAATTATATATGTATTTTCGTAATTGTGGGGGATATCACTCAAATGTAATGGGAGCACACTCAAATGTAATGGGAGCACACTCCAATGTAATGGGGGCACAATCCAATGTAATGGGAGCACACTCCAATGTAATGGGGGCACAATCCAATGTGATGGGAGCAAAATCCAATGTAATGGGGGCACAATCCAATGTGATGGGAGCGCAACACTATCCGACTGCTGTTTCTCCAGTACATGGTCAAACCCAGGCTCTTCCTACGCAAACGGCACCGGCACAAGTATCTCCTACTCAGCAATACGTAAACACAAATGTATCTAATACAGTGATTCCTGTTATTCACCCATCTCATACAACAACGGTTAATAAACATTGCAACACATATAAACACTATTTCCCGCATACTCAATCTGTAGTGAACGAGTGTTACACTCAAAACTTGATTTGTGGTATGCCACCAGTCAATCCTTGCTGCCCACCTAGGCAATTTGGATACTGAAAAAATTAAGGGCCTAATAAGCCCTTATTTTTCTTACATAATGTCTGAAAGGGGGAGTGGTCTTTAGATGAAGGTTTTGTATCTAACTGGTTATAAAGCATTCGAATTAGGGATATTTAAAAATGATCATGAAGGCGTACAATACATAAAAAAAGCGATTAGGCAACGGCTCATTCCCTTAGTCGAGGATGGACTTGAATGGGTGATCATTTCCGGCCAGTTAGGATCGGAGCTATGGGGGGCTGAGGTGGTATTCGAGGTGAAAGAGGAGTACCCTTCCTTAAAATTGGGTGTGCTTACTCCTTTTTTGAATCAGGAAGAGTCATGGAATGAGACGAATCAGGATTTCTACCGTTCCATTTTGACACGTGCCGACTTTGTCGAATCAATTTTCAAGAAGCCTTATGAAGGACCACAGCAGTTGAAAGTTAAAAATCGTTACATGGTCAAGAAAAGTGATGCCATGTTGATTGTTTTCGATCCTGAAAAGGAAGGATCTGCAAAATATCCATATTATGAAGCCATGAAAAAAGCGGAATCCCTAGCCTATCCCATTTACCAGATTAGCTTTGACGATTTGCAGCAAGTAGCGGAAGAGGATAACTGGGCTAACGATTAAACCATAAAGCAATAAATCATGGACTAAATGTTGTTTCCAGAGCATAATCATATTATGATGAAAATTAGAAACAAAAGGTAGTCCTGCAAGTCGTAAAAAATTTGTCCTTATTTTAAATAAAAATGTGTTTGTTTGACAAATCCAAGCAGATTTGAAAAAATAATAAAAAGTCGATTGTATTGGCGAAAGTATTGAGGTGAAGTCTTATGCTATCCGATAAGATAAAATTAACGGCTAAAGATATTCTTGAAAAAGATTTTAAAACGGCTATGCGAGGTTATAAACCTGAAGATGTAGACCAGTTTCTAGATCTTATCATCAAGGATTATGAAGTGTTTCATCAGGAAATTGAAGATCTTAAACAAGAAAATCTTAAATTGAAAAAACAAACCGAAGAGAATCCGAAACGTCCGAGTCAACCTGCTCCAGGAGCAACTCCTGGTACTACAAACTTTGATATTTTAAAACGGTTATCCAACTTAGAAAAGCATGTCTTTGGAAATAAACTGTTCGATTAATTGCTTGGTTTTATTTCTTTTTTGAAATTGTATTGTGTTTTATTTGTTTATGGGTTATAATCATTAATGTTATGTTAACGTTTGGGTAATTGCTGCTGCATTTATGCAGTTGAGGAAAGTCCATGCTCGCACGGGCTGAGATGCCCGTAGTGTTCGTGCCTGGCGAAAAAATAAGCTTGGGCAGCAGTCTTTGACTGTTGACGGCCGGGAAAATGCCTAAGTCCTTTTGGATATGGCATGAATACCTATAAAAGTGCCACAGTGACGGAGCCTTTGCAGAAATGCAAAGGGTGGAACGAGGTAAACCCCACGAGCGAGAAACCCAAATTAATGGTAGGGGCGCTTTCTTCCTTGGAATTGAACGAGGAGAAGGACAGAAGCATTGCTTCTGTAGATAGATGATTACCGCCGAAGTACGAGACGCAAGTCGCTTGCAGTACTGAGGAACAAAACATGGCTTACAGAACGTTACCATATAACAATTAAAGAACAACTCTCCTTGTGAAAGGAGAGTTTTTGTTTTGTTTATGAAATTTTATCTAATCTAAATATGTCAAAACAATGTCGGATTTCCCCTTCTTAACACTACGTGTGTAAAATACTTTATCATGGAAGTATAAACTAGTGTACTATCGGAGGTTTTCAACATGAGGGATATGCAGGTTGGTTTTCCGGAAGTGTTTTCATTGGCTGATACCATGCTGCAGCAAATGCAGGAGGGGGCTTTGGTCTATACTGAAGAAGGATTAATTATCCAATGGAATAAGGCGGCGGAGAAAATTATCGGATACTCTGATTTTAAACAATGTGGCCATTTATTTCCTTCTTTATTTGCCAGTGAGCATGAGGTTGAAATGATGAGTAAGGAATTACGAAGTAGTCAATCCTATACTGGCTCTCCAATTATGATCCGTAAAAATGGAGAGCGATTTAAAAGTAAAATGAAAATTAGTGGAATCTCATTAAAGGGACAAATGTTTTACTCTGTTATTTTTGATCATCATGATTTTCGGGTAAGGGAAGAAACAGAAAGGATCCTTGCTGAAAAAATTTTCATGAATATTGAAGAGAGTGTCTTATATACGGACAAGCATGGTGTCATTCTATCCGTGAACCCAGCCTTTCAAATCGTGACAGGATATACAGAAGAAGAGGCAGTTGGAAAAAAGCCAAATATTCTTCAATCCGGATATCATAAAAAAGATTTTTATGATGCCATGTGGAAAGAGATAGGGGAATGTGGAAGATGGAGCGGAGAAATCTGGAATAGACGAAAAAATGGTGAGGTTTTCCTTGAGTGGTTAACGATTCTTGCCATTACGAATGAATCTGGAGAAGTCACACACTATGTTGCGTTGTTTTCTGATATCACCGATAGGAAGCATCAGGAAAATCAACTGCAAAAACTGATTCGGTATGATGCTTTGACAGGAATGGCTAACCGTTCTTTATTGAATGAAGAGCTGTGCCGCTTAATCGAAATGTCTGAAAAATACAATCAAACACTCGCTGTGTTACACTTAGACCTTGCACGATTTAAAGCGATTAATGAAACACTAGGTCATGGATATGGGGATTTATTGCTGAAAAAAGTTGCAGCAAGAATAAAGAGAATGTTGAAAAACGAAAATGTGATTGCACGAATTGGCGGCGACGAGTTTATCATTGTCTTGCCCCATTTAAAGCATGTAAAAGAAGCTGTCCACGTCTCTGAGGATGTCATTTCAACACTCAAACAGCCTTTTTATTTATATGACGAAGAGGTATATACATCAGTTAGTGTAGGAATTAGTTTATATCCCTTTGATGGCTCACAGGTTGAAACATTATTAATAAATGCTGAAAAATCGTTACAAAAAGCGAAGGCCAATGGGGTTAATAGCTTTGAATTATATCATGAAGATTTACAAACGGGGAATGATACCCGGAGAAGAACAATAGAAAATAGGCTACATACAGCAATCGAAAACAACGAGCTTCAGGTTCACTATCATCCGCAGGTCCATCTTGAAACAGGGAAAGTGGTGGGTGTGGAAGCACTCCTGCGTTGGAGTGTTCCTGAATTAGGACAGGTTTCTCCTGCTGAGTTCATTCCTATTGCGGAAGAAACGGGACTGATCATCCCAATCAGCCATTGGGTCATTAAACAGGCATGTGAGGAAATTAGAAAATTCCATATTTCTAGGTATCCTGATTTAAAGGTAAGTATCAATATATCAGGATTGCATTTCACCCAGGAAAACTTTGCGAAAGAAGTCATTGGCCTCATACAAGACACTAACATCAATCCCCATCGTGTGGAGTTGGAATTGACCGAAAGCATAATCATGCCTAATGCCCAGAATTCGATAAAAAAATTAGTCGCACTCAAGCAACAAGGATTTAAATTGTCCATTGATGATTTTGGGACTGGTTATTCATCATTGAGTTACTTGCGAAAATTCCCTATTGATACTCTTAAAATCGATCAAAGTTTTATTAAAAACGTAGATAATGACAAAGATGACTCGGCAATAGTGATAGCGATTATTACTATGGCTAAGACGCTTAATCTGGAAATCATAGCAGAAGGCGTGGAACTTAAAAAGCAAGTAGACTTTTTGAAAACGCAAAAGTGTGATATCATTCAAGGGTTTTACTTGTCAAAACCGTTACCCGTTACTGAATTGCATGACTTTTTGGAAATGTGGAAACCGATTTTGATTATAGGAAAGAAGGTGCATGACGAATGAAACAATTCGATATTATTGCAACATCAGCAATGGGATTGGAATCTATTGTTGCAAAGGAAGTCCGTGACTTGGGTTACGACTGTGAAGTTGAAAACGGAAAAATTATGTACAAAGGGGACCAAATGGCCATAGCCCGCTCTAATTTATGGTTACGTAGTGCCGATCGTGTGAAAATTAAGGTCGCTGAATTCAAGGCGTATTCCTTTGATGAGCTGTTTGAAAAAACCAAAGCCTTGAATTGGGAAGATTACCTATCTGTAGATGTTGAGTTTCCAGTCAGCGGTAAATCAGTTAAATCCCAGTTGTATAGTGTTCCTGATTGTCAGGCCATCGTGAAAAAAGCGATTGTCGATCGATTGAAAAGTAAGTATAAGCAAGTTTCCTGGTTTGAAGAGACAGGCCCATTATTTAAAATTGAAGTATCGATTTTAAAAGATTTAGTAACACTTACGATAGATACATCAGGAGCTGGATTACATAAACGTGGCTACCGCACTGGGCAAGGTGAAGCACCTCTTAAAGAAACCTTGGCGGCAGCGTTGGTAATGCTCACGAACTGGAAACCAGATAAACCATTCATCGACCCATTCTGTGGTTCCGGGACGATTCCTATTGAAGCGGCATTGATTGGACAGAATATTGCTCCTGGATTTAACCGTGACTTCATTTCCGAAACCTGGTCTTGGATGGATAGCAAGGTTTGGGATGAAGCGAGAACCGAAGCTGAGGATTTGGCTGATTACGATCAGTATTTGGATATTTCAGGATGTGATATTGATCACCGCATGGTCGAAATCTCAAAAGCCAATAGTTTCGAAGCAGGTCTTGGAGATTTGATTGATTTCAAACAAATGCAGGTGAGGGATATCTCGACGAGGAAGGAATATGGCGTCATTGTGGGGAACCCACCATATGGGGAACGTCTTGGTGAAAAGAAAGCCGTTGAGCAGATGTATAAAGAGATGGGAGAGGCATTTAAAAAGCTTGATACATGGTCTATTTACATGATTACCTCAAACCCGGACTTTGAACAGTTTTATGGGAAACCAGCTACGAAAAAAAGGAAGCTGTTCAATGGATTCATTAGGACGGACTTTTATCAATATTGGGGAAAAAGGCCGGCAAGACAACCTAGAGGCGAATAAGTAGGTATAATATAATATAAGATTTTGAAAAGTCAGGACATTTTATCTAAAGTGGGTTCTATTCTTGATTATCCCTTCCATTTCTGTTATTCTGATAGTGAATTATTTTTGTTCAGATTTAAGGAATACCTTATTAATCAGTGAGCAAGGATAGTAATATAATGTGTGGCAAACACACTAGGAGGCAACAAAAATGGAACAAGGTAAAGTAAAATGGTTTAACGCAGAAAAAGGTTTTGGATTCATCGAACGCGAAGGTGGAGACGATGTATTCGTACATTTCTCAGCTATCCAAGGAGAAGGTTTCAAAACACTTGAAGAAGGCCAAGATGTTACATTTGATGTAGAACAAGGTCAACGCGGACCGCAAGCATCAAACGTAAACAAAGCTTAATTCAACCTTATAGTATTTACAGACAGGCTCTCTAGGGAGTCTGTCTTTTTGTTTTTTGGCAATCCCTAGCAATATAAACACCATAGTACATAAAACTTTTTAATAGCCATGACAAAATACCTTGACTATGTGAAGGAATTGAAGGATAATATAATTTTGCCTAGATATATTTTAAAACCTGAATTCATATACTTAAGATAGATAAAAGGGGAGACCAGGATGCTAAAAACACTGCCTTTTTCGGTAACAAAGGAAGATTCTTTTTATGATAAGCTTTCAGAATGGATGGGTGATGTTTTTTACGATATTCTTCCCGAAAAAGGATTCGAGCTACGTGACGAACAAATATTCATGGCTTTTCAACTAGAAAAGGCCTTTAAGGAAAAAAATATAAGTTTCGCAGAAGCTGGTGTAGGGACGGGTAAAACATTGGTTTATCTGTTATATGCAATCTGTTATGCCAGATACACCAATAAACCGGCAATCATTTCCTGCGCTGATGAGACTTTGATTGAACAGCTCGTTAAAGAAGAAGGCGACATACAAAAAATAAAGGGCGCCTTAGGTATTGAAGTGGACGTTAGGCTTGCGAAATACCACGATCAATATGTATGCCTAAAGAAGCTGGATCATGCTGTGAATCATGAGGATTCTGAGGGCATCGATCAGCTATTTGATGAACTCCCTAAATTTGTGCATAACAATTCTTCCATGAATGCTTATACGCCTTATGGGGATCGTAAACAATATCCATACCTCAATGATGAAGATTGGTCTAAAGTAGGCTGGGACCAGTTACAAAATTGCTTTACCTGTGATAAACGTCAGCGTTGTGGACAAACACTTTCCCGTGATCATTACCGGAAATCAAGTGACTTAATCATTTGTTCACATGATTTCTTCATGGAACATGTTTGGACGAAAGATAAGCGCAAGCGTGAAGGACAACTACCGTTATTGCCAGAACATAGTTGTGTAATCTTCGACGAAGGTCATTTACTCGAATTCTCTGCACAAAAGGCACTGACATATAAAGTGGGTGAACAAACCCTCGCTTCAGTTTTAGAGTTGTTAACAGCTAATCAAGTGCGTGAGGAAACGCTGTACATCATAGAAGATTTAATTGATATCAACGAAGAGTTTTTTGATTTGCTCGACGAAAAGGCAATTCATGTAAGTGGTTCAAACCGATATGAAATACCGATGTCGAAAGAAATCACCAATTTTGCTAAAAGACTTCATGAAAAGGTGGAAGAACTAGAAGAAAGCCTTGTTTTTGAATCGGAAATGTATACGATTAACGACTATGATTTGAAAGTCACTGAAGAGTATTTAGAACAGTTGGGATACTCACTTTCTCTCTTCGTGAAAGATGAACAAGCCGTTTCGTGGTTTGAAGAAAATGAAATGACTAAAACGTTGGTCATCATGCCTAGACTTGTCCAGGATATTTTATCTGAACAAGTATTCTCGAAAAAAATTCCATACATTTTTTCATCAGCGACCTTATCCGATAATAAATCATTCCAATATATTGCGGATAGCTTGGGGATTAAAAAGTTCGATAGCTTCTCGGTTGAATCTCCATTTGATTATGAAGAAGTGATGAAGATGAACATGCCGACCTTTGAAAAAGGAGATCGGTTAGCTAAGCTCAATTATACAATGGGAACAATCGAGGAAAACAAAGGACGGACACTCGTATTGTTTCAATCAAAAGAAGAGTTGCTTTGGTTCAAGGAGAACTGCAAGAAGGGTGATTATCCTTTCTATTTTGAAGGTGAATCGGAGATTAGCGACCTTGTTAAAAAGTTTCAGGATGAAGAGCATTCCGTTCTGTTCTCCTATCATTTATGGGAAGGCCTGGATGTTCCGGGAGATTCATTGCAGAATGTAGTGATACACTCCCTCCCATTCCCGCCACATGATCCTGTATTCGAAGCTAAGAGGAACTCGGTCACCGATCCATTTGAAGCCGTTGACCTCCCGTATATGCTTCTTCGTTTACGTCAGGGTATTGGACGTTTAATCCGGACCAGCAACGACTCTGGAACTGTACAAATACTGATTGACAATTATTTATCAAATCAAGTTAAAGAAAAAATCATTTCTGTCCTTCCGGTATCTCTTTAATAAAAAAACATGTTAAGGTCCAAGGGAAATCCCCTTGGATCTTTTTTGAATTCAATTCGTTCGTTCTGATGTGATTTTCCCTTGTATAATATGGTAAAGTGTAATGTGAAAGGGGATGTTTTATTTGACAGGTAGCGTGGAGCAAGTAGAAAGAGAATTTAAAGAATACGTCAAGAAAATATCGGCATATAACGAGGCACTTGCACTCATATTCTGGGACTTGCGTACGGGAGCTCCCAAAAAGGGTGTGGAGCAACGATCTGAAGTGATTGGGGTGCTCTCCTCTGAAGTTTTCAATATGACCACAAGTTCCGAAATGAAGCGGTTTATTGATGAGCTCACAACAGAGAAAGCAGAACCAAAACTTAGTGAAGTAACGATGAAAATGGTACAGGAATGTAAGAAAACCTTTGAGAGAAATAATAAGATTCCAGCAGATGAATATAAGGAATTCGTGATATTACAATCCCGTTCGGAAAGTGCGTGGGAAGAAGCAAGGGAAAAAGCGGACTTTTCTATATTTGAACCTTACCTTGAGAGAGTTGTCGCCTATACTCGTAAATTTGTTGAATATTGGGGATACAAGGACCAGCCATACGATACTTTGTTAGATATGTATGAACCGGGTATGACCGTTGAAATCCTAGATCGAGTATTTGGTGAGCTTCAGGCGAGCATCGTTCCCTTGGTCAAGCAAATTGCCGATAGTAAGCATCAACCTGGGACAGATTTCCTTTATAAGGAATTTCCTAAGGAAAAACAACAGCAATTCAACCACGAAGTTTTAAAACAAATCGGGTACGATTTTAAGGCTGGTAGGCTTGATGAAACCGTCCATCCATTTGCAACTGGAATCAATAGAGGCGACGTTCGTGTTACGACCCGGTATGACGAACGTGATTTTAGAGGCGCAATTTTTGGCACCATCCATGAGTGTGGCCACGCTATTTACGAGCAGAATATTGCTGAGGAGTTAACGGGTACACTTCTCGATAGTGGGACTTCGATGGGAATCCATGAATCTCAATCTTTATTTTTTGAAAACTTCATTGGCCGAAGCTTAAGTTTCTGGAAAAACCAATATTCGCTTTTAAAGGGGTTTGCTCCCGAGCAGTTCGCGGATGTTGCACTTGAAGATTTCTATCGTGGAATTAATGAATCGAAGCCTTCTTTTATCCGTATTGAAGCCGATGAGTTAACATACCCACTACATATCATGATTCGCTATGAATTGGAAAAGGCTCTCTTTAATGGTGAGCTTGAAGTGAAGGACTTACCAAGTGCATGGAACAAAAAATACGAGGAGTATCTGGGTATCATACCTGAAGATGATGCAGTGGGTGTTTTGCAAGACGTCCATTGGTCTGACGGAAGTTTTGGGTATTTTCCATCCTATGCACTTGGCTATATGTATGCCGCTCAATTTAAACATGCGATGCTGCAGGATTTACCACAATTTAATGAACTTTTGGAAGCGGGTAACATTGAACCTATCAGGAATTGGCTTAACGAAAAGGTCCATAAATTCGGTAAGTTGAAAAAACCCTTAGAGATTTTGAAAGAAACAACGGGGGAAGGTTTGAATGTGCAATATTTAATCGAGTATCTAGAAGAAAAGTATAAAGCGGTTTATAAAGTTAAATAACATGGATAAAGTGAAGCCTTGGCAACTTGCCAAGGCTTCCTTTAATCACCATAATTTAAAACCCTTTGAACCTGGTGGGGCATTTTGAATGATATCAATAAATGGAATGGTATAGGCGAAAAGAATAAGTGCTGCGGTTATTCCAAGCCATAATTTCCAGTTTTCAAAAACGAGAGAAATCGTTGCATCCTCATTTGATTCACCTACTGGGAATTCTTCATTTCCCTTTGGAGCAAAGAAGGCCAATTGGATGAAAATAATAATATATAAAACGATTCCAATAAATAGTATGGTTCCACCGATTGCCTGGGCGATTTGATAAGGAATCCACTCAAGTGCCTGTGCTGACTCCCCATAAGTAGAAAAAGATGAGCGACGAGGTGCACCCAGTAGTCCGGCAATATGCATAGCCCCAGACATGATGGACATTCCGATTGCCCAAAAGATACCTTGAATGATGGCTAATTTATTAAGTTTTTTAGTCAATATCCGTCCAGTCAAATGAGGAACCAGCCAATAAGAAATGCCGAAAAAAGTTAGAATTACTGAAGTGGCCAATGTTAAATGAAAATGTCCCGTTACCCATATGGTATTATGAACAACCTGGTTCAATTGGTTCGATGCATTGACAAGTCCCCCGGCTCCAGCTGGGACGAAAGCCACCATCCCGATAAAAGGAACGGTAAAACGGGCATCGCCCCAAGGGAGTTTTAGGAACCATCCGAATAAACCTGTAGCATTTTGTGAACGTCCGTATTTTTCAAAAGTGCCGAATAAAGAAAAAGCAGTCATTAAAGAAGGGATTACGACCAAGAAAGTTAATGTAACTTGTATATATTTCCAAACAGGGTCTATTCCTGGCTCAAGCAATTGATGATGAAGCCCGACAGGAATGGAGAACAACAGAAATAAAATAAAAGACATCCTCGCTAATGAATCCGAAAATATTTTACCGCCAATGATCTTAGGAATCACTACATACCAGCACATATAGGCTGGTAGCAACCAGAAATAAACAAGTGGATGACCAAAATACCAGAACAAAGTCCTGCTTGCTAAAATGTTAATCGAATCAACCCATCCTAAAGACCAAGGAAGAAGCTGGAACAAGACGGTGATAGCGACCCCTAACGTGGCTACGAACCATAATAAAGTATTGACCACAGCCATGAAACTTAATAAGGGGCTGGATTTTCCCTTGTTATTTTTCCGCCATTTATGGTATGTCACCAATAGGGAGCCACCGCTAAACCAACTGCCAACGATGACAAGTGTCAATCCCCCATAGAAAATAGGATGGGCTTGAAGAGGGGCATAAAAAGTATAAAGGACGGAAGCTTCGTTTAATAACACCATAAGAGCCGCCATTGCCGTTCCAACTGTCATTGTCCAAAAACCAACCCAGCCTGAGAATCTTGCCCATTTGGTTAAAGGTCCTATGGTTTTACTGACTGCTGAAAGATGAAACCCCAAAATGAAGAAGGTCGTAAGAATTAGTGCGAGTAAAACGCCATGGACAGTAAGTAGTTGATAATAGGTTATTCCTGCAGGCAATTCGACTTTGCCTGAACGTACAAGTGTTTGAAGGAGTCCCGCAAAGCCCCCTAGTCCCAAGGCAATGATGGCAACATAGAAATGTGCCATGGAAAGCTTCGCATCAAGTGGGTGAATTTTTTCGTTATCAATAGCTTTTGTCATTTTGAAACCACCTCAATTTGAGAGCTCATCATATGGTGACCAACTCCGCAGTATTCATTGCATATAATTAGGTTTTCCCCCACTTTATTGAAAGTAGCGGTATATTCACTGACATAACCAGGTTCAAGCATCATATTGACATTTGTCCCGGCTACTTCAAATCCGTGGATGACATCCTTGGTTGTCGCAATGATTTTGACAGTCGCCCCCTTTGGAATCTCCACCTTTGCTGGGCTGTACGAAAAAGCCGAAGCCACAAATACTAATTCATAATCCCAATCCTTTCCGTCTACTTTATGTAATCCGGGATCATTGAAGGGGGCAGTGGTATCAACCTTTTCAGGGTCGATGGTTACTAAACAGCTTGGTGGCTGGTTCCCTAAATAGAAAGCACTTACCCCTAGAACTGTTAAGAAAATGAGTAGGGCGACCGTTCCTAAAATGAGCCAAATCTTTTCAAACTTATGCATATGCATCATTTATCCTCCTCACTTAACCTAAACGACCCGTAAATAAAAAATAAATGCTGACCCAAATCACTATTAGAAAAATTCCAAGTAGTAAAACCGAAGCGAGTGTGCCTTTCAAATCAGAATCTTGTTTTATTTGTGTTTTGTTCTTGCCAGTAGGTTCGGACATTTTTTCACACCTTTCCCATTAGAAAAAAATAGAGTAACTAAGCTACTTAATCATACAAAAGTACCAGGTGAATAGTAGCTGTTTTTTCTCATTTCACAAATTGTTCAATCATTGTCTAAACAAGTTGGAAATAGGGGAATATTGAAACGTTAAGGAAAGTGTTGGTTTGAAAGGAAGGTGTATTGTGAAAGTATTGTGAAGTTTATGAACTTGCCATTTATATTCCATACGAAAGGATATCTCCAAGATATATTTTTTTGAATTTTCAAATAACACGAATGATAAACTATCATTTTAATTTAAAGTTCGTTTTTTTATCAAGTTTTTCTTTTCAAATTGTGAAGGCATTGTTATAATTCTTGTATTATTAAAAATAAATTTTTTTCACTCGTATAATCGCAGGAATATGGCCTGCAAGTTTCTACCGGATTACCGTAAATAATCTGACTATGAGTGAGTAATAGATCTTGTCGCGATTTGAAGGGACTTTATATATCCTTTTTCATGAATGCCCAAGAAATATTGCTTCACTCTACTATGTGATGCAATGTTTCTTGGGCATTTTTCATTTACCAGGAAACAATGACATGACTTAAAATAATCAATCATCTTAGATTGGGAGGAATCTTCATGCAACTATTAAAAGAAAAAATCTTGTCAGAGGGGCAAGCGTTATCTAAAGACATTTTAAAAGTGGATTCATTCTTGAACCACCAAATGGATCCTGTGCTAATGAAAGAAATCGGTAAAGAATTTGTAAAACGATTTGCACATAAAGAGATAACAAAGGTGCTTACGATTGAATCTTCGGGGATTGGACCAGGTCTTATGGCAGCTTTGGAATTGGATGTTCCATTAATTTTTGCTCGTAAACGTAAATCCCTTACATTGACTGAGGGGCTAGTGACGGCATCGGTTCATTCCTTTACTAAAAAAGAAACCAATACTATTTCCGTATCGGATAAGTATATTAAAGCCGGTGATAAAGTCTTAATAATCGATGACTTTTTAGCTGTTGGACAGGCTGCCCGGGGGTTGGCGGATATTTGTAAACAGGTAGGCGCTGAAGTGGTCGGTATAGGAATCGTTATAGAGAAAGCTTTCCAAAGTGGTGGCAAAGATCTTAGGGATCAAGGTTTCCAAGTTGAATCCTTAGCAAGGATCAAGGAGTTGAACGTAGGCCAAATAACATTCATTGAGGAGCGGGAAGGAGCTATCGTTCATGTCTGAAAATCAATCCCCATTGAAAGTTGCATCGTTAGGGTTACAACACGTTCTTGCAATGTATGCTGGTGCCATTGTTATCCCCCTTATTGTTGGTGGTGCTATGGGATTGAACTCGACACAGTTGACCTATTTAGTTTCAATCGACATTTTAATGTGTGGTATTGCGACTTTATTGCAAGTCGTAAAAATGAAATATTTTGGGATTGGCCTTCCTGTAGTACTTGGTTGTACTTTCACCGCAGTAAGTCCGATGATTGCAATTGGTACTCAGTATGGGATGAATAGCATTTATGGGGCCATTCTGGTTTCAGGTTTGATTGTGGTTTTGATCAGTAAGTTTTTTGGGAAGCTATCGAGGTTCTTCCCGCCTGTTGTAACAGGATCGGTAGTTACAATCATTGGAATTACGCTCATTCCAGTGGCCATTAATAATCTGGGGGGCGGACAAGGTGCGGTTGATTTTGGTTCCTTGAATAATGTAGCCCTTGGTTTTGGAACGTTGCTATTCATCATTTTGATGTATAAGTTCTCAACGGGCTTTGCCAGGTCCATTGCTATTTTACTTGGATTATTCTTTGGGACATTTGTGGCTTTCTTCATGGGTAAAGTAGAATTCAGTGCCGTAGAGGGCGCTTCATGGCTTCATATGCCACATTTTTTCTATTTCGGTTTTCCTGAGTTTAATATCACGGCCATCATAACCATGACCCTGGTTGCTGTAGTAAGTTTAGTGGAATCAACAGGTGTTTACTATGCTTTGGGGGAAATCACAGATAAAGAAATTTCTGAAGATGACTTGGCGCGGGGGTATCGTTCGGAAGGATTGGCCAGTATAATCGGTGGTCTGTTTAATGCATTTCCATATACGGCTTTTTCGCAAAATGTGGGCCTGATTCAATTATCGGGCATCAAAACAAGAAATGTCATTTATGTAGCTGCGAGCATGCTCATATTAATTGGTTTCGTACCTAAAATAGGTGCGTTCACAACGATCATTCCTCCATCCGTTTTAGGAGGCGCGATGGTAGCCATGTTCGGGATGGTGATTGCAGCGGGAATTAAAATGCTGAGCAGGGTGGATTTTTCCTCCCAGGAAAATTTATTGATCATTGCCTGTTCAGTAGGTATGGGAATAGGGGTGACGGTTGTTCCCGAGGTGTTCGCAAATATTCCTGGCGGCATCCAGATTCTAACCGAAAATGGTATCGTTGCTGGAAGTTTAACTGCGATCTTCTTGAATATCATTTTCAATGTTATCCCGACAAAAGGGAGAGTAAAGAAAGTGCGTATCGAAGGACAAAAAGTAGCCTGATTATTTTCACATGATCAAAAAATGAGACTGTCTTCCTTATCCGATTCGGTGGGGAGGCAGTTTTTATTTGTCCCCTAGGCAACTGAATTAAAATGGTTGGTTTAAAAAATAAAAAGGAAACTCTCTTCACTTTCTGAATATATTATTAGTATCTGTTTAAGAAAGAAAGTGATAGGAATGGAAAAAAAATATTGTATGCATTGTCGGACCATTTTGAATCAGGAATGTAGATGTTTTGTCTGTGGGAAAGAGGAATTTCAGAACATCATCATCCAAGTACAAAATCAATCTTCCGTGGAGAAAGAAGAATGAAAGAACCCCCTTACCAAGTATGAAGGTAAGGGGGTTCTTTCATGTTGATACTAGCTTTCAATCATCAGAATAATATGAAGGGTTCCAGCCCCTTCGAGGACTACAGGCAAATTGATGGCTTGATTGAAGCCATACATTTTCGTTTGACCGACAAGGACGGTTGGTGGTGTTATATCCATTAAGGTATCATCATTTGCTAAGGAAGTTGCGAGATTACCTGCAAGCATATTACCAAGCTCTGCGGCGAACGACTCTAGCATTTCGCCTTCTAGAGGCATTCCAAACATGACTTCGCCTATTTTACTTACACAGTCACTTGTTCCTTCGATAATTAATCTACCCCGAACGGCACCCGTCATTCCAATAAGTACAGAGATAGATTCCTGTTCAAAAGGTTGCATAATGAGGGAAGGCTTCTGGACATCCGAAGAAAAAGGAAGGACGGACTTCACTGCTGAAATCGTACCGTTTAAAACTTTCGTAATGCTAGCGCTGATTTCCATTTAAATTCCTCCGATTGTATGGTTAATCCTATAATATCAAATTTATAGGGTGAAATACCTATTTTATTGAAAAAAATAATGAAAAATATGTATTTAAGACTACGTGGTTTTTTAGAATTAAATTCAAAGGGATTGGGAAGCTTAACCATATATTGATTAATAAGGAGTGAATTCATGTCATATCTTTTATCTGCTTCCCACATAAAACTCCCTTATCAACTTTCACAGGAAAAAATCATGGAGTTTTCCCGCGAAATTTTCGGTGCATCTTTTAAGAATATAGAACGATTATTGCAGGCGTTCAAAAACGGCCAAGTTGAAAATAGGTATTTTTCCAATAACCTGGATTGGTTTAGGGAAGATCATACTTTTCAAGAAAAAAATGAAGTATATGTTAAACAGGCTGTCGAATTCGGAAAAGAGGCCGTAGAAAAGTGTTTGGTTAATACTGATTTCTTGAAAAATGGGATTCATCCTAATGAAATTGACGCCTTTTTTTATATTTCAAGTACTGGAATAGCCACCCCAACCATAGATGCGAGGATCATGAATGAACTTCCTTTTAATTCTCATATGAAAAGGATACCGATATGGGGGCTGGGTTGTGCCGGGGGGGCAAGTGGCCTATCACGCGCATTTGAATATTGTAAAGCGTTTCCGAAAGCAAAGGTTATCGTATTGTGTGTAGAACTGTGTAGCTTAACCTTTCAGAAAAATGATATTTCCAAAAGTAATTTAATTGGGACCTCTTTATTTTCCGATGGAATTAGCTGTGTCTTGATCTGCGGTGATGATGCTAAGGTTGAAGGAAAATCAAATAAAGACCACCATCTGCATTTCTTGAATTCACAATCCACCCTTATGCCCAATTCATTGGATGTGATGGGGTGGGATTTGAAAGACCAGGGCCTCCATGTCATCTTCTCAAAAGACATACCTACTATCATCAAGGAATGGCTTAAACCGAACGTGGAAGACTTTTTAAAGGAGGAAGGACTTAGACTTGGGGATATTAAGGATTTTATAGCCCACCCTGGCGGAAAGAAGGTTATTGATGCCTATCATGAATCGTTAGGTTTCAACGAAGGGATGACGGCGGAATCAATGGCGGTTTTAAGAGAGTTTGGTAATATGTCATCGGCTACGATTTTGTATGTACTGGAGAGATTCATGAAGCGTAGTGGTCAAACTGGTCAATATGGTCTTGCCGCTGCATTGGGGCCAGGATTTTCATCTGAATTAGTATTAATGAGGTGGAACTGATGCTATTTGGGATTTTTATAGGCTTGATTGCCTTACAGCGCCTTGCTGAATTATACATCGCCAAGCAAAATGAAAAGCAGATGAAGAGAATTGGGGGAGTCGAGTATGGAGTGGACCATTATCGGTGGATGGTCCTCTTGCACTTGAGTTTCTTTTTAGCACTCATATTTGAGGTAGTTGGATTTACTAGAGCTTTTTCTCCCCTTTGGCCGATTTGGTTATCGTTGTTTTTATTGGCCCAAGTAGGCCGGGTTTGGGTGATCATGTCTCTTGGTAAGCATTGGAATACAAAAATCATAGTCGTTCCTGACGCGGAAGTAATCATCAAAGGCCCCTATAGGTATGTTAAACATCCGAATTACCTCATCGTGGCCACTGAAATAATCGTTATTTCACTGTTATTCAATGCTTATTATACAGCAATGATATTCAGCCTTTTAAATGTCTGGATGATGTCAGTGAGGATACCACTAGAAGAAAGGGCTTTAAAAGAACATACGGAATATTCTACAGCTTTTAAGCAAAAATAATAAAAAGTTTGGTTTTCTTATTGAAAATGATTATCGTTCGTGATAAGATTCTAAATGAAGATGAAAATTATTCTCACTGGTTGTATTGAAAAGAAAAACTATGACAATTAAAACTAAAAATGTACGAATATAAAAGAGGATGGTGTTTTGTAATGATTTGGTTATTCATTTTATTGACAGTCGCTACATATACATTTGTGATGAAACATGTGTTGAATAATATCCAAAAACCGGCTAAGGTGAATCGTTCTTTAACCCAGTCAAATAACGAAAATCAAGCTAGTTACCACCCAACACCCTCACCTCGGTAAGAATCTGCATTCAGTAAAGCAATAAGCCTTATGAAAGCCCACAAAATTGTGGGCTTTTTTGAGTTTTCCAATGCATTACGGCGTCTTTTACTAGTAAAACATCAAGCAAACGGTATGAATAACAAACGAAATCGTTTACAATAGGAGTATCAAAATGACGATAGAATAAGGGGTATGGAAAGATGATTTCTGAAGTAACCAAGCAACAGTCTAAATTGGGGATTTTGACTGCCATGTATGAAAAATTCCAATTGGCAGGTGATACGGGTAATGCCGATAAACTGAAACAGTTAATCATGAAAGTGAATAAAGAAGAATTTATCATTGCTTTTTGTGGTCATTTTTCCGCAGGGAAATCAAGCATGATCAATTACTTTTTGGGTGATCAAGTATTGCCTTCTAGTCCGATTCCTACGAGTGCCAATACAGTTAAAGTTCAAAAAGGAGATGACTATGCCAAGGTCTTTTATCATCATCAGCCACCGGTAGTATTTCCTGCACCATATGATTTTAAAGAGGTAAAGAAATTCGCCAAGGACGGCGATTCCGTATCGGCCATTACCATTAGCTCCAATCAGTTTCAATTGCCAGATTCTTGTGCAATCATGGATACGCCGGGAATTGACTCGACCGATGATGCTCACAGGGTATCGACTGAATCAGCCTTGCATCTAGCAGATGTCGTTTTTTATGTTATGGATTATAACCATGTCCAATCTGAAGTGAATTTCCTTTTCACGAAAGAATTAGTAGAAGCGGAAAAACCGACGTACTTAATTATCAATATGATTGATAAGCATGATGAAAATGAGCTGAGCTTCCAGAATTTTAAATTATCGGTTTCAGAAGCTTTTGCGAATTGGAATGTATATCCTGATGGAATCTTTTTTACGTCTGTTAGAGATTTGGACAATAGCGAGAATGAAATTGAAACTGTGCGGAATTTTCTGTATGAAATGGCGGAAAATGGTTTGTCGAATGGCAAGGACGCCATTATGCAATCTGCGAATGCTCTTGTTGAAAGACATCTTATCTGGTTAAAAGAGCAGTATGAAGAAGAACATGCCAGTGAATTTGAAGTACTGTCGGAGCTTCCTAATGAAGAGCGGATAAAGTTGACAGACCAAGTGGATAAACTAATCAAGGAAAAGGGATCTTTAACGGATCGCTTGGAGAAGATAAAAGCCCAGTTTGCCGAGGATTTGGAAGTCATTTTGAAAAGCGCGTATATCATGCCGGCAACTACTCGCGATTTGGGAAAATCATTCTTGGAATCCGTCCAGCCCGATTTTAAAATGGGATTATTATTTGCAAAGAAAAAAACGGAAGCTGAACGTGCGGAGCGCCTTCAATCCTTCTTAGCTGATTTGCAAGAAAAGGTTAAGACTCAACTTGAATGGCACCTTAAAGAGTTGGCGGTAAAGACTCTTACTGAGGCAGAAGTACATGATGCAACGCTAGAAAGTGATGCCCAGACATTACATATCGAGATTACAGAAGAGTATATCCGGAAATCTCTGAAACCACAGGTCAATGTTACAGGGGAATATGTATTGAACTATACCAATGACCTAGCTTCCACGATTAAAAAGAAGTCCCGTGATGAAGCGGATGTATTTTTCAATAAAGTGATTGTCGCCCTGGAAGAAAGAATTGGTTTACAATCAGAATCCATTGATAAAGAGCTGGAAGGTTTTGCTGATTTTGCAGAAGCCCTTAAGGTTACAGCAGCAATGAACGGTGAAATAGCCGCTCATAAGGAACAGTTGGATGCCATTGCCAATCAGACTGTACAGTCAGCCAAGGAAAGTGATATCGAGGCACTTCTGACTCAATGGGATGAAGAAGATAAAAATATCAAGGTTAAAATAATGAATACGAGTGAAACCGAAGCGGTAAATCAGGAAAAGAAACAGAAGCCATCCCAAACGTCCATGGAAGAAAAAAAGGTGCAAATCGAATCGGTCACCCCTTCTATGAGTAAAGGGGACTTACGTGGTAAGGAAAAATTGATGGATACGGCAAGAAACTTACAAAGTGCAGCCAAACTGATTCAACCTTTGAAAGGTTTCCAATCGCTCTATAAAGAATTAACAGAGAAGGCGAGTAGACTCGAAAAGCAGACATTCACTGTTGCATTATTCGGTGCTTTCAGTGCCGGCAAGTCATCTTTCGCCAATGCATTGATGGGGGAAACCGTTTTACCGGTATCACCGAACCCTACCACTGCCGCAATCAATAAAATCTTGGCTTCGGACAGTGAACATCCACATGGTACAGCGACTGTTAAATTAAAAACCGAAGAAATGCTCCTAGAGGATGTGAAATTGGCTTTAAGTGCGTTTGGTCAAACTGCCAAGTCACTGAGTGAGGCACATCAACTAGCTTTGGAGATTATCGAAAAAGCGGGTGAAGTGGATAAAGGGAAAACTCATCTATCCTTCCTTCGTGCGTTCCATCAAGGAATGCCGCCATACCAAAAAGATTTAGGGTCAGTCATAACGGTGGATTTGGAAGGATTCAAGAGTTTTGCAGCAGAGGAATCGAAGTCATGTCTCGTGGATTTGATTGAATTACGTTACGACTGTGAAATGACAAAGCAGGGCATGGTGCTTGTCGATACCCCTGGAGCGGATTCCATTAATGCCAGGCATACTGGAGCTGCCTTCGAGTATATTAAAAACTCGGATGCGATTCTCTTCGTGACCTATTACAACCATCCCTTTTCAAAGGCTGATCGAGAATTCCTGATCCAACTTGGTCGCGTTAAGGATTCTTTTGCAATGGATAAAATGTTCTTTATCGTCAATGCAGTCGATCTTGCCCAGAATACCGACGAGTTGGAAGAAGTGATGGAGTATGTTACGGATCAATTGAATGGCTTCGGTATCCGTTTTCCAAAGCTATTCCCGCTTACTAGTAAAGGTGCTTTGGCAGAAAAGAAACTTCCTGGTTCATTCAAGCACTCTTTCCTTCAGGATAGTGGCATAACGGAATTTCAATTGCAATTCGATTCGTTCATCGAACATGACTTAACGGGGCTTGCAATCGAATCGGCGCAGGCGGCTGTACGAAGGACCGAAGAATTAATGCGTGATGTTATTACGGCCTCTAAGCAAGATGAGAAAGCCAAGCAAAAGGCCCTTGAGACATTGGCGCAAGAGGCTCAGACCATAACAGGCATTTTGGAAGTCATTAAAGGGGATGCCGAAAAACTACGGTTGAAAAAAGAGATTGATGAATTGACTTTCTATAGTAAACAACGGGTGTTTTTCCGGTTCAATGACTTTTTCAAGGAATCATTCAACCCTGCTGTCATAAAGGACGATGGACAGGACTTGAAACAGGTCCTTAAGTTAGCCTTAAAGGACCTACTCGAATCATTAGGATTTGACCTATCACAGGAAATGCGTGCCACAGCATTGAGGACTGAGATGTTCGTCAATAAATTGTTGAATGAAAAACAAGTCGGTTTGCTCCAACAGATCCAGAATGTCCGAAAAACAATTTCGTTACAACCATATGAACCAAGTGAGAAAGAGTCCCTTGAGTTCACAAGTGCTTTTAACCAAATGGATGCGGGTGAATTCAAAAAAGAGTTAGCTCAGTTCAAGAATCCAAAAAGCTTCTTCGAAAAAAATGAAAAGGTAAAAATGAGTGAGGATATCCAATTGCGCTTGGATGAGCCTGCCTTAATTTACGTGAAAGAACAGGGTGCCCGTCTTTTTGAATTATATACAACGATTCTGGATCAGGAATTGCTATCGATTCAAAAGAAATTCCAAGCGGAAATAGCCGATGTGTTTGCTGGGTTACGTGCTGCTTTAGAGGAAAAGGTAGATTTACCTTACTATGAGGCTGCTGTAGAAAAATTGGTAAAAATGAATTCTTAGAATAATAATGGAAACGAGGTTACTTTATGAAAGAAAACCTTATTTCACTTTTGTCCGAACTTGAAAAGCGTGAACATATTAAAATCATGATGGCTGCTGTAACAGGCAGCCATTCTTTTGGTCTATCATCATCAAGTTCGGATTTCGATGTCAGATTTATTTATGTCCAAAATGAAGTCAAAACCTATTTATCGATAGGCAAGCCTGTCGACTCCATCCAGTTGGTTGAGGGCTCTTTAGACCTCGTAGGATGGGATTTGTTCAAGGCCTCCCGGCTCATGTTAAAGAGTAACCCTTCTGTTTATGAGTTAGTTACGTCTCCCATTCAACTTATCGACGAGCCAACCTATCGCAGAAATATGCTAAGTTTAATGAATGTAGCTTATTCCAAAAAGGTTTTAGGGCATCATTACCTCCGCATGATTAAGAGCAATATTCAACGATTGGCTGAAGAAAAGGATACGGAAATTAAAACGTTTAAAACTTGGGTACAAGTTTATCGATCGTATTTGACGTTACACTATCTAATCCAAAAAAAATCGCTACCACCCATAGATGTGTGGGAATTGCTGGAGTCCGTGGTGCTTGAAGAAGATATGAAAAAGAGGATGACTACAATATTCATGGCTAAAAAAAACGAAGATTTTCCGAAACTTGCAAGTGAAGAAAATCTTAAGGTCTTGAAAGGAACATTCCCCTTCTTGGAAGAGAATGTAACAAAGCTTCCGGTGGGAAGGGACATGGAGAAGGAACTCAATCATATAAATTGGTCCATTCTAAAGGGGGAGATAGTAAAATGGGATATATAATAGAGGTAGAAGAGTTAATATCCATGAGCAAATTAGAGGATGTCAGAATTTGTGATTGCCGATATAAGCTTGGGTCACCAGAAGTGGGCGGTAAAGAATACGAAAAAGAACATATTACAGGTGCCGTATATTTTGATTTAGAAAAAGACTTATCTGGACAGGTTGAAGAACATGGAGGGAGACATCCGCTTCCGAATTTGGTTCAGTTTAAAAATAAGCTAGAATCATATGGAATAACCAACGATACAATTTTAGTTGCCTATGATGGTGGGGAGGGTAGCTTCGCTTCAAGATTCGTTTGGCTGCTTTCCTATATTGGGCACCAGAATGTCTACATCCTGAATGGTGGATATCAGGCATGGAAGGATGGAGGGTACCCTTCGGATTCCAGTATACCAGAATATAAACAGGCAGAATATCGACTACACATACATGAACCCATTTTGGCTTCTTACGAAAAGGTGAAGGAGTTTAGCGAAAAGAGACCGGATGACGTGGTGTTGATAGACTCAAGGGAAACTAAACGGTTCTTAGGAATTGTAGAGCCTATCGATAAAAAGGCAGGGCACATACCGGGGGCAATCAATAAGGTATGGACGAATGTTCTTGACGGGGGATATTTCTTGAAAAGGGATGAACTGAAGAAAACATTCGAGGGTATTAGCGGTGATAAGGAAATCATCGTTTATTGTGGTTCAGGTGTGACGGCTTCTCCCAATTATATTGCACTGAAGGAAGCCGGTTTCACTAATGTCAAGGTATATGTAGGAAGCTTCAGTGACTGGATTTCCTACCCGGATAATCCTATAGGATGATTAAGTTATTTCCAATTAACAATCCTCAAAAAGGTGTACAGCTATGGTAAAATAGATATACATCATGATAGAGGTGATAAAGTGTTAACGAATGAAAAAGAACAGCAGCCTTCCTTTATGCTTGTCGATGGAATGGCACTTTTATTTAGAGCCTTTTATGCAACGGCTGTCACAGGCCAGTTTATGATTAATTCTAAAGGGGCCCCCACAAATGCTGTACAGGGTTTCTTAAAGCATATGCTCACAGCGGTAAATCATTTCTCCCCTAGTCATATTGCAGTTTGCTGGGATATGGGTAGTAAAACTTTCCGTAATGAATTATTTGATGGGTATAAGGCTAACAGAACGTCTGCCCCAGTTGAAATGATTCCACAATTCGAATTAGCGAAACAAGCGGTCGAGGCTTTTGATATTCCTAATATAGGGCTTCCGGGGTATGAGGCGGATGACTGTATCGGTACCATTGCAAAAGCTTCAGCCAATCATAGTCGCGTCGGAATCCTAACGGGTGACCAAGACATGCTTCAGCTGATTGAAGATAACATTTCCGTCCTCTTACTAAAAAAGGGTTACGGCAATTATGAAGTGCATAACCCCACTAGTTTCTTTGAATGGAAAGGGATTACCCCTAGACAGATGATCGACCTTAAAGCATTGATGGGTGATACTGCAGACAATTATCCAGGTGTAAAAGGGATTGGGGAAAAAACAGCGTTGAAGTTATTGATACAATATCAAAATATTGAGGGTATCCTGGAAAATGTTGCTTCATTGACGAAGGGACAGCGGACAAAGATTGAATCAGCCCTTGATATGCTTCATTTATCAAGGCAGCTGGCGGAAATCAAATGTGATGTTCCGATATCATGTACCTTAGATCAGGCGATCTATCAATTCGATCGTGAAAAAGTCCAAAATCTTGCCAGGGATCATGAATATAAAACACTATTGCGGATGCTATAAAATGAATGAGCGAATTCCTTATGATGGGGAATTCGTTTTTTATTTAAATAGGGGTTTTTGTCGAAAAATGGATAGGCAAAACCCCTAATTTACGGTAAGATGTAAAAAGTATGAATGATGGAGTGGATGCAGTAGTGGGGCAATCAACTGAAGAATATGTGAGATTTCTTGAAGGAAAAGGTTTCTCTTTCGGAGATGATGCCATAGGCTTTATTTATTTTGGCAAACGGTACACGGAAGCGAGTGATACTTTAGTCAATACGGCAATCGAATTGACCTTGAAAATCCAAAAAAAGTTTGATGGCAGTTTTTATATCTCTTTCCTTGAAAACCTAAAGCAAAATGGCATTGAAACGCGCTTTGCAGCGGTAGCGTTCGCTAAAGAACAAGGTTTACTTAAATAGGCTGGACTTCGTAAGTAGAAGTCCAGCCTATTTACGTTACTTCCCTCGGTATAGATTTTCTTTGTGGAAGTTCAGCAAGAATCATGCCGGCAAAAATGAATCCACAACCGGTTAAAGAAGCGACTGTCAATTTTTCATCAATCCATATGTATGAGGTCAATGCAGCAAATACAGGTTCCATAGAAAAAATCAAGGCAACCCTAGTGGGCGTCGTATACGCCTGAAAATAGGTTTGTGCAAAAAAAGCAAATGAGGTGGCCAAGACTGAAGTTACTAATAGGGCCGTCCAAACCTCTGGCTGTAGCATGACCTCAGCCTTGAAGACTACTGAATAATTCTCACCAAAAAGCAAGGCGGAGAGAAAGGATAAAAGGGATACCGTTCCTATTTGTATTAGCGTCAATGGAAGCGCCGGAAGGGTTTTTGCATATTTTGCGGTCGTGATGATTTGCATGGCAAAGCTTAGGGCACACAGAAACACTAAGAAATCCCCGACATTCACAGATGAATGGTCAACGAATGCCATTAAGTAAAGCCCAAAAGTTGCAGCAACGACTCCCAAAACCGTATTGCGTGACAGCTTCAATTTGAGGAGCACCAAAGAAAAAACGGGGACCATCACCACACTTAATCCAGTAATGAAGCCTGTCTTTGCAGGAGTCGTTAACTCTAGCCCTTTTGTTTGAAAGGCATAACCCAAGAAAAGCCAAACCCCGATATGAAGTCCTGCCAACATTGTTTCTTTATGGTATCTATTCCCTTTTTTATGTAAAGTCAAAAAATATGGTACAAGCAAAAACAGAAAGGCAATGAGAAAGCGGACAGCATTAAAGCTAAAGGGTTCGAGAAAAGAGATGGCATTTTGAACCATTACAAATGTGACACCCCAAATAAATACCACGAATAGTAAAGTTGCATCAGCAGTCTTTTTCATGTTGATCCTTATTCAGACGTATGGCCCGTCGAGCTAACTCATCCGCCGATTTATTCTCTATACTTGGTATCCATTTCACGAAAAACAACTCTAGTTGGTCGGTTAGTTTAAGTGCTTCATAAAGTAAGGGCCCGTATTTCTTTTTAGCAAATTTCTTTTCAATAGCCTGGTTAATTGCCTGGGAATCCGTACGGAATGAGACGACTTGATAATTACTGGCAACACAAATCTCTAAAGCCTTAATTAATGCATGGTATTCCGCCTCGTGGTTTTCCATACAGCCAAGTGGAATTGAATGACGCTCTACCACACCGTTATTATTTATGAAAATGCCTGCGCCACTTGGTCCAGGGTTTCCGGCACTTGCACCATCTATATACACTTCAATCATGATGTTCCTCCTCGAGTACACAATATTAATATGATATGATTAAAACTTGTTTCCTATATCATTCTCACTTTGGAAACGAAAAATATTTCATTTCCAAAGTGAGAAATTCGTGTTGTTTAGGGAACTACTATAAAGGAATATTATAAGAATATTTATTAGTATATTTTATATTATAGATGGTATTACGGAAAATAGGTATGAAAATTGTCGAACTTAATCGTATGAAATAGAGCGATTTTAAGGAGCTGAAAATCATTGAAAGTAATCATGCATTGGAAATATAAAACCTCCAGGAAACCTTCAGCGGATTTCACTTCAGATTGGCTTGATGCCGGAAGTGCTTTAATCATAGCTGACGACCTTGAAAAAACGGGCCGACTGAAGGACGTAGAATTCAAGGATGATTTCGATACAACATGGACGAAGAAAGAATTAAAGAAACTTTTGACAGTGGTTGAAGAGGAGCCGCAGGATGTGACGGTCTTTTTTGATGGGGGCTACCAAAAAGATCAAAAAACTGCTGGAATAGGCGTAGCCATTTATTATCGGCAGGGAAAAAAACACTTCCGCAATCGCTCGAATGTAAAGCTTGAACAATTGGAATCCAACAATGAAGCGGAGTATGCTGCATTTTATGAGGCGTTGAATCGGATGGAAGACTTGGGTGTGCATCATCAAAGCTGTTCCTTTAAAGGAGATTCCCTTGTTGTATTGAATCAATTGTCGGGAGATTGGCCATGCATGGAAGAGACCCTAAATAAATGGTTGGATCGCATAGAAGCGAAACTGGAAAAGATGAAAATCATTCCGGTCTATAAGCCAATTTCGCGGAAGGAGAATCAGGAAGCGGATCGTTTGGCAACACTCGCTCTTCAAGGTGAATCCATTTTTAGTAATTTGGAAATTATTGATCAAAGGAGTCGTAATAGCGATGAATCGGAAAAAAATATATGAAGAAGTAGAAGAGGTGATTGTATCTTACTGCCAGGATTGCTTTCTGCAAAAACAATTCCGAAAAGATAAAGGTCGTTCATATGCTCATAAGTTCTGTATATCACAGTGTACTGTGGGAGAAAAATTAAGAGAGCTGGGAAACAAACTGGTTGATGATACACAGGTATAAGAAGTGGGTCCTACTTTTTTCACAATAACATAGAATAATATGGTATTATGGGGAAAAAGAAGGAAAAGTGTGGAGCTATGAATAAAAGAAAAGGAAAGTTAAATAAAGAGTGGAAAGTACCGCTTACCATTCCCGAAATCGATTCTTTGTTGGAAGAACTGAATAAAAAGACAAAAGAAAACCAAGAGTCGTCAGTTAGTGACCTTTATGATAAACAAAAAATGGGGGATCACCTACACCACCAAATAAACGATATTACGGTACAAATAAAGAATATATTTGATGACATACGCAAAGAAGAGAAAATTCAACGCAGGACAATTGACGGAATTCAAGCGGAAATTGTCCCAGTCATTCAAGAGGCAGCCAGGATTCCGGATATTTACTACTTATTCGAAGAAATGCAGTCCAAAAACGAATATACGTATAAGCATAATATAGGGGTCGGGATCATAGCGACCTATTTAGGGAAGAAGCTCGGATTGTCGAGTGAAAGTCTCTCCAATCTTACATTAGCGGCAACCCTTCATGATGTTGGTAAAACTAGGATACCTGAGAGTTTATTAGACAAGCCGGGGAAACTAACCTTAGCAGAATATGAAGAAATGAAACGGCATACGATTTATGGATACGAGCTACTTAAGAACATACCAGGGCTCCATCCTTCTATAGCATTGACGGCACTTCAGCACCATGAGCGTGAGGATGGGCATGGATATCCATTAAACCTGAACGGGAATAATATTTACTATCTTTCCAAAATCGTAGCAATAGCTGATGTGTTTCATGCCATGTCCTCAAATCGGGTTTATCATCAGGCCATGCCATTTTATATGGTCATCGAACAAATGAACCGAGATGTATTCGGAAAATTCAATCCTGAAATTTTGTTGGTATTCATTAATTCCTTGATGGAAACGCTAGTGGGAAAAGAAGTCATGCTGACGAATCAGCAGATTGGGACGATTATCATGATAAACCCATATGACCCTCTTAAAGTACTGATGAAAACCGATGCAGGTTTCGTGGATTTAAGAATGGAAAAGGAATTACAAATTGAGCGGATCATGAGTTAATGAGACAAAGAGCCGGATTTAAATATCGGGCTCTTTGTCCTTTGGCTTTACCGAATCGAAATAGGCTTTTAACATTACTCTATTTTCAACGAAATCGGCAATTGTATATTGATCAAGAACCTTAAGAAAAGCGTCTAAGGCATTATTAAGTACAAATTTTAAAGAACATACGGGAGAAATCACACAGTTATCATCATCTTTGAAGCATTCTACTAAGTAAAAATCTTCCTCCGTTTTACGGACCAATTCTCCAACATTTATCTCATCAGGTTTTTTTGCCAGCCGTAACCCACCATTTCGTCCGCGTACTGTCTCAATATAACCCAATTTACCAAGGTTATAGACAATTTTCATCAGGTGGTTTTTCGATATATGATAGACTTCAGAAATCTCTTTTATATTTGTCAACGTGCTTTGTTCCTGGGAAGCTAGGTAAATCAAAACTCTTAGTGAATAATCTGAATAACTCGTTAGCCTCATGTTTTTCGCCTCACATTCTATCCCTTTGACTATATCATAAATGTGAACATTTTTTAACATCAATGCTAAAGTGCTAAAAAGAAGTATTCTAGATATTGCTTTTATCGATATTTGGTTTTAAGATAAACATGTATTTAAAATACTTGTTTTTTTAAAAAGAGGAGCCTAAACATGTTATCTCAAAAAACCATTGATATCATAAAATCCACCGTGCCTGTATTAGAAGTGCATGGTACTACCATTACAACTGTTTTTTATAAAAATCTTTTTGAAGCCCATCCAGAGCTATTGAATATTTTTAATCACACTAACCAGAAAAAGGGGCGTCAACAAAACGCATTAGCGAACACGGTGCTAGCTGCCGCTAAATATATCGACCAGCTTGAAACGATTTTACCGGCAGTTAAACAAATTGCTCAAAAACATAGGAGCCTTATTGTGAAACCTGAGCATTATCCTATTGTCGGAGAATACTTATTGGCTGCTATCAAGGAAGTGTTGGGAGATGCAGCTACCGAGGAAATCCTTCAAGCATGGGGAGATGCATACGGTGTCATAGCTGATGTTTTCATTAACATGGAGAAGGAAATGTATGACCAGGCATCTAACCAGAATGGGGGATGGACTGATTTCAAACCGTTTACTGTTATTAAGAAGGTACGGGAAAGTGAAGTCATAACTTCTTTCTATTTAAAACCTGCCGATGGAGAAGCTGTCCCATCATATTTACCTGGGCAATATTTAACAGTACGCATCGAAATCCAGGGTGAACAGTATTTATTCAACCGTCAATATAGTTTATCGGATGCACCAGGAAAAGAATATTTCCGTATCTCCGTCAAAAAAGAAAAAACACAAGTCTCTCCTGATGGAAGGGTCTCGAACCACCTGCACGATGCCATTCAAGTTGGGGATAGTATTGAGGCGACGGTTCCTGCAGGAGACTTTACCCTGGACTTAAAAAAACAATCACCAATTGTCTTTCTTAGCGGAGGTGTTGGAATCACGCCTTTCTTGAGTATGATGCATTCCCTTGCTGACCTACAGTCTGAACGTGATGTACAATTGGTCCATGCTTGTGAGAATGGGGCAGTTCAGCCGTTTAGAGAAGAATTGGCAGGACTTTCACAAAAGCTAGTAAACTATCAATTATCGTATGTTTTCAAGAACCCTAGTAAAGAAGATCAAGATCTTCCAAATTATGAAAAAAAAGGATACATGGATGTTGAGCTTTTAAGCAATCATATTAAAGCGGATGCAGATTATTATGTATGTGGTCCTGTACCATTTATGAAAACGATCATCACTCACTTGAAGGAGCTAGGGGTCGATTCCGAAAAAATTCATTATGAGTTTTTCGGTCCAGCAATGGCCCTTTAAGATTTAGTAAGGCACCTGGAATGTTGTTGACATCACGACGATAATTTTGCATACTATATTAAAACAATGAACGTTGAGAGAAGATTAGTATGCGAAATATTACTGTGACAGAGAGCGGAGTTTATAGCTGGAAGACCCGCGACAGAAAAGCGCAGAACCTGCTTCTTGAGTCCTATGCAAAACATAGGCGCGAACCCTGGCGTTATTAGGTAAAGTGGGATGTATACATGTGCATCCAATGAAGGTGGTACCACGGAGAGAGCTCTTTTCGTCCTTATTTCGAGGATGAAAAGGGCTTTTTTTCATTTTTAAGATAGTTATTGGAGGAAAAAATCGATGGAAAAGAAGCGCATCGTTGTAAAGATAGGAAGTAGTTCTTTAACAAACAACCAAGGTGAAATCGACCAAAAGAAATTTTCCGATCATATTCACGCAGTAGCGGCCTTACGTTCAGCTGGACATGAAGTGGTTTTAGTTTCATCCGGAGCGGTAGCAACTGGCTTTCGTAAATTAGGTTATCCGACAAGACCTGTTACATTAAAAGGAAAACAAGCGGCAGCCGCCGTCGGTCAAAGTCTATTGATTCAGTCCTATATGGAGCAACTGGGCCAATTCGGGATCGTCCCGGCGCAAATTTTGTTAACAAGAAATGATTTTTCGAATAAAGAACGCTATCAAAATGCCTATGCTACATTGATGGAATTGCTTGAGCGGGGGATTCTTCCGATAATTAATGAAAATGATACCGTATCCATTGCGGAACTGACATTCGGGGATAATGATATGTTATCTGCCCTTGTTAGCGGCCTTGTCCATGCGAACCAGTTAATCATCCTAACCGATATAAACGGGCTTTATGATTCTAATCCGCAGACTAATCCCATGGCTAGCAGATTCGGCCAGCTTTCTGAAATTACCGAAGAATTGCTGCAAATGGCTGAAGGTGCGGGGTCAAGTGTGGGTACAGGTGGTATGAAATCTAAGCTGATTGCAGCTCAGACAGCCCTTTCCCTGGGAGTTAAGGTGTTTATTGGATCCGGAGAGGGGAGAGAGAAACTCCTTACCATCCTAGAAGGAAACGGTGATGGCACATATATCGGCAATGAGGTCCTAACGACTGTTACCAAAAATAAGCAGTGGATTTCCCTTCATTCAAAAGTATCAGGGGCGATTTACATCGATGAAGGTGCTGAAAAGGCTTTAGTTTCGAAAGGGTGCAGCTTATTACCTGCAGGGATATATGAGATCAAAGGGAACTTCACCAAGGGGGATGTCGTCGAAGTGTTCGGTGCCAGCGGTGTTTTGGGACGTGGAGAAGTACTATATTCATCCTCCGAATTGAAGCAGGCGATGGGAAAGCGCACGACTGAGCTTGTCCTTTCTTCGATAGAAGTCATCCATCGTGATAAATGGGTGAAAGCTTAATCAAAAAAATATTTAAGGGGGTTTATGCATATGAGTGAAGTGTTAGCAAAAGGAAAAGCGGCCAAGAGCGCAAGTTATCAGCTGATCGGCCTGTCTACTGAAGTGAAAAATGAGGCACTTGAAAAAGTAGCTCAACGCCTGGTCTTAGATAAGGAATACATTTTGGCCGAAAACAAAAAGGATCTAGATATGGGCCGCCAAAAAGGAATGAATGAATCGGTATTGGACCGCATCATGCTGAATGGAAAACGGATTGAAGATATGGCGGCGGCCATTCGCCTTTTAGTTGACTTAAAAGATCCAGTTGGCGAAGAACTAGAAACGATTGAAAAGGATAATGGCTTATTGATTAAAAAGCTACGAGTTCCGATTGGGGTCATTGGCATGATTTATGAAGCAAGGCCGAATGTGACCATAGATGCTGCGACTTTATCTTTGAAAACGGGTAATGCAGTCATCTTACGTGGTAGTTCATCCGCCAAATCTTCTAATAAGGCCTTGGTTTCGTCTATCCACAAGGCATTAGAGGGTACAGCCATCCCCGTGGATGCCGTTCAACTAATTGAAGACACCAGTCGTGAAACGGCTAAAGAGCTATTCCATCTTAACGATTATTTAGATGTCTTGATTCCTCGGGGAGGAAAGAATTTAATTGAAACCGTCATGAAAGAGTCAAGTGTTCCGGTTCTTGAAACCGGGGCAGGCAATTGTCATATTTTCATTGATGAAACGGCTGATCCGGCTATGGCGGAGAAGGTAGTCTTGAACGGAAAAACTCAGCGCCCTTCCGTGTGCAATGCCATTGAAAGTTTGCTAGTTCATGAAAATTGGTTTGAAAGCCATGGACATCGTTTATTAGAAGCCTTGGATGAAAGAGGTATAGAGATATTTGGGGATGATACGGTCTGTGCCGCTTTTTCACCAGCCAAAATGGCGACGGAAGAAGATTGGTCCGCTGAATATTTAGCACTGAAAATCAGTGTGAAAATTATCAAGGATGTATCTGATGCCATCGAACATATTAATCGTTATGGTACGAAGCATTCCGAAGCGATCCTTACCAACGACGATTCAAATGCGGCGACCTTCTTGAAAAAGGTAGATGCAGCCGCTGTTTATCATAATGCTTCGACACGCTTTACAGACGGTTTCGAATTCGGATACGGTGCCGAAATTGGCATTTCCACGCAAAAACTTCATGCTCGTGGACCTATGGGGTTACCTGCCTTGACCTCAAGCAAGTATTTTATATATGGTCAAGGTCAAATAAGAGAGTAGAAGCATTCTAGTTCATGATGATTAGTAAAGCATTTTAACGGGTAATGGTATAGTACATTACTTTTTAAAGGAGCAGATACCATGGACAAGAGATTTATAGAAATTTTTAATAATGAAAATGAAGCAATGGTAGCAGTTGAACAGTTAAAGAAAGAAGGATATACATCAGATCAGATTTCAGTTGTGGCAAAAGATAGTAAGAATTTGTCTAATGAAATTGAAGAAGTGAGTCCTACTAAAACGGATGGATTTATAGCGGGTGCAACGGCGGGAGGGGCAGTTGGTTTAACTGGTCTACTTATTGGAATGAGTGCACTTGCAGTACCTGGCATCGGACCAATTTTGGCCGCAGGCCCGTTATTTGCCACATTTGGTGGAGCTGCTGCAGGTGCAGCATCAGGTGCAGGTGGATTGGAAAAACCATTAATGGATTTTGGATTGGATAAGGCTGAAGCAAAACAGTATGTAGAGGATATCAAGGCTGGGAAAATCTTGGTCGTTGCAGATACTCATTTAGATAAATGACAGATAGATTAACTATTGAGAAATACATACCAGAACGTTTCTGTTTCTATGTTAGGAATGTTAGTACTTAGAGGATGCTTAGGCATTCTCTTTTTTTTGTGCGTACAGGTTGTTTCGGGCACTTGAGTGAAACAAAATGTCAGGCTATACCTAGACCTGACATGGAGTAGCACTCTCTTATATTATATTATCAATGTTTACGAGAGGTAATGACTCTTATGTAAATAAAAGCTTTGCTGCTTGAATGGAAAAGTATATACCGATTCCTATTAAAGAAACTCCCGATATTATCGAAATGCCTGTGAGTATAGGTTTCGATAAAAATCGTCTAAGGGAACTGGAGACGATAGCCATCGTGAAATCCCATAATAAAAGTCCAAGAAGAATTCCCAAGCTATAAATGAGTAAATGAGACATATCATATTTTGAAACGGAGTTTGCAAGTACCGAACCATAAATACCTAACCAAAACAAAATGGATAAAGGGTTCGAAAGCGACATAATGAACCCAGATAAGAATGAAGAAGCAAGTCGGTCATTGGACTTTTGATTATTCACTTCAAACTTTCCAGCGCTTAGGAGGCTTTCAATCCCTGTATAAGTCAGAACGAAAAATCCAAAAATCCATAAAAACGTCTTCAGGAAGGAGTTGTCCATAAAATGGATAAAACCAAAAAAGACAAGGGCTATAAAGACAGTATCCGCTAAAATGGCGCCCCAGCCGAAAATCCAGGCATGGAAAAACCCTTTCTTAATTCCAATGTCCAATTGAGCAGCATTAATAGGACCGATAGGAACCGCTATTGACAAGCCTAAGAATACGTAGCTTAAAAAAACAACTAAATCCAAAGTATCACCTCTTCGTCGATATGTCTTAATTGAATGTATTCAAACGGGTTGACTCTCAAACCCATTTTTTTATAATCCTAAAAAGATTGTTCAAAAGAGGGGGGAATCTATTAGATGTCGTGTGCTTGATTTATGTATTCATATTAAATATGGGGTGATTCAGACTTAGATTGTGCACAGAACCTTCCAGGTAAAAGTAATAGGTTGGGGATTTTCTCATAGAATGTACAAGTTATTACCTAAACGAATGGAGGGATGCTTTTGAGTGTACATTTACTTTTAAGTTACTTCTTTTTAGGAATAACCCTTGCTGCCCCGATTGGGCCGGTAAATTCCGCTCGAATAGATAAAGGAATCAAGAATGGATTTTGGCATGCGTGGATTGTGGGGGCAGGATCCATGATAGCAGATGCCATTTTCATGATTTTAGTTTATATTGGCATGGTAAGGTTCTTAGAGATACCAGTCGTTCAAATTTTCTTTTGGCTCTTTGGTGGATTCGTTCTCATTTATACGGGGTTCGAAAGCGTTGTTCAGTCCAACAAAATAACCTTAAATCAATATAGAAATAGGGATTCCTTACTTTCCTGTTTTTTAACCGGGTTCATTATGTCGGTAACCAGTCCATTATCCATTTTGTTTTGGTTAGGGATATACGGGTCGATTTTAGCTAAAACCGCATCCAGTTATGGTACGTCACAAGTATTCATTTATAGTGGGATGATATTTCTGGGCCTCACTTGCTGGGATTTTTTTGTAGCCTTATTGACGAATGGGTTTAGGAGATTTTTAACAGAAAGAAGCTTAAGGGTCATATCCATCACCTCGGGTGCATCACTTTTAGGCTTTGGTGGTTATTTTGCTTATCAAGGCATTAAAGCCATCGTTTCATAAGGTTCTAAATCCCTTTAACACATTTCTATTTCATTATGGAACTTCTTTCTAACATAATTCATTGAAGGTTTATTCATACTATGGATGATGGAAGGGGGAATTCTTATGAAAAAAAAGCCAATTGCAGCTCAGCAAAAGGGAATGCCGCTAAAAACACTGCATCAAGTGAACAACAAGGTGACATGCAATGGTGGCAGCTATCTTTAGTCGGTGTCGGATGCACGATTGGGACAGGGTATTTTCTAGGTTCGACAATAGGAATTAAAACAACTGGGCCATCCATTGTGTTTTCCTTTGTATTGGCTGCGTTAGGTACATATATCGTATATAATCTGCTTGCTAAAATGACAGCTGCAGACCCTCAAAAGGGTTCATTTTGTTATTATGCTAATAAAGCATTCGGAAGATGGGCTGGCTTTAGCAGTGGCTGGAATTATTGGTCCTCTAATATTTTGATAATGGGTAGCCAGCTAACAGCACTTTCTCTCCTCTCTCAATTTTGGTTTCCAAAGGTGCCATTATGGCTATTTGCCTCTGGATTCGCGCTTGTTTCAATAGTGGTCGTTTTGCTGGGAACAAAGGGTTTTGACAGAGTTGAAAACATCCTTGCAGTTATCAAGACAGCGGCTATCTTCATGTTTATCATCATTGCCATATGTGCGGTAGTCGGTTGGTTTGGACTAGATGGTGGGAAGCCGCCTTCATTTCCGAATACGTACCATGAATTATTTCCAAAAAGGATGAAAGGTTTTTGGACATCGCTCATTTATGCTTTTTATGCATTTGGCGGCATTGAAGTGATAGGGCTGATGGCAATGCAATTGAAAAAGAAAGAAGATGCGCAAAAGGCAGGAACCATCATGCTTTTAGTTCTGACCATCATCTATGTAATATCTTTAGGATTAGCCGTGACAATGGTTTCGATGGAAGCATTCAGTGAAAAGGAAAGTCCCTTTGTAACAGCCATTGATAGTTATCATCTTACATTCTTTCCACATGTTTTTAATGGAGCCATCATCATAGCGGGCTTTTCAACGATGACCGCTTCATTATTTGGGGTAACCAATTTGTTGGTGACACTTGCGGATGATGGAAATGCCCCTTCATTTTTCATGAAGAAGATAAAGAAGTTTAAAGACCTTCCGTTACCTTCTCTCGTTCTGGCAGCCATAGGGCTCCTGGGGTCCATTATTACAGCTTTACTACTGCCAGGAAAGATTTATGAATACATTACAACATCAGCTGGTATCTTACTTTTGTATAATTGGGGTTTCATCATACTTTCTTCGCTTAAAATTCTCGAACATAAATTGTGGAGTAAAGTCATTGCTATTTTCGGGATTGTTTTAATACTTATAACAGTTAGTGGAACCCTTCTTGAAAAGGAGATACGTCCTGGATTCTTCATCAGTTTAATATTCATCATAATCATCGGGCTTGCTACCATTTATATGAAGTTAAAGGTTTGGAATAAGGACAAGGCGATGACGGCGAGGGCAAAAAGATCGGAACTAGATTAAAAAATGGAACCTGACTTATCATGTCGGGTTCCATTTTTTGTTTAGATTTTGTTAACGGATTTAACTATGGGAGGAGTTGTTCTTTCTTTGTTCTTCTTCGGCCAGAAACTCAATGAAAACATTCATCGCTAAAAAAGGGTGTTCATTCACTTTTTGATAATAATTATTTTTCCTTGCATCCGTTAGATAGGTACTTTTTTTCATTCTCTCAAGGACAAACTTTTGGCTCATTTTCACTATTTCTTTTTGGTTGTGTTTATTTTCTTTCATTAAAGCAAATCCTATTGCACCTATTAGTGCATAAATACATAGTGCTATTTTAGAAATAGGATAAGAATCATTCATAAACAAGAGGAAAAAAAGGTTTATAACGGAAAATCCTATCATTACGGTGGAGAAGAAACCATACTTCATATTTTTCTTCAATAAGGGATTTAATTTCATTTGGATTTTCTTCAATTCACTTTGCATAGAGTGTGGAATATTCTTGACCTTTATATTCATCGTATCCTCCTTTAGTAATCGCTGCTGCTAGTTTTTCCTTCTATATAAAAAGATCATCCATTAATATAATCATTTTAAAAAATCTTTCATAGTAATTCGTGATTACATACATTCTAACGTGTAAAAAATTATTTGTCATTTATTATACGTTAAAGGGGGGACACGAGAAATGGCTAGTAAGAGTGAGAAAGAGTAGAAGAATCTTAGGGATTGGAAAATGGGGGATTATACATGAAAATCTTTAATAATTTAGTAATCACGTATTTTTTTGTCATAAATACATGACTTTTGTTCTGTTTTATCAAGGTTCGGCTAATTAAAATCGAGTTTTCGACTAAATCCAGCTATAATGAGTAAGCTAGAAGGATTTATAAGGTTAAGGAGGAAATAGAATGATGTCATGGACGTTAGCCATTTTGTTTGGTGTGGCAGTTTTACTCTTCATTTTTTCGTTTATAAAGACGGATTCGATGAAAGTAGAACAGCAAATTGAACAGGTTACAAGTACCTTTGGAGACGAAGTAAGCCAATTACAAATGCAAATAAGAAGTCTTGAGATAGATGCTGAAATAATGGCACAAGAAGCAGGTTTACTGTCTGGACCCCCTGAGAAGTGGATTTTGTTGCACGATGTACTAGATTTATATAAACGTGGATATTCAATCGATAGCATAGCAGCAAAAAAAGAACGATCTATTGAAGACATAGAAAACCTACTTGCTCCTTACATAAAAGCAAAGAACGAAAGGAGAAAAGTTGTCAATGACATCTAAATCGATGCGCAGCTTTGCCGGTGGCATTCTTGTTGCAGCAGGTATATGCGGAGCAGTATATTTCTTCGATTCTGAAGAAACGGCTAGCACAAAAACAGTAGAAAAATTATCTGATGATGAGATGAAAAACAAGTTAACTTCTGAAGGGTATGTCATTCATACCGAAAAAGAATATCAAGAGCAACTTGATGAATTGAAAGCCAACCAGGAGGTAGCTGAAAAAGGGACGAGCGAAAAGATTATTTATCGGACGGTCCTGAAAGTTACCAAAGGCATGACCAGCATTGATGTTGGTAAACATCTTAAACGGTCGAAAATCATCCCGAATGCCCAAGATTTCTTTAATGAAGTCGAAAAGAAGGGCAAGGCGAACAATTTACGTCCGGGTTCTTATGTGATAGATAGTGAAATGGAGACTGAGGAAATAATCTCTATTATCTTTAAGTAAGCATATTAATGAAGCAACTCATATGAAAAGCCGACTATCAAATGGATAGTCGGCCTTTTATGTCGTCTACAAACGCCATATCATTTTCGAACTGACTACCTGACTGCAGCAGGATAGTTCAATGTTTTCAAATGGGGACCTGGGACAAAAGCGACCCCCTATCTTTCCGATTTTCATAATTAAGGTATAATATAAGTGTGAAAGTATTTTGTAACGGATTAGGTGAAGAGAATATGAAGCTGATCATTGCCGAGAAACCTGATCAAGGTTCAACATTGGCAGCTCAATTTAAATCGAAGAAACAGCAAGGATATATAGAAATCATGCCAAACGAGCTTTTCCCCGATGGCGCTTATGTAACGTGGGCAGTCGGTCATTTATGTCAACTAGTATCACCGGAAACCTATCATTCTAACTGGAAAAAATGGTCGATTGATACCCTGCCGATGATACCGGAAAAATTTCAATACGAAGTGACCCGCCAAAAGGCCAAACAGTTCAATGTGGTCAAGACTTTGCTGAGTAAACCGAATGTTGATGAAATCATTCATGCTGGGGATGCTGGTCGCGAAGGGGAATTGATTGTACGTAATATCATTTCACTATGTCATGTCAAAAAGCCGATGAAACGTTTGTGGATTTCCTCACTGACTCCAAAGGCCATATATGAAGGGTTTCAAAATCTAATCAGTGAAGAGAAAACCAGGCCACTTTACCATGAAGCGTATACGCGTGCTTGTGCGGATTGGGTAGTAGGCATGAATGCATCAAGGGTATATAGCATTCTCTTGAAAAAAAAGGGTGTATCGGATGTATTTTCAGCAGGTCGCGTTCAGACCCCAACCCTTGCTTTGATAGTCAAAAGGGAATTGGAAATCGAACGGTTCAAATCAGAACCGTTTTGGGAAGTATTTGCAGACTTCAAGATGGATGGAAAGAAGTATCAGGGAAAATGGCAACAAAATAATGATTCGAGAATCCAGACTAAAGAGATGGCAGAGAAAATAGCTGCATTTTGTAAGGGAAAAGAAGCTGAAATTGCCGATATGACAACGGAAAGAAAAGAGTTTCAGCCTCCGCTCTTATTTAATCTGTCGTCATTGCAAGCAACTGTGAATAAGCTCTATAAGTACTCACCTAAAAAAACCCTGGATATCGTTCAAAGTTTATACCAAAAAGGAATTGTATCCTATCCACGGTCGGATTCCAACTATGTCACTAAAGGCGAAGCTGAAACATTTCCGGACATTATGCAAAAATTAAGTGGATTTTCAGAATATCAACCCTTTTTCCCGTTACCTGTCTCCAGTATCAGCGACAATAAACGATTTGTTAACGAAAAAAAAGTTACGGATCACTATGCCATCATTCCGACAGAACAGGTTGTAGATCCAAAACGACTTTCCGGTGAGGAACGTAATATATATGATTTAGTGGTACGTAGACTGATTGCGGCACATTATGAAAAAGCCATTTTTGATTACACGACGATCAAGACAAAGGTCGAGAAGAGGGCCGAGTTCATTTCAAAGGGTAAACAACAGATTCAAGAAGGGTGGCGTAAGGTCATTTTTCAAGATGAGAAAGATGATGATGTTCTTTTACCCCTCCTTAAACAAGGCGATTCTGGGCTAGTGTCCAAGGTAAAAGTGAAAGAAGGAAAAACCCAGCCACCGAAGCGTTATACAGAGGGTCAGCTAATAACCTTGATGAAAACGGCGGGAAAGCATCTGGAAAATGAAGAGCTTGAAAAGGTCCTGATGAAAACAGAAGGCTTAGGAACCGAAGCGACACGTGCGGGGATCATTACCATGCTGAAAGATCGAAAATATATTGATGTTAAGAAAAACCAGGTATTTGCAACCGATAAAGGGAAGGTTCTCATTACAGCAATTGGCGAGAAAATCCTTGCTTCTCCAGAAATGACGGCTAAATGGGAGCAGCGCCTAAGGGAAATCGGGGAAGGTAAGGCTTCCGCGGGTGCTTTCATGGAAGCCGTTAAAAAGATGTCCACAAAGATTATTAGCGATGCCGTTGAGTCTTGTGAAGCCTGGGACTTTCAAGGTCTAGATATCGATTCGATTCAAAGACCGGGTTTTAAGAAAAAAAGTGTGACATCAGTAGGAAGTTGCAAGAAATGTGGTGCTAAAGTTGTCGATAAAGGGGAATTCTATGGATGTGCAAGTTATCAGAAAACCAAATGTAACTTTACCGTCTCAAAAAAAATCCTTAATAAAAAAATCAGTCAGGTCAATGTTAAAAAGCTTTTATCCCATGGAGAAACCGATGTGATCAGTGGTTTCAAAAAAGGGGACAAGACGTTTGATGCTGCTTTAATTTGGTCTGATACCGAGAAGAAGGTAATTTTAAAATTTATATCGGATCAACCAGTTAAGCAAAATTAAGCGTTTCTACCATGCCCTGAGACGATATAATCTTGTTTCAGGGTCGTTTTTATAGTAAGATTTTTAGATATGCGTTTGAATGGGAGGATTCCTGATGCCTACACCGAGCATGGAGGATTACATAGAACAGATATATTTACTTATAGAAGAAAAAGGATATGCAAGGGTTTCGGATATTGCTGAAAACCTATCTGTACATCCTTCTTCAGTGACGAAGATGGTACAAAAGCTAGACCACGAAAAGTATTTAATCTATGAGAAGTATCGTGGTTTGGTTTTGACAGCAAATGGTAAAAAAGTGGGTAAACGACTTGTTTACCGTCATGAATTATTGGAGCAGATGCTACGATTGATAGGGGTCAAGGAAGAAAATATCTACCATGATGTTGAAGGAATCGAGCATCACCTGAGCTGGAATGCGATAGACCGAATTGGTGACCTTGTAGAATTCTTTGAGGAATCACCTAGCCGGGTTGAGGATTTAAGAAATATACAAAAGAAAAATGAAGAAAATGCAAAATAAGCTGCCATGGGCAGTTTTTTTTTGCTCTAAAACCATCATTCGTTTCTTAAATAAGCAACCACATGACGGGGAAAAGAGGATTTTTAGTCTTAAAACAGAATAGCTATTATAAAGGGGATATTTTGAAATACCATAAAATATATCCATTTAAATCATGAAAAAGGTGCGATCAGTAAATCTGAAAAACTATGTGAAATGGGGAATGACATTTGAATGTAAAAACTTGGCATAAAGAAGCAGAAAAGAAATGGGATGTTTTTGCCCCGACATGGGCGAAGAATTCACAGGAAATGTGGGAGACCGGTAGTCGTAAAAAGATCATCCCTTTCTTTTCCGAGTATGTGGAGTCGGGATCGAAGGTTGTGGATATAGGTTGCGGAGACGGAGTCGGTTCTTCAAAACTCGCCCAAGCCGGTTACGCTGTTACAGGTGTGGACCTTTCAACCGTCATGGTTGAATTGGCTAAGGAAAATGCCGACCAACAACCCGGCCTTTCTTTTACTCAAGGAGATTTTTACAGTCTCCCATTTAAGGATGATGAAATGGATGCCGCTTTGGTGATCAATTCACTTGAATATACTGGTGAGCCACTGACGGTGATGAAGGAAATACATCGAATTATAAAGCCCGGGGGATATGTATGTTTTGGAATACTAGGACCTACGGCGGAGCCTCGTAAAAAATTTAGTTACCAACGGTTATTTGGTGAAGATGTGATCATGAATACGATGCAGGCCTGGGAATTTGAAAAGCTTGCACTATCTACTGGTTGGAAGCTAGTCGCTGAGACTGGTGTTGAAAAAAGAGGGGTGGACTACTCCAAGCTAGGTCACTTTTCAAAAGAATTGAAACAATCCGTTTCATTTATGTGGCTCTTCCTCTTTCAAAAAGAAGGTATTCAATGATGGAAAAATATCATATCAATCAATTTGTCGAAAAAACGAAACAGCAGGATAAGGGCCAGGGATTATTTGAACTGGAGACGGAACGAATTCTTGAAATCAATCTCGAACAACAAATCTGGGCCAAAATGGGGACGATGATTTCATACCGGGGCAGTATTAAGTTCGAACGAGAAGGCATGCTGGAGCATGGGATTGGAAAATTATTTAAGAAAGCCTTTACTGGTGAAGGTACCTCTTTAATGAAAGCGACAGGGAAAGGGAAGCTATATGTGGCCGACCAAGGAAAGAAGATTTCGATTATACAATTGAATGGAGAGGCCATTTGTATAAACGGCAATGATTTACTTGCCTTTGAATCAAGTGTGAAATGGGACATTAAAATGATGAGACGCATTGCCGGATTGTTGGCTGGTGGATTGTTCAATGTCAGGCTTGAAGGAAATGGGATGGTTGCGTTCACATCACACTACGAACCCCTCACTTTACTTGTTGAAGAGGGAAAGCCAGTCTATACAGATCCAAATGCGACCGTCGCCTGGTCAGGGAACTTACAGCCAGACTTCGTAACGGATGTATCCTTGAAATCATTTTTTGGGAGAGGAAGCGGAGAGTCAGTTCAGATGAAATTCGAAGGACAGGGGTTTATTGTTGTCCAGCCCTATGAAGAAGTATATTTTGGCGATAAAGAGTCTTAAAAAGTAAAATTAGATTCCTTTTTTTATGATAATAGAAGAGTAGTAAATGAATGATTTGAGAATGAAGAAAAAGGATGAGTAGATACACGTTTGCATTTAACAGACATAGGTATTCAATATCATTTCATTCTAGTGCGAAATAAAAAAATCCTGAGTTTCTCATCAGGATTTTTCATTAGACAGATGTGTGGCAGGTTCCCCCAAAAAGGGCAATCAACGGACAAAGACCCTTTTTTTCTTTCGCTTTCAATCCCAATCATATGGCGTGGATTGATAGACGTAATAATTGAGCCAGTTGGAAAACATGAGGCTACAGTGACTTTTCCAACGATGCAACGGAGTTTTAGATGGGTCATTATCCGGAAAGTAGTTTTCGGGGAGCTGGGTTTCGATTCCGCGCTCAATATCGCGTTTATATTCGTCACCGAGCGTTCCCGCATCATACTCGAAATGACCAGTCACCATAATTCTCTTTGAATCGGTTGAAGCGGCTATTAACACACCGGCTTGATCTGATTGTGCTAAGATTTTCAGTTCGGGATGATTCACTAACTTTTGATAATCTATGTCAGTATAGCGAGAATGAGGAGCCAAGAAATAATCGTCGAAGCCACGGACGAGGTCTTCATTCGGTTCAAGAACCTCATGTTTATAGATGCCAAAGCATTTTTCCGGAAGCTCATATTTACCTATACCATAATGGTGGTATAGAGCTGCTTGAGCCCCCCAACAAATATGTAGGGTGGATGTGACATTTTTGCTTGACCAGTTCATGATATCTTTTAATTCTTCCCAATAATTAACTTCTTGAAAGTCCATCTTTTCGACAGGTGCTCCCGTGATGATCATCCCATCATATTTTTTTGAACGAATGTCTGCAAAAGAATTATAAAATTGATTTAAATGAAATTTACTTGTGTTTTTGGATTCATGGGTACTCAAACCCAGAAATGATATATTTACTTGAATAGGCGTGTTGCCAAGAAAACGCAGTAACTGTGCCTCTGTTTTTTCTTTTTCAGGCATAAGGTTTAAAATCAATATATTTAATGGCCGGATTTCCTGGCTGATTGCCCGTTCCTCATCCATTACAAAGATGTTCTCTTCTTCTAAAATCTCTTTAGCTGGCAGGTGTCTTGGTATTTTGATTGGCATAGTTAGCTTTGCCTCCTTTGTGAAATCATAATATTTCAATTATATAGAAAATTTAAAAATAGAAAAGCAATTTTTTTATTTTTTTAGATCCTCATAAGAATTTTGTAGAATGGTAAAATGATGATGAGTTATATAAAACTTGTTTATGACAGTTAAGAATCTAGAAGAGGGGTATATGGATATTGTTTGATCCTACAGCATATGAGAATATGAAAGTGGTATTGGAAGGAGCGGTATATGACCGCGACCTCATTGGGGATATATTGGTTATTGGTCGTGATGATATCGTCAATCTCTCAACACTTGCAAGGAAATATAAAATTGAGTTAGAAATGAAAGAATCAGAGCATACTGATTCTGTGACCGGCGGCTTTGAGGTATACGCTTCACTGGAGAATTTAAGTTCCGAGCTGCTGCAGTCGAACCTGAATGAAACGCATTCCGGTTGTGCCGTGAATTTATTCATTTCCATACCGAGAAAGCTCAACAGCTTGGAAGTTAGAAATATATTAATTGAACTCGAGACCCTTTGGGGGAGTGAGAGAATCATTAAATTGACTACTTCTGAAACGGTTAGTGAAAAAGAACCATCCTCATCATGCCATTCAACATTTGGTATTTCTTTCGGAAGACTTATAAAGGAAGAGCAAATGGAAGATTTAGAAGATATGGTAGAGTATCTAATACAATCCGTACAAATTGTTGAAGGTTCTTTAAATAACTAATCAAGAACACTCAAACTGGAAAAGTTTCCTTCACTTAAGGTAAAATGACCTCATCAGGGCTAAAGGGAGAGATCATATATGTCCATTTATGAATTTGAAGTGAAAAAGATCAATGGTGATGTCATTTCGCTTGAGGAGTACAAGGGAAAAGTATTGATTATAGTTAACACGGCTAGTAAATGTGGATTTTCACCACAGTATGATGACCTGCAGAGCCTATATGTGCAATACAAAGAGGACGGTCTGGAAGTTCTAGGGTTTCCTTGCAATCAGTTCCTCAACCAAGAGCCTGGCGACGAGCTTGAAATCGATTCCTATTGTAAGCTCAATCACGGTGTAACCTTTCCAATGTTTGCGAAAGTGAATGTGAATGGAAAAGACGCTCACCCGCTATTTAGCTATATAACGGAGAATGCACCAGGAATGATGGGATCGAAGTCAATAAAATGGAACTTCACCAAATTTTTGATCGACCGTGAAGGGAATATTGTGAACCGCTATGCTCCCAAAACAAAACCGCTTGAAATGGAAGAAGATATAAAAAAATTGCTATCATGATTCAATGGCCCACCGTGTTCTTATCGGTGGGCTTTTTATTTAAGGAATAAAAGGGTCCGTAATTTAAAGGGGGAAAAATGGGGATAAAGTGGAATATAATAGGTAACAACTATTTTACCCAGGAGGGAAACAATGGAACGGATTGCATGGGTTACGGACAGTACGGCTTTATTGGACGAGGAACTATCTCAAAATGAACATGTATATGTCGTACCTATGATTGTCATCATGGATGGTGAGGAATACGAAGATGGTGTCGACCTACTACCTGAAGAACTGTATCGCAAAATGAAGGAGGAAAATAAGGTCCCGACCACCTCCCAGCCATCAGTGGGCACCTTTTACGAGTTGTATAGGAAACTTGAAAAAGACTATGATCGGGTGGTTTCCATCCATCTCTCAAGTAAATTGAGTGGGACGGTCTCCTCAAGCCGTCAGGCAGCACAACTTGTCACGATACCTGTGGATGTTTTTGACACCTTGCTTATATCGTATCCGATGATTCTGTTATTAAAAAGGCTCATGCACTATATAAACAGCGGGTTCTCAATGGAAGAAGCTTTCACCCTTACACGGAAGTATGCAGATAGCCATGAGACATATGTCTTGATTGGCTCATTAGACCAACTACACCGGAGTGGGCGGTTAACGGGGACTCAGTATTACCTTGGAAGTCTATTGAGCTTAAAACCGATCATAACCATAGAGAATGGGTTGCTGCAAACCAAAACGAAAACTCGAAATCTTAAGAAAGCGGAAAATCAAATATTCCATGAATTACGCAAATCCATTTCATTGGGCAAGGTAAAAGAATGCAGTATCTTGTACGGAGGTTCACCCGTTCAGGCCGAACCATGGGAAAAGAGGATTACAGAAGAGTTTCCAGAAGTGAAAATACATATATCACCACTAGGTAGTGCAATAGGGGTGCATACAGGTGAACAGACAATCGGGATCAGTTGGTTCAAGGAAGTTTAGGGCAATTTCCCTTTCTAAAAATTAGAACCATGGTAAAATAGAAAGGACATGGAGTGGTGAAATGCAAAAAACAATAATTGAACAAACGGAATCATTTGTCTACGAACAATTAAAATCTGATGTCAGTGGCCATGATTGGTATCATATCAATCGGGTTCGGAAGCTGGCCTTACATATTGCACGTGAAGAAAAAAAGGGTAATGAATTCATAATCGAGATGGCAGCCCTCCTTCATGATATTCCAGATGATAAATTGAATGATGATATGGAAGCAGGTTGGAATAAGCTCGATGATTGGTTGAAGATGACCGGGGTGGACCTGAATACGGTTAAGGAGATAAAGGAGATTATTTCTACCATTTCCTACAGTGCTGGAGAAGTGAATCTGACGTCCATCGAAGCTGAAATTGTTCAGGATGCCGATCGTTTGGATGCTCTCGGGGCGATTGGAATTGCAAGAACATTTGCGTATGGGGGTAAAAAGGGACAACCTATGTATGATCCATCTCTCTCGGTCCGTGAAGAGATGACCAAGCAGGAATATCGAATGGGTAAAAGCTCTTCCGTCCACCATTTTTATGAAAAATTATTACGTTTACAAGACTTGCTTAACACAGATACAGCGAAGAATATCGCGAGTGAACGCCATGAATACATGGTTCGTTTTCTAGAAGAATTCTATAAGGAATGGGATGTACGTTTATGAAAGTTTTTAGCATGGAACATGTAATGAAAACCCAAGGAGAGAAGCTTCTTTTTAAAGATGTTTCTTTATCCATCAGTGAAGGTGAAAAGATCGGGATCGTCGGTATAAATGGGACCGGTAAATCCACGCTGTTGAATATTATAGCTGGATTGGAAGAAAGTGACCTGGGTACGAAGGATCATCCGAATGACTATACAATTTCTTATTTATCACAAGATCCTGACTTTGATGAACAATTGACCATTATGGAGTATATGTATGAAAGTTCGACACCCGTATTCTCCTTGATAAAAGAATATGAAAAAACATTGGTGCAATTGCAAATCGATCCCCAAAATAGTGAAGTGCAAAATCGATTATTGAAGCAACAACAATCTATGGATGCTCTTAATGCCTGGGATACTAGCGCCAATGCCCGGACAATCTTGACTAAGCTAGGCCTTCCTGATCATTCTCGGAAATTGGGTGAGCTTTCAGGTGGACAAAAGAAACGGGCAGCATTGGCAAAGACATTGATAGAAACTCCTGATTTGCTCATTTTGGATGAGCCAACCAACCATCTGGATTTTGAAAGTATCACCTGGTTGGAAGAATACTTATCAAAGCATCAGAAATCCGTCTTATTTGTGACCCATGATCGATATTTTCTTGATCGTGTGTCCAATAAAATATGGGAAATAGCTCAAGCTCAGCTTTTTGAATACAAGGGGAATTATGCAGACTACCTTGAATCAAAAGCCATAAGGGAAGAAAATGAATCAACTGAACGTTCAAAAAAAGAGAGTCTCTTCAAAAAAGAATTGGCCTGGATCCGCAAAGGGGCCAAGGCGCGCTCAACGAAGCAAAAGGCTAGGATTCAACGTTTTGAAACGTTAGAAACCGGTGTTAAGGATAAGCAGAAAAACGAAAGCCTTGAAATGGAATTAAGCGGCGCCCGTCTAGGGAAAAAAGTGTTGGAACTGCAAGGCGTCTCCAAATCATTCGGTAATCAGACAATTATCAAAGATTTATCTTTCCTTTTCAAGCCAGGCGATCGTATTGGGATTGTCGGTAATAACGGAAGTGGAAAATCCACACTATTGAATATCTTGGCCGGACGCGAACCGTTGGATGGTGGAAATCTTGAAATCGGGCAAACCGTCAAAATCGGCTACTATACACAAGAAAGCATCGATATGGATGAAAATCTCCGAATGATCGAATATATCCGGCAAACGGCTGATTCAATTGCTCTTAAAGATGGTAGCTTCATATCCGCTGCACAAATGCTTGAGAGGTTCTTGTTCCCCATGGGTTCGCATGGCACTCCGATACGGAAACTTTCAGGAGGAGAAAAAAGACGACTTTATTTATTGAACATCTTGATGGGTTCACCCAATGTCCTTTTATTGGATGAACCGACAAATGACCTGGACACACAAACCTTGACAGTCCTTGAAGACTATTTAGAAACGTTTTCGGGAGTCGTCATCACCGTTTCGCATGATCGGTACTTTCTTGATAAAACTTGTCACCAACTACTCGTCTTCAAAGATAAAGGTAAAATAGATTTTTATTACGGAAACTACTCTGAGTTTTTAGAGGAAAAGACAGAAGAAACGGTTCCTCAAAAAACTATCGAGCCACAGCCTAATCGGACGGAAAAGAAGAAGAAAAAGCTTACTTATGCGGAAAGTAAGGAATGGGAAGAAATCGAAGGGAAAATGGAGCAAGTCGAAGGTCGCCTGAAGGATATCACAGCCGAAATGTCAGCAGCCGGCAGTGATTTTGAAAAGGTCCGCCTGCTTCTAGAAGAAGAAAAAGAGCTTAACGAAAAGTTAGAGTATACAATGGAAAGATGGACATATCTCGCTGAAAAACTTGAAGGGGAATAAGCTGAAGACTGGGCCAGGATGCGTTAGCTTGGCCCGGTCTTTTTTTCGGTGAATCTCAATTGCATGAGAATCTCTTGCCAGTGTGATAAAATCTAGGACACGAGGAAACGTATTGATAAAGGAGAGAAAAGCATTGAATATTAAATCGATAGAACCTACGCCAAGTCCAAATACAATGAAAATTAATCTTACGGAAGAATTGCCAGCAGGCAAGAGCAATAATTATAAAAAAGATCAAGCGGAACTTGCGCCGCAAATGATAAAAGACATGTTACAAATTGACGGTGTCAAGGGTGTATACCATGTGGCTGACTTTTTAGCAGTCGAACGTAATGCGAAATTTGATTGGAAAGATATTTTGGTCCAAGTTCGCCAAGTTTTCGGTGAGGATACTGGAAAACAAAATCAACAAGCGCAAATAAATGAGCATTATGGAGAAGTTTCCGTTTCCATCCAACAATTTAAAGGTATTCCCATGCAGATTAAAGCAAATGATAGCACACACGAAAAACGTTTTGCGTTACCGGAGTATTTCATTAAGGGCATATCAGCTTCGCAAAAAGAAGATGATAATGTCGTCCTACTTCGTAAATGGAAGGATTACGGCATTCGCTACGGAGAAATGGAAGACATCGTCAAGGAAGTAGCGGCAGAATTGGTTGCAGCTTATCCGGAGGAAAGAATTAATAAATTAGTTGATGCCGCCCAAGAAACCGTGGATAAAAAAGAACCGGTCATCAATCGCCCCAAAATAAAATTGACCGTTGACATGTTAGACGATGAAAGTTGGGAAAAGAGATATCAATTATTGGATCAGATGAGCGATCCGACGGTTGAAGATATTCCGGTACTGGAAAAAGCCCTTGCCGATAGCAAAGTTTCCATTCGTCGACTTGCTGCTGTATATTTAGGGATGATTGAAGATCCAAAAGTCCTTCCTAGCTTATATAAAGCATTGAGGGATTCAAGTGCCGCTGTAAGAAGGACGGCCGGGGACTGTTTATCTGATCTTGGGTTTGAGGAAGCAATGGGTGAAATGGCATTATCTCTATCGGATAAAAATAAACTAGTGAGATGGAGGGCAGCCATGTTTTTATACGAAGTTGGTGATGAATCCATCCTACCTTTTTTAAAGAAAGCTGAACAAGACCCCGAATTTGAAGTCGCACTCCAAGTGAAAATGGCCCTTGATAGAATCGAGAATGGGGAAGAAGCGAAAGGTTCTGTATGGAAACAAATGACGGAATCAAGAAAGTAAAAAATAAGTAAGTTTAAAGACCGAAAGAGGATAATCACAGACCGTGTAAGGACGTGTTTGTTGGTCATCCTCTTTTTTTTATAAAAAAGGGATGAAAGATTAGGTGAAAAATGTATAAAATCATCCATTTATATGAATAAATCCCTTTTCTACTATTTTAGAAAAATGTTTATGTAGAAAACTTTGAGCTAGAATGGTTACATTTGACCACATTTATGTTAGAATTTTTAGAGTATTATAAAAAGTTAATATATTCAATGTTAATTTGCTAAAATGAGGGGGCTACATAAATGTCTACAGCAAAAATGAGAAGCGACATGATTACAAAAGGGGTTGACCGTGCTCCACATAGAAGTCTATTGCGTGCAGCGGGTGTTAAAGAAGAAGATTTCGGCAAACCGTTCATTGCGGTTTGTAATTCATATATTGATATCGTTCCTGGGCACGTCCATCTTCAGGAGTTCGGTAAGATCGTGAAGGAAGCAATCAGGGAAGCTGGCGGGGTTCCATTTGAATTTAATACAATCGGAGTAGACGATGGAATCGCCATGGGACATATTGGTATGCGTTATTCTTTACCAAGTCGTGAAATCATTGCTGACTCCGTAGAAACGGTTGTTTCTGCACATTGGTTTGATGGGATGGTTTGCATTCCAAACTGTGACAAGATTACACCAGGGATGATGATGGGGGCACTTCGTGTCAATATCCCGACGATGTTCGTCAGCGGAGGACCTATGAAGGCTGGAAAAGATAAGAATGGTAAGTCTCTATCCTTAACATCGGTCTTTGAGGGTGTTGGAGCCTATCAAGCAGGTAATATTGAAGCAGAAGACTTAGAAGAAATCGAACAAGTGGCATGTCCTACGTGCGGTTCTTGTTCAGGGATGTTTACTGCCAATTCGATGAACTGTTTAGCTGAAGGATTAGGTCTTGCCCTTCCAGGTAATGGTACTATTTTAGCCGTAGCTGAAGAACGAAAGGAATTCGTAAAGAAATCAGCTAAACAACTGATGGAACTAATCAAAATGGATCGTAAACCGCGCGATATCGTTACGATGGAAGCGATTGATAATGCATTTGCTTTGGATATGGCCATGGGTGGATCGACCAATACCGTCCTTCATACCCTTGCTTTGGCCCATGAAGCAGGTTTTGAGTATCCAATGGAGAGAATAAATGAAATAGCCGGAAGGGTACCACATCTTGCAAAGATTGCACCGGCATCGGATTATCATATTGAAGATGTCCATAATGCAGGTGGGGTCAGTGCTATTATTCATGAGTTACTGAAAAAGCCAGGAGCGTTCAATGGTGATTGTCTGTCTGTATCCGGTAAAACGCTACGTGAAAATGTGGAAGGCTGCGAAATCTTGAATACGGATGTCATCCATCCCCTAGATAACCCGCATTCCGAACGTGGAGGACTTGCGGTATTATTCGGGAATCTGGCTCCTCTAGGATCGATCATTAAAGTGGGTGCCGTAGACGAGTCTGTCGGCGGTTATCACCGAGGTCCCGCAATCTGCTTTGATTCCCAAGAAGATGCGTTGTCAGGAATTATTACTGGTAAAGTAAAAGAAGGGGATGTCGTGGTCATTCGATATGAAGGACCTAAAGGCGGACCGGGTATGCCGGAAATGCTGGCACCAACTTCGCAAATCGTCGGCAGGGGTCTTGGGGCCAAGGTAGGTTTAATTACCGATGGGCGTTTCTCAGGTGCTTCTAGAGGGATCAGTATCGGTCATATATCTCCTGAAGCAGCCGAAGGAGGACCAATAGCCTTTGTAGAAAATGGAGATATCATTGAGCTGGATTTGAATAATCGTATCATCCAGTTGGAAATTTCTGACGAAGAATTTGAAAAACGCAAAGCGAATTGGAAAGGATTCGAACCAAAGGTAACAAGAGGGTATCTGGGTCGTTATTCCAAGCTTGTCACCAATGCAAGCACTGGCGGCGTCATGAAGATTTAATCCACAAATGAAAGGGTGGCAGCAGATAATTCTGCTGCCTATTTTCTATGCAGGGCTTGGATGTTGGTAAACCTAAATTGTGTGGATTCAAGGTTAAGGTTCGCCTTTCGTAGAAGGTTTAAGCGTCAACTTTGCATTATGAACATAAATTATAGTATCCTTATAGTCATCTAGTTATTTCAAGGGGGAATTATTATGTCTATGGCTTATGATGAATACATGAAACAAATGGTGAAGCCAATGCGTGCTGAATTGGTGCAAGCGGGTTTTAAGGAATTGGAAACAGCTGAAAAGGTTGAGGAATTCATGGAGGCAGCCGAAGGGACTACACTTGTTGTCGTCAATTCAGTTTGTGGCTGTGCTGCAGGTTTAGCTCGTCCAGCAGCGACTCAAGCTGTACTCCAAGCAGAGAAGAAGCCAAATAATCTAGTCACTGTATTTGCAGGGCAAGATAAAGAAGCGACAGCTAAAATGCGTGAGTACTTTAATGGGATTGAACCTTCTTCTCCATCCATGGCTCTATTAAAAGGGAAAGAGGTCGTTCATTTCATTCCTCGCCATGATATTGAAGGCCAGCCTATGGAAGCTATCATGGAAAATCTCTTGGTAGCATTCGATAATGTAAAGTAAAATAAAATAAGTAAAAAAAAGAATGTCCTGTAAAAGGGCATTCTTTTTCAAATTCAGAGTATTAAAGGAGCAGGTACATGTTTGTGACTACAGCTGGACGAGCTGACCAAGATGTTATAGAGTTGGCAAAAGAGTTCGCGATGGATCAAAAGATTCCTTTTGTATCGAGGAGAAAACGTTCGATTCAGGATATTCAAAGGGAAAACGACAAGGATGATTGTCTCGTTTTCGGGAGAAATAGAATGGAAATATACCGGTACGGAGAGAGGGAGCCTTTCTTTTTCCATCCTAACTTAGCGATGATTCGATTGAAGCGATTACTGAATGGGGAGGCTGATCCATTTCTTATTGCAGGGGATATTAAAGAAGGGGACTCCGTGCTTGATTGTACATTGGGATTAGGTGCTGACTCCATTGTCGCTAGTTTTGCAGTCGGTAGTAAAGGGCGTGTGTTAGCGCTGGAGGGAAATAAATACTTGGCATTACTTGTGGACCATGGTTTAAAGACTTGGAGTGATGCAGAAGAGTGGATGTTATCAGTAATGAGGCGGATAGAAGTTATGGAGGCTAATCATAATGAGTTATTGAAAACTTTACCGGATAATCATTTCGATGTCGTCTATTTTGATCCGATGTTTGAGGAGACCATTGAAGAATCTAATGGCATTAAAGGCCTGACCCATTTTGCTGCAAATCATGATTTCACCATAGAAATAATAAATGAAGCCAAGCGGGTCGCACGAAAAAGAGTTGTGTTGAAAGATCATTTTCGCAGTACCCGCTTCCAGAGATTTGGATTTGACGTGTTGGAACGAAAAACCTCAAAATTCCATTATGGCTTCATTTCCATTTTATGAATTCATTCGGTCTGATAATCCCCTTCATCAAGACCCATTGCACAGCCTTCACGGCTGGAATCAGCAGCGCCATAATTCGAACCGTCCAATGGGTTGATTTGTATGGCCTGGACATTACCGATTGAGTGGGGGACTTCATTGAAGGCAAATCCCATTCCTTCGAGGTGTCCCTTGCTGTTCATATCAATCCCGGCTTCCCATTCAATATGTGGGCCCATCGGCGTGAAAATTCTTGGTTCTTCAATTGCCGCCTTTAAGTCCATTTTGAAATCGAGCACATTAATGATGGTTTGGACAACTGAGCTAATGATGGTCGGTCCCCCAGGGGAACCAAGTGTTAAAATGGGTTGATTGTCTTTAAAAATGATGGTCGGACTCTTACAGCTTACTGGTCGTTTATTAGGCTGTACTTCATTCATGCCGCCTGGAACGGAATCAAAGTCGGTCAATTCATTATTCAACATGAAACCATAGTCGGAAACCATGATGCCAGAACCGAAAGGGTGCTCAACAGTCGAGGTGCAAGCCGCGATGTTGCCCCATCTGTCACGCACCGTGAAGTGGGTGGTTTCACTGCGTTCTTCATCATTTGGCTGTTGAATCACTTCCCTTTGCTTCACGGAATCATACTTCCATGGATTTCCGAAATCAATGGCATTGTTCCGTGACTTGAAATTAATGAACTTCCGTCGTTCAGCTATATATTCGTCATGCATAAGACCCGTAAGCGGTAATTCGGCAAATTCAGGATCAGCCAGAAATGCCTTTTTATCTGTAAAGGCCAGACGCATCGCTTCCGCTATCAGATAATATTTCTCCCAGGAACGTACATCATATTGCTCTAGATGGAATGATTCTAATATCTTTAATATTTGAATGACGGTAAACCCTCCCGCGCTAGGAGCCATCGAAGAGACAATTTTATAATCTTTATAGGTGCCGACCATGGGTTCATCAACGGTTGCTTTGTAATCTCTTAAATCGGCCATTTCCATGAATCCGCCTTGTTCCTTGATACAGGAAATGATTCCTTCACCAATCTCGCCCTCATAAAAAGCAGATACCCCTTCGCGTTGTAAAATCCTATAAGTATTTGCCAGCTTTTCCTTAACTAATATATCTCCCACCTGGTATGGTTTTCCTTCGGGCATGAAGAAGTTTCGCGCTTCATCACCCAATCGATATTCAAAGTTTTTAAGGGCATCACAAAGTACCCAGTTGACCGGGACCCCATTTTCAGCAAATTCTATAGAGGGTTCAATGAGTTCGGCTAATGGCTTGCTACCATATTCATTGAGCGCTTCATCCATCGCCTTTAGAATTCCTGGAATGCCAACTGCCGTCCCTTTTGTCGAACGCTCTTTAAAGGGAATAACCTCCCCATTTTCATCCAGGAACAATTCAGGATATGCCGCTTTAGGTGCCCTGACATGTCCATCGAATATCTTCGTTTTTTTACTTTTTTCATTATAAACCATAAGGAATCCACTGCCGCCTATTCCTGTCATCATAGGTTCCACGATATTTAATGCAAATTGGATGGCTACTGCTGCATCAACGGCATTTCCGCCATCGCGTAAGACCTTTTCCCCGATTTTAGTCGCAACTGGATGAGCCGTGACGACCATACCAGCTTTTCCTGTTGCCGTTTCTCTTTTATAGTTTTCTTCTTTGGTTTTTTCATCGATGTTTTCCATCAAAATTCCTCCAGTATATCGTCTTAAGTTCTTTCTTGAGCTAGAGACGAACTTCATTGAAAAGAAAACCTTGTCATTAATAGAATGACAAGGACTCTTTCATAAGTATTTTAGTCTTAATCAGCAAATGATAAATATACGAAAAATGCTAATGTAACAAGACATAAAGCCACCATGGCGGTTGTAGTCAAAGCCATTTATAAGCCCTCCTTAAAAAGATACCTGAATCTATTTAAGTTCTACAAATTACCTAATAATCCTTTAATTTATATATTTATAGTGAAAAATGGTATAAAAGATGCAACACGTATGTTGCATATAGGTATTTATCCTTTTTGGCGATTTTTGAAACATGGGGTATTATATATTCGTATTACCTGGAAAATCGCAGTATACTAGAAAAAAGGAACAACAGGAGGGGGGATAATGGTTTGAAAACGGCAACATGGTTTAGGAAAAGTCTTGTCATTTTAGTTTCCGTTTTAACGTTTGGACTTGTCACACCTACAGATTTGGCATGGTTAGCTGATGCTGACTCTCTAAAAGATTCGAAAAAAGCGGTAGTGCAAGAAGACCATACACCATTTCCTTCTGCACAGGAATCTAGTGGCTTCAATCATTTCGACCGTGATAACTTTTTATCGGATATACTTGATAAAGCAGAAGAAAGCGCTTATGTGAAATTTGGTGAAAAAATAAACCCTAAAATAGGTGATGAGTTCAAAATGATCATTTTGCCGAAAATAGAAGAGACGGTAAACGATATGGCGAACCAATTTCCTGATGAAAAACTGCAACAGCTAACTATCACGGAGCGGCCAAGTGCAGGTAGATCCGAAAAAATTTTTCATATTTATGACTCGATAAGTGGAAATGATGTCATCCGATTCCATGTTAGGCAGGAAAATCCACCGTTAGAAGGATATTGGTTTAATTTTCATTATCACACGTACCACGATTCTTTTGCCACGCATTATGACATCGGGAAAATATATTGGGATAAAAACACTCCTCCCAAATGGACGAATCAAGATAGAATATCCTAAATCTCTTCGTTCATTGATTTTATCTAAAGGGAAGAGTATGATGATAATGAACATACATAAAGGTAAGTTCATAATGTTCTTTTTGGATACGTTGTTCTGCAACGTATTTATTTTGTGTGAAATAATACATAGCAAGAAAAACTGCGCTGTGCCTCTAGAGAGCACTTGCAGTGAATTTTATAGTTTTGCAGAGGTGCTTTAATCATGTCAGTAGAATTGCTAAATAAAATCTTCCATACCTATTCCCAGTTTTTTGATTGGGATATGTGGGGGGAAGTACTAACAGACCCTGTTAGCTGGGGATTAATTGGGACACTTGTCTTAATGGAAGGCCTTTTATCGGCTGATAACGCTTTGGTATTGGCCGTTATGGTTCGGCATCTTCCGGAAAAACAAAGGAAAAAGGCCCTTTTCTATGGATTATTGGGTGCATATGCATTCCGTTTCTTAGCCATTGGAATAGGTGTCTATCTCATCAAGATTTCTTGGGTAAAAATCCTCGGAGCTGTTTATCTTGCCTGGCTTTCATTCAAGTATTTCCGAGATAAGAGAAATAAACAGGCTAACCAGGATGAAGAGTTACAGGGAATGAGTAAAAATAGTTTATTAATCCGTATGTTCGGTAATTTATGGGGAACGGTTGTCGCTGTTGAGATGATGGATATTGCTTTTTCCGTTGATAGTGTCTTGGCTGCCTTTGGGGTGAGTGAAAAGATTTGGGTCCTCCTGTTGGGCGGAATGATCGGTGTCCTGATGATGCGGGGCGTTGCCGGAGTCTTTTTGAAACTGATTGATAAGATTCCTGAATTGGAAACGGCTGCCTATGTCTTGATAGGGTTCATATCGATTAAAATGCTTCTTTCGGTGGCGAAAATCGAAGTTCCACATGTCATCTTCTTTTTGACCATTCTTGTTATTTTTGGAACGACCATCTTGCTTCATTTTCAGAGGGAAAAAAAGCTTAAAGAACACAGTAAATAATCTTACGGAAAAGAGCTGATACCAAAATGGTGTCAGCTCTTTCTTTGGAAATAAAATTCAAATAGATGAAAAAGGAGAGTGAAAAATGTAAAAAAGAGCAAAGGGTATAACAGGTTTAGCCATAGTGATGTGAGGAATGGATGCAGCAAGATGCCAAAGAAAATCGAAAATAGCAATAGATCTAGAATGATGAACACTTTTAAACTGTAAATTTCCAGTACTTCCTCGGCTAGTTCATGTGGTTCTGGCAGGATGAGACTTCTGTTAACTGGTTTCATGGTATCACCTTGAACCTTTTTTGATTATATTATTTTATATGAAAATGCTGGGTGATCCGTGCCTCGTGAGAAAAGAATATTCCACTTATTTTTACCAAAAATACATCAATCAATTATAGAGGAGTTTCATGTTATACTAGAATAATAAATTGGGATTGAAGTATACATATTTCTTTGAAATATCCTATTAAACCATGGAAAGGATGTAGAAGGTGACAAATAAAAAGTGGATTGGATTATTCATTTTGGCAGGCTGTTTCCTTTCTATGCTTTCCATCTCTTTTGCTAAGGAAGATGGTTTAAAGTGGAGGGACTTGAAAAAAGATAGCCTACTAAGGCAGGCAGCCATTTTTCAGGATCAAGAGACATTACAGAACTTGTTTATATATCCTGTAGATGAATTTGATGAAGAGGAAGCCTTAAACATAGTTGAAACAATCAATAAACTCCCGCATTCCCTTCAAGTGAAAATTATTGATCGGGGTGTGAAAATAAAGCTTTTCAGTGGGAGCCTGACAGACAATCGTTCTGCAGCTCATTTAAAGGGGCAGACACCAAGAGGGTATGTTAATCCCAGCACTACATGGGATGATGTTCCGGGTATGGGGGGCTCGCATATGGTCTTGGTTAAAATCGGCGCGAGCGATAAAGGTAACGGCCATAGTTCTATAAATCTCGAACTCCATGAAATTGCCCATTCCATCGATAAAATCGTGTATGGCGGCATTCGTGAGGATATGGATTATTTAAGCGTATGGGGAAAAGAAGTAGATGCACTGTTTCCTGGTCAACCTTATTTTTCTACATATCCCGAAGAATACTTTGCGGAAGCGTTTGCGATGTTTTATGTAAATCCGGAACAAAATCAATTGCTAAGACGGAAAGCTCCAGAGACCTACCATTTTATTAAACAACTAGATTGAATAATTTAATTCAATCGTAATTCACATTGACACATTGAACTGGTAACAGTAAAAAGTTAAAATAAGAAGAATGAATGTTGAAAAGGTGGTTTACCATGAAGCAATATTTGGATTTATGTAAGCATGTACTTGAAAATGGAACTCAAAAAGGCGATCGTACCGGAACAGGAACAATCAGTACCTTCGGATATCAAATGAGGTTCAATCTGCGTGAGGGATTCCCTGTTTTGACTACGAAAAAAGTCAGTTTAAAAGCAATCATCCATGAACTCTTATGGTTTCTAAAAGGCGATACAAACGTACAATACCTTCAGGAAAATAATGTGCGCATTTGGAATGAGTGGGCTGATGAAGCAGGAAATCTAGGTCCCGTCTATGGGCATCAATGGCGCTCATGGGGTGCAGCGGATGGAAGGCAAATCGACCAGATCAGTGAAGTGATCGAGCAAATCAAAACAAACCCAAATTCAAGGAGATTGATCGTAAGTGCCTGGAATGTCGGAGAGCTTGAAGAGATGGCCTTACCTCCCTGTCATGCATTCTTTCAATTTTATGTGGCGGACGGTAAGCTTTCCTGCCAACTTTACCAGCGTTCTGCGGACGTATTTTTAGGTGTGCCGTTCAATATCGCTTCTTATGCACTCTTAACGATGATGATAGCCCAAGTATGTGACCTGGAGCCTGGTGAATTCGTTCACTCTTTTGGGGATGTCCATATCTATTCGAACCATATGGATCAAGTGAAATTACAGTTGACACGAGACCCTAAACCACTGCCTACGATGAAAATCAATCCTGCAGTGAAAGATATCTTTGAGTTTCGGTTTGAAGATTTCGAACTTGAAAATTACGAAGCTCATCCCCACATTAAAGGGAAGGTGAGTATATGATTTCCTTAATTGTAGCCATGGATGAAAAACGTGTGATTGGAAAAGATAACAAGCTGCCTTGGCATTTGCCAGCGGACCTTCAGTACTTTAAAAAGGTAACGATGGGTCACCCAATCGTCATGGGGCGCAAAACATTTGAATCCATAGGGCGGATTCTGCCTGGAAGGGAAAACGTCATCGTGACCAGGAATCATGAATTTAAAGCGGAAGGCTGCACCATTTTGCATGATGTTGATCAGATTAAGACGTATGCCGACAATAGTAAACAAGAGGTGTTCGTTATAGGGGGAGCGGAAATCTTCAAAGAAATCCTGCCAGTAACCGATCGGTTATATATAACTGAAATACATGAAGTCTTTGAAGGGGACACGTTTTTTCCAATCATTAATGAGACGGAGTGGGAAACCGTGGAGACGACCCCTGGTGTAACAGATGATAAAAATCTATATGCCCATGATTTTATTGTTTTACGAAAAAAATGATATTAGTAACCGATTTATGGTGAATAAGCCATAGTCGGTTTTTTTGTACAAGATCAAAGAGATAGAATTTTTAGAAAAATCAGTTACATACTTATGATAAAGTGCTATAATTATAGAATTGATTAGGAAGGAAATGAGGGATAACTATGAACCAGACAGCATCAGTGAATAGGGGGATTCAGTTGGAGGATATTCTAATTGCCTATAGAGAATTGAAGGATATTGTCTTACATACACCTTTACAAAAGAATCAGCGTTTATCCAGTAAGTATGAATGCAATGTCTATTTGAAACGTGAGGACCTTCAACATGTTCGTTCCTTTAAGTTAAGGGGAGCTTACTATAAAATGAAAAGTTTGACTCAGGAAGAAACAAAGAATGGTGTCGTGTGTGCGAGTGCCGGGAACCATGCACAGGGAGTGGCTTTTTCCTGCAGTGAGTTAGGAATCGATGGGAAAATTTACATGCCTGCTACGACGCCAAGGCAGAAGGTCGATCAAGTCCGGTTATTCGGTAGGGATAATATTGAAATTGTCTTAATTGGTGATACATTTGATGACGCATTCGCAAGTGCAATGGAATGTTGCGAGAAGGAAGGGCGTTCTTTCATCCATCCTTTCGATGATGAAAAGGTGATTGCCGGTCAAGGCACTACGGCGGTTGAAATCCTGAATGATTGTGAAGATAAGATTGATTATGTGTTCGCAGCAATCGGTGGCGGCGGATTAATGGCTGGGGTTTCAAGTTACTTCAAATCAGTGTCCCCTGATACGAAGTGTATTGGAGTAGAACCGCTCGGAGCCGCGTCCATGAAAACTTCCTTCCAAGAAGGAAAAGTCGTTGAACTTGAGAATATCGATACGTTTGTGGATGGTGCAGCCGTGAAGTGTGTAGGGCAAATGACATACCAAACATGTAAAGAGAATCTTGAGGATATCGTTGCAGTGCCTGAAGGCCATATCTGTACGACGATTCTCGATTTATATAATCAGCATGCCATTATTGCTGAACCAGCGGGTGCTATTTCCGTTTCAGCCCTTGATTTTTACAAAGACCAAATAAAGGGGAAAACGGTCGTGTGCCTTGTAAGTGGGGGTAATAATGATATAGGCCGTATGCAGGAAATCAAGGAAAAGTCCTTATTATATGAAGGCCTGCTATATTACTTTATCGTGAATTTCCCACAACGTGCTGGAGCATTAAGGGAATTTCTTGATGAAGTGTTGGGACCCAATGATGATATTAGTCGATTTGAATATACGAAGAAAAATAATAAAGAGAGTGGCCCGGCCCTTGTTGGTATTGAGTTAAAAAACAAATTTGATTATACAGGACTTATTCAGAGAATGAATAAGAAGGGTTTCTCAAGCGTGGAAGTCAATAAAGACAGCAATTTATTCCACTTATTAATTTAAACTAGACAAAATTTTAAATTAGGTTAGAATAATATATATATTTTTACATATTATTCAACTTATCCAGCAGTCGTGTTTTGTCGATAATTGTTACCGTTGTATGACGATTTGCCAGGTTCCTTTCATTTGGCTGAAAATGGTATTATAATTAAAAGCAGAATAGGTTGAATTATAACATCGAGGGGGATGTATTCATGTCGAATATTGGAATACCTGGTCTAATTATCATCTTGGTATTGGCCTTAATCATTTTTGGTCCGAAGAAGCTTCCCGAAATCGGACGTGCTTTTGGACAAACGCTTCGAGAATTCAAGAAATCCACGAGTGAACTGACAAAAGGCGACTATGAAGAGGATAAGAAAATACAACAACCAAAAAATCATGAATGATTAAATGCAGGGCGTAAGATGGACCTTCTTACGTCTTTTGTTCTGTAGCAAAGAAACGGATTTTCAAATGAAGGCGTGATTTATTTTGGAAGATAAAGAATTAAATATCATCGATCATCTCGATGAATTGAGAAAACGGCTAATCATTACGACTGTAGCTTTTTTCGTCTTTTTTATTGTCAGTTTTATTTATGTGGAAAAAATCTACTATTGGTTTGTTAAGGATCTTGAATTCGAATTAATGGTCTTAGGTCCAAGTGATATCATCTGGATTTACTTCATGCTTTCAGGAGTAGTTGCCATTGCTGCAACGATTCCGATTATAGCACTTCAAATTTGGTTGTTCGTTAAGCCAGCTTTAATGCCCAATGAAGTGAGGGCCACCCTTGCCTATATTCCAGCTCTTTTCATCTTGTTTATTGGAGGCCTTGCTTTTGGTTATTTTGTCATTTTTCCGACCATCCTTCAATTTTTAATTGAGCTGGGTGAAGGCATGTTCATAACCAATTTCACCGCAGATAAGTATTTTTCATTTGTCTTCAATATGACGATTCCTTTTGCCTTTTTATTCGAGCTACCAGTCGTTACGATGTTCCTGACCTCCATCGGTCTTATCAACCCTTACGTGCTTCAAAAATTAAGAAAGTATGCTTACTTTGTTCTCGTGGTCATTGCTGTTTCCATCACACCGCCAGATTTCATGTCGGATTTTTTGGTCACGGTTCCCTTACTGTTACTTTACGAAGTTAGCATTTCGCTTTCTAAAATTGTCTATCGACGAAGGGTAAAACGGGAGAGCTTGCTGGAAGAAACTCTTAATAATGAAGATGGCATATAAAAAAATGGCCCAAAGGATTTATTCCTTCGGGTCATTTTTTATGGCTGAAGTTATTGAATCGGCATCATTCAGCCATAAAGTTGATTAGATCCAAATAAGATATATGCCTTTTTACAAAGTTTTCTTCTGATTTTCAACGTATATGTGTCCAAGAGAATCATTATTCTGAAAAAAATATAAGCTTTAGTTTGAAAGCGTACTTTGAATAGGTATAATACAATAGATACGTTAATTTAGGGATGTGTAAAGATGAATAAAGTGAAGATTGTAACGGATTCAACAGTGGATATGACCCCAGAAGAATTTGAGTATTATGGCATTACAATGGTCCCCTTGTCGATCTATATTGATGGAGAGACCTTTTTGGATAAAGTGGAAATTGAACAGGATGAATTTTTAAGAAGAATGAATCAGTCAAAAGAACTCCCTAAAAGCTCTCAACCGGCAGTAGGGACTTTTTTAGAAGTATATAATGAACTTGGAAAGGATGGCAGTGAGATTATTTCAATCCATATGACTGGTGGAATGAGTGGTACAGTACGTTCGGCTGAAAGTGCAGCAGGGATGTCGGATGCTAAAGTTACCGTTTATGATTCGGAATTCATCTCAAAAGCCATGTCATTCCAAGTGATAGAGGCTGCCAAGATGGCGAATGAAGGCAAAACCACCGAAGAAATAATGCAACGGCTTGAGACCATTAGAAAACAGTCGAGTCTAATCATTGTCATTGAAACGCTGGACAATCTTGTGAAAGGCGGAAGGATTGGCAAAGTATCAGCATTCATCGGATCTCTTTTGCATATTAAACCGATTGCACTTCTGGACGGAGGCGTGCTGAATCCCGTTTCAAAAGCAAGGAGCCAATCACAGGTTGTAAAATTCATTTCAAAGAAATTCAAAGAAGATACACAAGGAAAACAAGTCAAAGGCATTGGTTTCGTTCATGCAAATGGCTATGAAATGGCCGATAAAGTTCGCAAAGCGATTACTGAAATTTCAGGGGTCCAGGATATTAAGTTAGAAGCTACAACGGCTGTGGTCAGCACACATACTGGCGAAGGTGCCATGGCCATCATGTATTACTGGGATTGATGTTCGCTTTTAGTACCTCCTAAAGAGCAGGAGATGATAGCTAAGTAATGTAGTCAAATGTTCATTTTATGATAAAAATAGTGGCTGTTTTCCTACTGGTGGTCTGGTAGAATGAAAGAAGTGACAGAATATTTATACATAAAAGGCGGGGTATGGATGAGGAAGCTGCATTTGTTGAAGGCAGCTATGGGCATTGGGGTATTGTTGATGCTGGCAGCATGTGGTTCAACTGGGGTGCCTGATGCGAAAAATTGGGATATCGAAGATTTTAGTTATGTGGACCAGGATGGGGAACCCTTTTCCAAAACTGATTTAAAAGGAAAAGTCTGGGTAGCCGATTTCATTTTCACAAATTGTGAGGATGTTTGTCTCCCCATGACTGCCAATATGGTGAAGTTGCAACAAAAACTGAAGGATGAGGGAATTTCAGATGTTGAGTTCGTGTCATTTTCCGTGGATCCTGAAGTGGACAAGCCTGATGTCTTGACAGCATTTGGCGACCAGTTCAACGTCGATTACAAAAATTGGCACTTTTTGACTGGTTATGGTCAAGATGAAATCGAGGCATTTGCCAAGGATAACTTTAAAACGATTGTATTGAAGCCTGACAATGAAGATCAGGTGATTCACCAGACAAGGTTTTATCTAATGGATCAAGAGGGAAAAGTCATCCGGGATTACACGGGACTTCAGGATATTCCTTTTGATGAGATGATTAAGCATATAAAAATACTACAGAACTATTGAACAGGAGAATGACCTGTTCAATAGTTTTTTAGTTTCTATAGTAATCACGGAATGACGTATGGAACAAATAGCTGTTACTAAGAATGAATTTACTCATCAGGTACATGCTAAAATTCATGGGATAAGCTTTAATTCCCAGCTTTTTTTCATACTATACAGTGATAAATACAAATAAAACCGACAAGTAAAGGTCAAATTGATTCAATTTTATATTTTCCCCATGATATAATATTTAGGTAGGGAAGGTGAGGTTATGAGACACAAAATCACCTGTCTTTTTATATGCCTAGTTTGGATTTCAGGTTGCTCTCAGAGGACTACTTCAGAACAGCCACTCGTTCAGCAGCATAATGTTGTTGAATTAAGCAAAAAGGAAACCATTCCAGCCAGCTTTTTTCCGGATCCTGTTCAAATCGTGTCAATAGGTGATTCCCTAACTCAAGGTGTCGGCGATAGTAAAGATAATGGGGGCTATCTCCCTTACTTGCAGAAAAATCTTGAGAAAGAGCCATCTATTACTTCAGTTGAGATGATCAATCACGGAGTTCGGGGAAACCGGACCGACCAATTATTAAAAAGGTTGGATAAATCCCGTGTTCAAGAAGATATTGAACAAGCCGATTCCATTGTCGTCACGATTGGTGGAAATGATATCATGAGAGTATTTAAACAGAATTTCTCCAACTTGGAACTGAACCAATTCGATTCAGCTAAAATAGGGTATGAAAAAAGATTAAGACAGATATTGGATAAGGTGCGCTCTGAAAATCAACAGGCACAGATTTATTTAGTGGGCGTGTATAACCCATTTTCAAAGTGGTTTGCTGATTTTTATGAACTAGATGAAATCATGAATGATTGGAATGATAGCGGAAAAAAGATTATCACCGAATATGATTCTGCATATTTTATCGAAATAGATGATATTTTCCAAAATTCCAAAGAAGACTTGCTATATACGGAAGATTACTTCCATCCCAATGATCGGGGATATGAATTGATTGCAGAAAGAATCTATAATAACATGGAAGTTTTAACAATCGGAAAGGATACAATGGAAGCTAGCGCCAAAGGAGATGATGACCAAGAATGACAAAAGTCAAATGGAAGACTTTGTTTATTACTTTATTAGCCGTTAACATCCTGGTCATCCTTTCAATCCTGGTTTTAATTAATTTACCGGCAAAAGATTCAGATATGAAGCCAGTTGTAACTAAGGAAGAAGATATCCAGTTTCAGATTCATACAAACCGGGAAGATTTGACCCGATTAATCAACCAGTATCTTGATAAAGAAGGCTTGACTGGATTGATACATTATGAAGTGTATTTAAGGGATGAAGTGGAGTTATACGGGAAAATGCCTTTTTTCAACCGTGAAGTGGAAATGAAATTAACATTCGAACCCATTGCGCAAAAGAACGGGGATTTGGTTTTGAAACAAAAATCGATTGCGATTGGCCAGATGAACCTTCCTGTTTCATATGTGATGAACTTAATTAATGAACGGTATAAAATGCCGGATTGGGTCACCATAAATCCCGATGAGGAAAACATATATGTGTCTTTACAGGACATGAAATTAAAAAGTGACGTCAGGGTCAAGGCTAATGAATTTGATTTAAAGAATGATGATATTTCATTTTTATTAACTGTCCCCTCTTCTTTACAATAAGTGAAAATGAAAGATGAAAAGCCAGGTCAAATGCATCCTGGCTTTTCATCTTTTTTTGTATTAAGGTGTTAAGATAAGTGTTTCTAAGCCAGGTTGACCCTGACTGGTGCCGATTATATAAATGGATAATGGGGTATTTGCCTGAATATCTGTATTGGGTAAGGAGAGGGCTACTTCTTTCGAATCGGCTTTCCTTACTTCAAAATCGACTTGCATGGGGTAGAGATTCAGGTATTCACTTGCTTTGCGATACGGAAGTCTTGAAAATACGACATCGCCATCCTTTACAGCGATATCCACCGGTGACGTATCAAAAGACAAGTGGACAAATCGAACCTTGGATTCATTTTGGGGGACATAAGGATTGTCTTCGAAAGTAAGTAGTTTTGGCATTTCATTGGATCCTGTAGCAACGACGGTATACAGTTTTTCACTTTCCAGATCGACTTTACGGCTAAGGAAGGTGGACGTGGTTTGTCCGGCAGGATATATATCAATTTGGTATTTACCCGGGGGTAAAGATAAATAGTTGCTATTGTCTTTGTAAGCGAAATTCTGAAGGATGCGCATTTCGTTTACATATACATCGACCGCAGGTGCTTTTGGAGCTGCATGTAAAATACGGACCTGTGCCGGTTTTACCGTATTGATTTGTTCACTTCTCATTGGTTGCATGGCTTTTTCCATGCTCTTTAAGTGTTTATGATAATAATAATCATGTAAATGTGGGTTAGTATATTTATAGTAGCAGGATAATGCATCATAATTCATGGCCTTTTGTAAATGTTTGTCTTTATGGTTCATGTCTATCACCTCTCATTTGAATCATTATGAAGACATCATATGGTAGCATGCTTGGGCATGTGTCTTTCGTATACTCAAATTTGATTGGTTTTTTTAATCAGTCCAGTTTTCATCAACAAAAGAAGTTTAGACAGCAGATGATTTTACATGACCTTATAAAAGGTTTAAAATGCATTCAATAGAACTTTTCCAAAAAAGGAGGATATTACAGTTGACCAACCATTTAGACAAAGCAACATTTGCTGGAGGATGTTTTTGGTGTATGGTAAAACCCTTCGATGAACAGCCTGGTATTGAATCTGTCATTTCCGGTTATACAGGGGGGACAACGGAGAATCCTACATACAAAGAGGTTTGCTCGGAAACGACGGGACATTATGAAGCTGTCCAGATTACCTTTGACCCTTCCATCTACCCTTATAAAGATTTAGTTGAATTATTTTGGCAACAGATTGATCCAACAGACGCTGGAGGCCAGTTCTTTGATCGTGGCAGTTCCTATCAAACGGCCATTTTCTATCACGACGAAAAGCAACGGGAAATAGCGGAAGCTTCCAGGGCAAACCTACAGGAGAGCGGCATTTTTTCTAAGCCCATTGCCACACCCATTTTACCGGCCAAAACCTTTTATCCGGCAGAGACGTATCACCAGCATTATTATAAAAAGCAACCAGAGCACTACGAGAGATATTCAGTTGGCTCCGGGCGCAAGGCTTTTCAAAAACATCATTGGGGGGAAAAGAAATGAGCAGTAAAGATGATTTGAAGAAAAAATTAACACCCATTCAATATGAAGTCACACAAAATAGCGGGACAGAGCCTGCTTTTCATAATGAATATTGGAATTTGAATGAAGATGGACTGTATGTGGACATTGTTTCCGGTACACCGCTATTCACTTCCAAAGATAAATTTGACTCCGCCTGTGGCTGGCCAAGCTTTACCAAGCCACTGGATGATGGTGAAGTTGTGGAAAATTTGGATACAAGTTATGGCATGAGAAGGATCGAAGTGCGTTCAAAAACGGCCGATTCCCATCTTGGACATGTGTTTGATGATGGACCAGGACCAACCAGGTTACGATATTGCATCAATTCTGCTTCGTTAAGATTCATCCCACTCGAAGATCTTGAAAAAGAAGGATACGGTGAATATAAGAAACTGTTTCTTTAATAAACAAGTAAGCCCCTATCATCCTGTGATAGGGGCTTACTTGTTTTAGTGGTTTGAATCATTGGTGATGATGGAAGAAAGCCGCACATGTGTGGTAGGGAGGTCCTTGGAGGTTTCTCTCCCTGAAACTACAAAACGCACGGTGTGAGGACCGGGAGAAAGGCCATTGGCGATGAATAAATACCTTTCGCGGGCAAAGGGCCACCACGTATGAAGGGATGTATTCAGTTTGCCGTCAATGAATACATCAACTTCTCCGCCATCTGGGCTTCTGAGTAATTTAACTCCAAGTATATTTCCTTCGAATCGGTATTCAATATAACTCCCTGTGTCATCACTTGTGTAATAACCGCCTCTTGGTCTAAACCCCACCATTGAATCATAGTTGTCATTATCTCTTAAATTCATTTCGGAGCCTTGATGAAATTTAGGAGGAAGACTAGCGACAGGTTTTTCTTTTTGTGCATTTTCAATAAACTTTTCGTGAATCGTATTTGCATATAATTGATAGCCAAGGCCATTTGGATGAATCAAATCTTTCGTCAATTCCTTGTCAGTGAACCCTGAAGAATTGAAAACTGGACGCATGTCAATATTGGTGGCCCCATAATAGTCAGATAACAGACCGATAGCATTCGCAAATTCCTCGTTTTCCAAACAACTTTCCGTAATCGTGAACAATTCAGCATGAGGATATAGGTGCTTTGCTTTTCTAATCAGAGCCTCGTACGTCATTTTGAAATCGTCCACATTCATGTATTTACGATCATTTTCACCGAATACAATGAAAATCAAATCCTTATGGCCCATTCTTTTTTTTTGAGAGAGCTTATAAAGACCTTCAAAAGCAGTGGAGCCGCTTTGAACAACGTAATCCCCTTTAAAGGGAACTGAATGGTGCTTGCTCATTTTATTTTCCAGTTGTTTAAACCAAGTTTGACTCGGATTTTCAGCCCCGGACCCCCTGCCTATGCTATCGCCAATAATCAGATAGTCAATCGGCTGACCATCCTGGTATTTTTGGTATACATTTAAGTTCTCATCGGAACCGTATGTTTTTGGAACTTTTTGAAGGATGTAAATGAGAAGGAGTGTGAGGACAATTCCTGCGAATGGGATGAGGGATTTCGAGACTTTTTTCAATTCATTTCCTCCGATTAACATTATTGTAGGTTGGTGTGGTAAGTATAGGACGAAAAGCATATTTTAACCTTATTATATCGCAAATTTAAGGTAATACAATAAGGTTTGGTTTCATTTCCCGTTTTTAAAATCAATTGATTACACGTTTTATTGAGGGGGATTTATATAGAAGAATGGAGGAGTTTTTGCTTAAATAAAAAAAAATGGGCAAATACACAGACCAAGGCGGGCATATCGACATATGGTAAGGGTGTAAAGAGAAAACAGAAATCAAGAAGGAGTGAAACTTTATGTACGGATATGGTGGAGGATATGGTGGCGGCTGCGGCGGCGGTTATGGTTACGGCGGAGGATACGGTGGCGGATGCGGTGGCGGTTTTGGTTCAGGCTTCGCATTAATCGTTGTCTTATTCATTCTGTTGGTTATCATCGGCGCATCATTCTGCTGCTAAATATAAAACACTAAAAGACCAGCTATCAGCTGGTCTTTTCTTATGGAGGCCATTCCTTATGACAGAATTACCCAAGATTAAGCCTTGGCTAGGGACTGGCTCAAGGGTGGAGTTTTAAAAGGGATTCGATTAAGAACATATGTTTCTTTTGTGTTATAATCAATAATGAGCCATGATTTTCTTTTGTTCTGTATATCTGCTAAAATAATTTAAGATGTAATATATTTAGGGGGAAAGAGATATGAAACCTTCTCGTTTAAAACGCGGGGATGAAATCCGGGTTATTGCACCATCGAGAAGTCTTGCGATTGTAAAAGGTGAGCAACGCAGACTGGCAGAGGAAAGATTGGTGGACCTCGGTTTTAAAGTTACATACGGTAAAACAGCTTTGGTACATGATGACTTTTTCTCGAATTCGATTGAGGACAGGGTTGAAGATTTGCATGATGCGTTTAGAAATCCGTCTGTAAAGGCAATCCTTGCTGGCGTAGGTGGATATAATGCCAATCAATTGCTACAATATATCGACTACGATTTAATAAAAAAGAATCCTAAAGTTTTGATGGGCTATAGTGATATTACGGCCATCGGTTTGGCCATTTATCAAAAAACTGGTTTGACTACATATTCTGGTCCTGATTTCTCTACTTTTGGGATGAAGACTGGGCTGGACTATACAATGGACTACTTTAAGAAAGCGGTTCTTATGGATGATGGCTTTGATTTAGAACAAAGTGAAACCTGGAGCGATGATTCATGGCATCTGGAGCAGGAGGACCGTTCCTTCCATCCGAATTCGGGATATATGGTCATACAGGAGGGCGAAGCAGCTGGTACCATCTTAGGTGGCAACCTTTGTACGATAAATCTTTTGCAGGGGACGGAGTATATGCCATCGTTACGGGACCGCATTCTTTTTATTGAGGATGATGAAGAAAGCCATCCTTTTAGTTTCGATCGGGATTTACAATCCTTGCTACAGTTGCCTGATGCAGATGGTATCAAGGGAGTTATCATAGGTCGATTTCAAAAGGATTCAGGGATGACACCTTACGCCCTTCAGCAAATCATTGCAACTAAGAGGGAACTGAATGGTATCCCTGTCATAGCGAATGCAAACTTTGGTCATGTCCATCCTTTTGCTACTATACCGATGGGCGAAAGTGTTAAGATGACCGTGAGGAACGGTAACGCGAAAGTGACCATCCTCTCTTGAAAAATAGATGGACTTATCGTCAGACTACCTATATATAGGGCAACTTAAGAGGATGAACCGAGATTATCGGTCATTGGCTGTATCGGTCCCTGTTTTTGGGTAAAATAGGGTTTTATCCCTGTTCATTTTCCTATTTTACAAGCATTATTAGGGAATATGAGGCTAATAGTTCAAATTCTTTATTTTTCTGATATAATACTAAGAGATTTAAAATAGAAAAGGTGATTATGTGTTATTAACAATTCCCGCATCCATTCGTTTAGAAGGCGCTTTATCCGAGTATAATAAAAAAGGCCGGGTAAGCCATACCTGTTTCGTTTGTAACGAAGACACTTCTAATGGGGATGCAAGCAACTTGAATTACTATAAGTTAGGTACTAAAAAAGTCTGTCTTTCTTGCATGAAACATGTCTTGCGTCATCCATCATTAAAAGAATATGAATACGTACATACCTCAGTCATTGACAAAGCGGCTTTTTATAAAAGTGTGCTGGCCATTTTAAAGGATGAAAGCTTCATAGATTCCATTCGTCAAGACAAACTAAATAGCTCATTATAAGAAAAAAAGTGTATCTCTCGTGGATACACTTTTTTTTGTCGTATTTCCTTACTTTCCCCACGGTGAATAGATTCCCCATCCTTCTAAAACCTTCCTATAAAAATAGTTTGAAAGAGTTGCAACAATTCCTTAGCAAGATTTCCCTAGTGGGGACATACACTTTAGCATAAGCCATAATTGGTGGTAGAAGGAGAGTGTGGGCATGGAGCAGTCTTCATTGATCAAGCCGTTCCTTGGCGTCGCCTATCCGACAATTAGTCATGGGAAGGGCGTCTATTTATACGATAAAGAAGGGAAGGACTATCTGGATGCATCTTCCGGTGCTGTAACCTCCAATATTGGTCATGGGGTGCAAGAAATTGCAGATGCCATGGTTCAACAGGCAAGCCAAGTGTCATTTGTGTATCGTTCCCAGTTCACGAGCGAGGCAGCAGAGAAGCTTGCCCGAAAAATAGCGGATTTAACCAATGGGAAGCTCCCCTATAGTTTTTTTGTTAATAGTGGTTCAGAAGCGACCGAAACTGCACTAAAGATTGCCATCCAGCATTGGCAGGAAAAAGGGAAACCCAGGAAACAAAAGATAATATCCAGATGGATGAGCTACCATGGCATTACGATCGGCGCTCTTTCAATGTCTGGTCATCCTATACGCAGAGAGCGATTTACCGCTCTACTTGAATCATACCCTTCTGTTGCTCCTCCTTATTGTTACCGTTGTCCATATCAATTAGATCACCGAACGTGTGGGATGGCCTGTGCTTTGGAGTTGGAATCATCCATCCGGCGCATTGGCGCAGATAACATCGCAGCATTTATATGTGAGCCAGTTATCGGTGCAGCAGGTGGGGCAATCGTTCCGCCTAATGGTTATTTTCAGAAACTAAAGAAAATTTGTGAGGAACATGACATTCTATTCATTGCTGATGAGGTTATGACTGGATTCGGTCGGACAGGTAAGATGCTAGCCTCTGAACATTGGGGAGTAGAACCGGATATCATTACTTTTGGGAAAGGGATAAGCGGGGGGTACACGCCTATCGCTGCCGCTGCCATGACGGAAAAAGTGTTGGAACCCATCATGAATGGTTCCCGTTCAATCATGGGCGGACATACACTTAGTGCCAATCCATTGTCGTGTGCCATAGCGCTTGCCGTTTTGGAATATATGGAGGATAACGATCTCGTAGAACACTCTGCTAAAAGAGGGAAGGAGTTATTCAACGGTTTAAAAAAGCTTGCAAAGAAATACTCGTTTATCGGGGACCTCCGCGGTAGGGGTTTATTAATCGGGATGGAATTTGTCCAGGATAAAGAAACGAAGGAACCTTTTCCAAAAACTTTAGATGTGACTGCTGAAATTATAAAGGCGGGGATGAACAATGGGATTATTTTATACCCTGCATCAGCGGGGCTTGATGGCATTAACGGGGCAGCCATCATCATTTCTCCGCCCTTAATCATTACAAAGGAAGAGAGTGCTGAATTGCTAAGGAGACTGGACTCAACCCTCCGTGAATTTAAAGATAAGATCCTCCCTGGATATCTGCCGTCTTAAATAAGGAAGTGAACAGAATTGAATGATAATGCATTCCATAAAGTTTGCCGTTTTGAGGATGTCCTGCATCTCTTTGAAGACGGTCAGTCCATTCTTTTTGGCGGGTTCGGTGGAATTGGCACTCCTCCGGGCCTCATCAATCTAATCTTGGAGACGGGTATACAACACTTAACTTTAATCGGAAATGATACTGGCTTCCCTGATATCGGAATAGGTAGGCTGGTTACTCAAAGGCGGGCAAAAAAAATCATTGTTTCTCATATCGGTTCCAATCCGAATGCCGGACTATCCATGAATAATGGAGAGTTGGAAGTGGAGTTCTCTCCGCAAGGTACACTGGTTGAACGAATCCGTGCAGGGGGGATGGGTCTTGGCGGAATATTAACCGATATTGGTCTGGATAATGATATCGTCAGGAAAGGGAAACAAACCGTCAAAATCGGGGAGAAAAATTACCTAGTGGAACCTGCATTGACTGCCGATATCGCTATCGTTTTTGCAGCAAAAGCAGATCCCTATGGCAATCTCATATTCGACAAAAGTGCTCGAAATACAAACCCACTCGTGGCAACGGCAGGTCAAATCACGATTGTGGAAGTCGAGGAAATCGTTCCTCTGGGCAGCATGGATCCAGAGAAAATCATTGTACCTGGTGCTTTTGTAGATTATATCATTCCTTCAAAAGGAGTCGATTGGAAATGGGTTTGGGAGCCGAGGCGAGAAATCGATTAGCCAAAAGAGCGGCAGCTGAAATTAGGGATGGCATGCTGGTCAATTTGGGTATCGGCATTCCATCTTTAGTGCCGAATCATCTACGAGCCGATCATCAAGTGATGTTTCAAGCAGAAAATGGGATTGTTGGTATGGGAAGCTCTCCAGCCATGGGCCATGAAGACGCACATCTTTGTAATGCAGGAGGCCTCCCCATAACCATCCGGGAAGGAGCATCCTATTGCGATAGTACACTCGCCTTTGGGATGATTCGCCGTGGCCGTGTTGATGTTACGATCTTAGGCGCTCTTCAAGTAAGTGAATATGGGGATCTGGCAAATTGGATTGTTCCCGGTAAGCGAGTACCTGGAATGGGTGGGGCAATGGAACTTGCGGCAAAGGCGAAAAAAGTCATTGTCCTAATGGAGCACACCGACAAAGACGGTATCTCCAAATTAATGAAGAACTGTACATTGCCATTAACGGCGAAACGATGTGTACATAAGGTTATCACGGAACTGGGCGTTTTTTCTGTTACTCCAAAAGGTCTCCTATTAACTGATTTATTCGCTTCCACTACAATAGAAGAAGTCAAGAAAAGAACGGAAGCCGATGTTAAAGTGTCTAGCAAGCTTTGTATAGTAAAAGAATGAGAGAGGAGTATGAGGGCATGTATGAAGAGCAAATCAGTGCATGGTTGAAAGAGCATCGAAATGATGGCATTAAATTACTTCAAAAATTAGTGCAGGAACCCAGCAAACGCGGGCAGGAAGGGAGTGCACAAGCCATCGTCGTCGAAAAGTGCCGGCAGATCGGTCTTGACATCGACCTATGGGAGATTGGGGATGGTGCACTAAGAAATCATCCTCATTTTTATTGTGACCGAAAAGATTTTAAAGGGAATCCAAACCTTGTCGCGGTTAGGAAGGGAAGTGGCGGCGGCAGGTCGCTTATATTGAACGGTCATATCGATGTCGTTCCTGAAGGTGATAGATCAGCATGGAAGGATGATCCATTCAGTGGAAAAATAGAGAATGGGAAAGTGTATGGGCGGGGGACGACGGATATGAAAGGCGGGAATGTTTCATTATTATTAGCGCTCGAATCCATCGTTGAAACAGGCATAAGGTTGAAGGGCGACGTGATATTTCAGAGTGTAATCGAAGAGGAAAGCGGTGGGGCGGGTTCGCTCGCAGCTGTATTGAGAGGATATAAAGCTGATGGAGCGATCATTCCAGAACCAACGAACATGAAATTTTTCCCCCTTCAACAAGGATCGATGTGGTTTCGACTGAAAATAAAAGGCAAATCAGCACACGGGGGAACCCGGTATGAAGGACAAAGCGCGATAGATAAAGCTTATCTTGTAATCGAGGAAATCAAGAACCTTGAAAAGGAACGTAACCAAAAGATGGATCATCCACTTTATCATAATATCCCCATCCCCATTCCCATTAATATCGGGAGCATCCAAAGTGGGAATTGGCCTTCTTCTGTGCCTGATACAGCGATTCTAGAAGGTAGATTTGGAGTTGCCCCTAAGGAAACCATGGAAGCGGCACAACTCTCCTTGAAAAACAAGATTGACGATTTGAATCGTAAGGATAATTGGTTCAAGGAAAAACCAATTGAATTGGAATGGTTCGGAGCTAGATGGATACCGGGAATCCTGGAATTGGATCATCCGTTGATTCAGGCATTGTCCACCCACTATGAAAAAGTCATGGGAGAACAGCCGACTGTGGAAGCTTCCCCTTGGGGAACGGATGGAGGGTATTTATCTTCGGTCGGTTCCATACCGGTAGTGGTTTTCGGACCAGGCGAAACAAAATTGGCCCATGATGCCAATGAATATATAGAAGTGGATAAAATGTTGGAATCGGCCGAAATCATTGCACGAACAATTTTGGAATGGTGTGGAGTGGAGGGACATATAAGGGGTACCGGGTCTGATTCCTAAAATAGGGTCAGGCCTTCTGTTACACTATTAGATAGAGAAGGAAGGAGAGAGCCGAATGGATATTGTTGAAAAAAGAATTCAATTGTCCCATTCTACACTACACATAATGATGGATCGTTTTAATAAGCGCGTACGGGTCGAAGACTATTTGGGCCATTTTCAAGATTGCGTCGAAGAATCTTTGAAAGCAGCTGATAATATATCAGCGGAGAAAATCATATTCAAGGCACGAACGGAAAATGTACTGGAGCTGCTGAGCAAAGGTTTTTTATATGAGGGAAGCATCGATAAGTTCTTTTTAGGAAGTGATTGCCACTTCCTTGTTAAATATACCCAAGATCAGCGAAGGGCCAGTTCTCATTGGATCAAGGAGGATGAAATTCTAGAAAATGTACAGAAACTTCCAACAAAAGTAGAGCTAGAGGCCCCCCCATCCACCTATATAGGAAGGAAGGCGGAGGAAATAGATGCGGTGAAGCTTGCTGAATTGTACGGAAAAGTATTTGAAATTTACCCAACCCCGATGAATGAACCAGAATATGTGAGGAAGTGCATGAAAAGCGGGACGGTCTATTACATGTACGAACATGATGGAGTAATCGTCAGTGCGGCATCCGCTGAAATAAATGACTTCTACCGTAATGCGGAAATAACGGATTGTGCAACACTGCCCGATCATCGGCAGTATGGATTAATGAAGCACTTGATTGAGAAGCTTGAGAGTCACCTCGTCTCACATGACATTTATTGTATCTATTCTATCGCAAGGGCGCTATCATTCGGAATGAATGCAGCATTGCATCAGCAAGGCTATTATTACAGGGGTAGATTAGCCAATAACTGCTTCATTTTCGATAAATTGGAGGATATGAACTTATGGGTGAAGAATTATACATGAATGCCCATTTTCGGGCATGCATATGACAAGTTTTCGGCACTACTTCATATATATGATGGAAGGAATGTGAGAGAGGGGGAAGACATTGATCAGTGAATGTTTTAATACAAATCAGGTCTTAGAAGCGATTCTGGCAAGCATTGATGAGGGAATTCATGTAATCGATCCAAAAGGTCAAACGATCTTTTATAATGAAGTGGCGGCCAACCATGATGGAATGAAGGTAGAGGAAGTGCTTGGAAAACCACTGCTTGAAGCGTTTCCGTCCTTAAATCATAAATCTTCGACCTTGCTGCGTGTCATCCAATCCGAAAAGCCCATCTACCATCATAGACAATCTTATGTAAATGCACATGGTCGAATCATTGAGACCTTCAATACAACCCTGCCTATATATGTAGACGGTTTCATAATGGGGGCAATAGAAATTGCGAAAGATTATTCTAGCCTGAAACAATTATCGGAACGCTTAGCAGACTTGGAAAGCTCTCTTAAAACGACGACAAGTAAAGAAAAAAAAGTAGCCACGAATGGTACGTTATACACTTTTGCTGATATTCTAACCCAAGATCCACCATTTGAAAAGTTGATTGCACAAGGGAAAAAGGCTGCCCGGTCATCGTCTTCGGTTTTAGTTTATGGTGAAAGTGGTGTCGGAAAGGAACTTTTCATCCAAAGTATACATCACAACTCCAATAGGCGAAAAAAGCCCTTCATTGCACAAAATTGTGCGGCACTACCTGAAAATTTATTGGACTCGCTTTTATTTGGGACTTCGAAAGGTAGTTACACGGGAGCTGTCGAACGCCAGGGATTATTTGAGCTGGCGAATGGAGGGACTCTATTTCTTGATGAACTGCAATCGATGCCCATTGATTTACAGGCGAAGCTGCTTCGTGTACTTGAGGATGGGGCCGTTAGGAGGATAGGGGCGGCAAAAAGCATTCAGGTAGATGTCAGGATCATGACTGCGATGAATGTAAACCCGAAGACGGCTGTCACGGAGAAAAAGCTCCGTGAGGATTTATTTTATCGCTTACATGTTTTGAGCTATGAGCTACCGCCGCTAAGAGATCGTCCAGAGGATATTTTATTGCTTACGGAGCATTTTATTATAAACTTTAACGAGAAGATGAATCGCTCCGTAAAAGGAATCGATGAAGAGACCAAGGGAATCCTACATGCCTATCATTGGCCAGGTAACGTAAGGGAACTCAAGCATACGATTGAGTTCATGATGATACATGCCGAAAGTGAAGTCTTGACAGCGGGTGACTTGCCCCCATTTTTAAAAAAGAGCACAGTTCCTAAAGAGAAGGTATTGCCGCTGCGGGAAGCCATGAAGGAAATGGAAACCAAACTTATATCAGAGGCACTTTTGCAAACCGAAGGAAATGTCTTTCAAGCTTCAAAGCTATTGGACATCCCGAGGCAGACCCTCCAATATAAAATCAAGAAACATACTTGAACGCTAAAAAATCCGGTATATCGTATATAACCGGATTTTTTAGCGTTCATATTTAGTTTTTGGGCAATTTTGGCACCCTTCTTGCATTAAATACTACTATCAAGACTTAGGAGGTATGGCTATGTTATTTGATTTATATAAACCAGATCGTCATTGGAAAGATATAGAGTTATGGAAAGATGTAACTGATGAACAATGGAACAATTGGTTGTGGCAATTGACAAATACAATAAGAACTGTGGATGATTTGAAGAAAGTAATCGACCTTACTCCGGATGAAGAGGAAGGGGTGCGAATCTCCACCAAAACGATTCCCTTAAACATTACCCCCTATTATGCGTCACTTATGAATAAAGAGGACCCTAGGTGTCCAATAAGGATGCAATCCGTGCCCATATCGGAAGAAATGCATAAAACTAAGTATGATATGGAGGATCCACTACATGAAGATGAGGATTCACCCGTACCGGGATTGACTCACCGGTATCCCGACCGTGTGCTTTTCCTGGTGACGAACCAGTGCTCGATGTATTGCCGATATTGTACGAGAAGGCGTTTTTCAGGTCAAATTGGCATGGGCGTTCCAAAGAAACAATTAGATGCAGCAATCGGCTATATTCGGGATACACCAGCGGTCAGGGATGTGCTTATTTCCGGTGGTGATGGATTATTGATCAACGATACCATCCTCGAATATATCTTGAAGAATTTGCGAGACATTCCCCATGTTGAAATAATCAGGATCGGTACACGGGCTCCAGTGGTTTTTCCTCAGCGTATCACTGAAAACCTGTGTAATATTCTAAAAAAATATCACCCGGTTTGGTTAAATACGCATTTCAATACGTCGATAGAAATAACGGAAGAGTCGAAGAAAGCGTGTGAGATGCTCGCGGATGCGGGTGTGCCAGTTGGAAACCAAGCTGTAATCTTAGCGGGCATTAACGATAGTGTCCCTATCATGAAGAAGCTAATGCATGACCTTGTCAAGATCCGTGTACGCCCTTACTATATTTATCAATGCGATTTGTCAGAAGGAATTGGTCATTTCCGGGCCCCAATATCTAAAGGAATCGAAATCATCGAAGGCTTACGGGGTCATACATCCGGTTATGCAGTACCTACATTCGTTGTTGATGCACCTGGAGGGGGAGGGAAAATCACTTTACAGCCAAATTACATCCTCTCTCAATCCCCAACCAAGACAGTGCTTCGGAATTTCGAAGGTGTAATCACGACCTATCCGGAACCGGAGCAGTACACACCGGGACTTGCCGATGATTATTTCAAGGGGATTTATCCCGATGTTGAAGCAAAACAGTCAGATTCAGGGATAGCGGGTCTTATGAACGACAAACAATTTAATTTAGTACCTGAAGGCCTGAAACGGATGAACCGTCGTGAAAAATACCATACCAACCCAGAACATGCCTCTTTAAAAAACCAACGCGAAAAACGTGACCAGCTAAAAGAAAAAAAATTTCAGGCACAGCAAATAAAAAAATAGCTCCACAAAGCAAAAAGGAAGAAGGGGAGTAAAATGGAAGTATGTCCGTGGTGTGAAACAGGAAAACTCTCTTCCATAAAGGGTACAGTTTATTGGGAATTACCGGATGGAACGAAGGCTGTTGAGATTACCGAAACGCCATCATCCCATTGTGAAAATTGCAATGCCCTTTTTCAACGGGATGAAGTCGTGAAAGAAATTGAAGACCAGTTGTTTCTAATTGATACGAAACAGCTAGATAAGCAGACTACGTATGAGGAACTATTAAAGATGAAGCGAATGCTGAAACGGAATTATTTTGACTTTTCTTAGGAGGAGCGAATTCTATAAAAAATAAAAACTATGATTTTTGATAAAACATTTATCTGATCCTCGGGATTGGATAGATGTTTTTTTGAATTGAAACTAGATAAAATCGGCTAAACGGACTGATTATAAGTGCAAGGATAGCTGAGGTTTTCTGCAGAAAAAGCCCCTAATATTGTCCACTATAACTCTTTCACACTAATGTCCGACGATCTCTTCTGCAGCAAGTTCCATGTAATAATTAATAGGCTTAGACTAGAATAAGATACTTTCCTTATTTTATAAGTTTAGAAAAACTTTTCCACGTTCGTTTTTATTTTGACTTTAGTTGGTTGAGTAACGCGGAAGGGAGGGTGTACGAATGTTCAAAAGGATGGATTATTATAGTTAAAGCCACCATATCTTAATCCTGGTGGCTTTAGGTATATGTTGATCTAGGTGCGTAGTTAGCCTATTTATAGTTTAGGCAAAGTGATGAAAAAACATGTTCCTTTTCCGAATTGACTTGAAACACGTATGCTGCCACGATGGAAATCCACTACCTCTTTGACAATTGCCAGTCCCAGACCAGTGCCTTCTTTTGTCCTAGAAGCGTCCGCTCGGTAAAAACGTTCGAACAAATGAGAAAGTTCTTCTTCTTTAATCCCCATACCGGTATCTCGAAATTGAATGAAAACATCATCGTTTGTTTCTTCAACTATAATTTTAATGGAACCGTTCGGTTTATTGTACTTTAAAGCATTTGTAAGTAAATTATCCCAGACAGTTTCCAATAGACCTTCATCACCATTGAAACGGATTGGTGCAATTTTATAATATAGTTCGATGCCCGAATCTTCAATGAGCCACAAATATTTTTGAATCAGCGTCTTAAGTTGTTCATCCAATGCAAATGAGGAGCGTTTTAATGCACGTGTAGGCTGATCTAAAAAGGTTAGCAGTAGTAATTGCTTAGTTAAGAGAGATAATCGCTTAGTCTCTGTCTCGATAATCGATGTGTATGTTAGGCGATCTTCTTCTGTAATGCTGGGTGACTTCAATAGTTCAGAATATCCTTGGATATTTAATAGCGGCGATTGGAAATCATGAGAAACATTGCTTATGAATTCTTTTCTTGATCGATCTGTTTCCTGTAATTGCTTCGTCATTTGATTGAAACTTGATGCAAGCTGTCCAATTTCATCGCGTCGTTTAACCTTCAGTAGAAGGTCATAATTTTCTTTTGATATTTGTTTAGTGGCTTCCGTTAATTGTGTAATGGGTCGTATTAATTGTTTCGCAACAAATAGCATTCCAATCAGGCTGATTATCGCCATGGATATGATCAAACAAGCCAATATTGTATGCACTTCAGAAAATAATAAGCCAATATTGGGCCGAAGGAAGACCCCATACTGTTCGCCATTATATATAAAGGGGACACCGACAGTATTGATAATTTTATTCGTAAAAAAACCTGTCATGAATGACTGATTTGGATAGTTCTCCATACCATGAAAGATATTTCCTTTAAATACCGTTTCTTTGGCGGAAGGGGGTAATTCTGACGTTTTAAATGCCCCTCCAAAGAACTGAGAATAACCAGATTCCCCGACAACATAAAATTGATACCCTATATCGCCAAGTGTCGATAAATAATGTTCTAAATCCAAATCAGGCGTACTCTCGATATATCGTGTAATATTTTGTGCTATGGCGACATTCTTTTCATCATTTTGTTCCTTAGTAACCAGATGATAATACGTGTTTGTTAAAAAAAAGCCGACAATTGTACTGAATAGCATAAGGCTTAACGTAGTGATAATGAACTGTTGATACAAGGTTTTCATGAATGTTGAACCTCTAATTTATATCCTAAACCACGGATTGTGTTTATTTCGATATTAGCCCCTAGACGATCCAATCGGTTTCTCAGGCGTTTGATATGTGTATTAAGGGTCAGGCCGTCACCTTCATAATCATGTCCCCATATTTGTTCCATGATGGTAAATCGCTCGATGACATAATTGGGCCGATTTGCAAGTAATGATAGCAATTCAAATTCCTTTAAGGGCATGATCAGTGTTTCTGATTCGGTTGACACTTCAAAAATTTTACGATTAATCGTCACATTACCGATCCGAATGATATTTTGGCTGTCCTTATCAAATCTTCTAAGGATGACGGCAATCCGAAATAGTAACTCTTTAGGTTCAAAGGGCTTTACTACATAATCTTCGGAACCTGCTAGAAACCCTCTCGTTTTATCTTCTAATTGATCTTTTGCCGTTAACAGTAGAACAGGAATTTTATAATCTTGGTTGAGTATTTTTGTCAACTCAATGCCATCCATCCCGGGCATCATCACATCAACTACGGCTAAGTCAGGAACTACTTCTTCTAATAAGTAAAGCGCCTCTTTCGCATCATTAGCTTTTATGACATCATATCCTTCCCGCATTAAATGAATACTTACCAGCTGTAATATATGTTTGTCGTCATCACAAACCATTATTTTCAATACAATCACCTCAAACCATTTTTTGCTTTATATGTACATGGGTTCGCTTTCATGAAATCTATACTTACATGCATGTAAACAGGTAAGAACGCAGAGACATGTGGAAGTCTCTGCGTATGGCTTGTATATTTGTTTTTTCTTTTATTTCTTATCTTTCTCAAAGAATAATATTAATGCGGGCAATAGCATTCCACGCACTAAGAATGTATCCATTAAAATACCGATGGCAACGATGAATCCAAAGACGAATAAATCGGCTATTGGCATCGTAGTCAATGCCGCAAAGGTGGCTGCCAAAATTAAACCAGCAGATGAAATCACCCCACCTGTATTCCGAATAGCGATTTCCAAAGCCTGTTTCACTTTTTTTGTTTTGCGTTCTTCTAAGAAACGGGATATTAAAATAATGTTATAGTCTATCCCGAGAGCGACTAAGAAGATAAACGCATAAACAGGTACACGTGTACTTACTGCTTCATAACCGAACAGAACATCAATGAGGAACAGACCTAATCCTAATGCCGCCAAGAATGAAAGTAAAATGGTGGCCATCATATAAACCGACATTTTTACTGACTTCGTTAACACGAATAGGAGGATTAAAATTAATAATGTTTCTAGTAGGACGATCACCCAAATATCACGATTATTGACATCACGCTCGTCAACAAGTTTCGGAGTAATTCCACCAAAATACACTTCACCGGATATATCTGCTTTACTTAGGATTTCATCATCGTTTTCAATTAACTCCTTCATCATATCGATTGCTTCGACAGAATAAGGGTTAAGGTCAAGCGTCATACTATATTTTACTACTTTCGCGTCGTCAGATACATTTGTTAGTCGAACTGATGTAACATCTTTTTCAGATTCGAGCGTTGTCCGTAATGCTTCGATCTGTTTTTCTGATAACGTTTCTTTTCCTTCGAATAAAATGGATGTTGGAGCCAATTCACCTTTGTCGTATTTCGCTTCGACGATTTCGTAGCCTTCACGTGAAGGTAAATCTTTTGGGAAAGATTTCACTGTATCAAATTCAAAATCAAGGTTAAATACATTTAACGCTGACACAACCATTAAAATGGCGATAATCCCGCCAGAAAGGCCTGGTTTATTTACAACGAATTTTGCAACGGGTCCCCAGAAGCGATGTTTCACTTCTTTCGTTTCACCAAACTTCGGTACTTTCGGCCAGAAGGCTTTACGCCCGAATAGGGTGAACAGCGCTGGGACAAGTGTAATGGATGCTAACATGATGACAAACATTGTCGTTCCAAAAATTGGCGCAAAGTTTTGATAATCACGGAAGTTTGCAAAGAATAATACTAGCATTGCGGCGAGTACTGTTCCGCCTGCTAAGAATACTGGCAATCCTGTAGCACGCATCGCATGTTTCATTGCCTCATATTTGGTCTCATGGTGGTTCAGTTCTTCTCGGAAGCGAGAGAATATGAATAATGAATAGTCAATCACGGCCGCGAACAGCAAAATACTCATTATCGATGTAGTTGAATTGTTGATTTCAAGTCCACCAGCACCCATTAATCCGAGTGTTTGATTCACTACTTGGTATACAATTACTGTTGCTAATAGTGGGATAAAAGCCAATAATGGAGAACGGTAAATAACGATGAGCAGGATTAAAATAATCACTATTGTGGTAAATAGTAACACGAAATCTGCTTGTTCGAACAACTTAAGCGTATCTCCAGCAATTCCTGCAGGACCAGTAATACGGAAGGAAGTTTCAGACATACCCTCTGTAACGTCATTTCCAACCTCAGCCATAGCATCTACGGTTTCGCCAATTTGGCGGCTATCAAGACCAGGGTCTAAAGTCATTGGAATGATGATCGTAGACTGGTCATCTGACTTGAACCCTTCGATTGCTTCTGGCGGTAATTGAGAGATATTGACGATTTCATCGACACCCTCAATTTTAGCACCGATGATTTTATTCATAATGCTTGTAACTTCTTCTAAGTTCACCTTACCATTTTCGTTATGAAAGGTAAGAATACCAGGCGTCCCTTGATCATTAGGGAAGTATTTTTCTAATTTTTCATTTGCAATAATGGATTGTGCATCGTCGGGTAAGGATTGAAAGTTTGTCACTTTGTAATCACTTACTGCCGGACCGGCACTTAACCCAATCATTAAGACCAGCCATGTGACAATTGTAATCCACATACCTTTCTTAGTTGAAACCCAATCAGTTATTGGGCGTAAAAAAGAATTCATTTAATTATTTCCCCCTTATAGTTTAGAGCTGCAATGTGAAATGCGGACATCACATTTAAGCTCGTCATCACTTTCTATTTCATTGTAATGTAACTAAATGAACTGAAAATGAACTTTTAGTTAAATTATGAAAAATTGGAGGGGTAACCAGCAAATTATCTTTTGTAAACTGGATAATAAAACATTTATCAGCGCCTGAAGATTTACTCTATATACACAAAAATCGTGGTAAAGTATCTAGATGGAATTTATAGTTGAAAGGGTAATTAACAATCAAGACTTGTATAGGTGTAGACGTAAGCGTTAGTTTCCGATATATTAAGATTTAAATCATAGTATTTTGATAAGGGGGCTCGACATGAGACCGTTTTACTTATTTTTAATGAAATATCGACAGCCAAAGGAAATTGATGAAATTACAAAATTCGCAAACCATGCATACGAAGATCACAGTTTTCCAAAGCAATCGGATGATTATCATGAAGTGAGCAGTTACTTGGAGTTAAATGGAGACTATTTAGATAGTATGACTATATTCGATCGATTATGGGATCAATATGTCCAAATAGAAGAAGGACTGCTATAGATACAGGAATAGGGGGAGCCGAAGGATGTTTAGAAGCCTTCAAGCCCGAATTTTGTTTTATTCTTTAATTATATCGAGCTTACCCGTTTTGATATTGGGAATCATTTCTTATGAATCGCAACGCTCCTTGCTAGCTAAAGAAGCGAAGAGTACATTGAATTCAGGTTCACTTAATATGGTAAATGAAATGTACAGTTATTTAAATGAACGGATTAGTGATGTTAACTTAATGAGTACGAATACGGTATTGATCAATCCTGATTCTTCTAAAGAGGAGAAGACTGATGAATTGAAAAGATTCACAGAAGCAAAAGGTGAATACTTTGGTGCCGTATATTTAGATTTGGAAGGTACGGTCATGGCTGATACCTCAAATAAAATGGTCGGAACAAGCTTAGCTAATAGAATATGGTTTCAAGAAGGGCTAAAGGGGCATGAATTCCTATCGGATGTATATAAAACGAAAGCATTTGCTGAACCTATTATAGCCTTAAGTGCACCGGTAAATGATAATAAAGGGAAAATGATCGGTGTTGTGTCCCCGGCCTTTCGGATATCAGGCCTTTGGGATATGATGGAGAAAAAGGCCAATGACATTAGTGAAAAGTACCCTGTGAATTTTTATATGATCAATCAGGATGGCATTATGATTTCCAAAAAAGACCCGAATGGCATTCATGAGAGTTCTAATACGACATTGGAAGATATGGGCCTTACAAAAGAAAAGTTATTGGAATCCGCTAATTCTAATAATTTATATAGTGCAGAAAATGGAGAAAAGATATATTCCATTCAATACGTTCAACCGATAGCCCAAACGGAAAATAAATGGTTTGTGGTAGTGGGTGCTGACAAAAAACAAGTATATCAGCCGTTAAATGATCTTTTATCACGCTATCTCTCTATATACACCATTGTATTTATGTCCATCATTCTAGGCGTCTATTTACTTACGAAATCTCTGGTGAAACCAGTACATAATCTAGTGGAAGTGACGGAAGATTTTATCCAGGGAAAAGAGTTCGTGGTCTCTGATAAAAGAAGTTTTGTAGAAATGGAGAAGTTGAATCATGCGTTTCTAAGGATGATGGATACGATTAAGGATAGGGAAAGAGAAATCGTCCGTACCGAAAAGTTAAAATATGTCGGACAGCTGGCCGCAGGGGTAGCGCATGAAATCAGGAACCCATTGACGACCATCAGGGGTTTTCTCCAACTGTTGAAGAAGCAGGATTATGAAAAAGAGTTAATTGAAAAGTACAGTGATGTCATGCTTGGGGAAGTAGATCGAGTGAACGTTTTTGTTACACAACTCCTTGATTTAGCTAAACCCCACCAGCTTGAAATGGAGAATTTGGATCTGAAGGAATTCCTTGATGAACTGGTTGTTGTCTATTCGGCTTCTACTCTATATAAAGATGTCACACTCGTTAATACATTGACAGAACCCGTACATACCTATTCCGATAAAAACCGGTTGCGTCAGGTTATCCTTAATGTCCTGAATAATTCCTGCGAATCGTTTGAGTCAAAAGGGCAGATTGAAATGACCGTCGATACTTCACCTCATTATGTACAATTGAAGATCCGAGACGATGGAAAAGGGATTAAACCTGAGAATCTAAAAAATATCGGGATGCCCTTTTATACGACAAAGTTAAAAGGAAATGGTTTGGGAGTGGCAACTTGCATCCAAATCATGGATGAACTCAAAGGGAAATTTCAAATCGAAAGTAAATATGGACAAGGTACAGAAGTGATCTTGACGATTCCGACAACAAACCGTCTCATTTAAAGAGGCGGTTTTCCTGTCTTGCCCTATTTTTTTGATAGGTTACCATAATAAAAGTTTCTCGCATAACCTATCTAAATGAGTCAAATGCCCCCTCTTTTCCATTAACCACCTTGTTTGTTCATGCATATAATTTACTATCAAACGATAAGGACCATATTGGGGGATGTCTCTTATGGGCAAGAAAAATCAGCCAAAATTCAAATTAGGCGATACAGTCGTAATTATAATGTATGGGACAGTCGGGAATATAACCGATATAAAATATCTCGATGGTTCTTATGTGTATGAAGTAAATTACAGCGAAGGCCTATATATTGAAAAGACATTACAGTCTATAACTGAATACGAAGGAGAAATCCTTTATCAACAGGAACAAATCGATATCGAATATAAATATATTATCGGTGATTTAGTCCAGGTCGATGGATATGAATATGATTATTTTAAGATAATTGGCTATCGAACGGAGATTTGGCGCTATAAAGAGAATGCCTGGGAAGATGTGATATATGAATTATCACGTATCTCCGATGGGGAATGGCTGGAAGCGCATGAAGAAGAATTGACTTTAGTAGCCGATGCCAAACGTGCAGATGCAATCATTCAAAAATTGGGGCTGCTCCTTTCTAATAAGAATAACGAGCTTACTATCATTGCTAAACAAAACAACCCTGGTAAAGGTGAGCGAGATATGACTATGACAAAAAATGAAAAAATGGAAATGATTGATGGACTGTTGGATTTATATAATGATTATTGTAAGCTTTTTCATCAATTTGGCGATGATGAATATCAACATATCATGAAAATAGCTCTTGCTAAAATTGAGAAGGCGGCGGAAGAAATTTACCCAGGTCACAAAAAAGAGCATACGAAATAAAAGGTCTTGAAAAGGGATGTATACACTTTAGCACGAGCCGATGAAGACTCATCTCTAAGAAATTGAATCAACGAATTAAAGTGTAGGATATGCGTAAGTTTTGAGAGAAAATGCCCTACTGGCATATTTATACCTATACATTCATACATCTTTAATTAAGGGGGCGATGATTTGCGAGAAATTGAGGTTTTTATTGATACTGAAGAGATAGCGGAATTCTTTTACCAAGAATTATTAAAGCGGGGCTATCTTCCAAAAGAATCTGAAGTTGAAGATCTTGCTGACATCACATTCGAATACCTTCTTGAAAAATGCATTATTGATGAGGAAGTCGATGAATGATGTATCATCAATCAATGGGCAGTTTTCTTGCCATTACTCCTTAAAATCAACCAAAAAGACGGCGGGTTTCCGCCGTTTTGCTGCGTTCCACCGATCACTTAAAGAGTGTTATATCCTACTTCCTGCAGTAGATAAAGAAGTTCTATTTTCCTAATATGGGGTTGGTATGTTATAGTAATTGGGAATGTCATTTCAACCACTTCAAGGAGGGAATTTTAAGAATGAGCGTACATATTGGTGCTAAAGAAAATGAAATTGCGGAAACGGTTTTGCTTCCTGGGGATCCGTTACGTGCAAAATATATTGCTGAGACGTTTTTAGAGGATGCTAAATTATACAATGAAGTTCGTAATATGTTTGGGTATACAGGAACTTATAAAGGAAAACGCATTTCCGTTCAAGGTACAGGAATGGGTGTCCCTTCGATTTCGATTTATGTAAATGAATTGATGAATAGCTATAATGTCCAAAAACTTATCCGGGTTGGGACAGCTGGTGCCATTCAAAAAGATGTGAAGGTCAGAGATGTAATCCTGGCTATGAGTGCCTCTACAGATTCACAAATGAACCGCATGACATTCGGTGGCGTTGATTTTGCTCCTACTGCTGATTTTGATTTATTGAAAAAAGCTTATGATGCAGGGGTGGACAAAGGGTTGCAATTGAAAGTCGGAAACGTATTTACCGCAGATCAATTCTATAATGATAATAGTGAATTGGAAAAGTGGGCCAAGTACCAAATCCTTGCTATAGAAATGGAATCAGCTGCATTATATACACTTGCTGCTAAGTTTGGTCGTAAAGCATTATCCGTTTTAACGATTTCCGACCATCTTTTAACAGGTGAGGAAACAACCTCCGAAGAGCGCCAAACAACATTCAATGAGATGATTGAGGTTTCTTTAGAGGCAGCGATTCAAGACTGACCATAAACGTTGGATTTACGGGTAGCCAGGAATGGAAGAAATTAAGATATTTAGTTTCTTCCATTCCACGGAGTCCGTATTTTTGCACGTATATAGAATATGGATAAAGAAAAGGTCTCTATAAGAAAGCTGGATTGGAGCAAGATGGTAGGCACTTACATATCATTCAAAAAATTTGATAACTAAAGTTTTCCGATTTGCTAGAAAGCTGATAAAATAGGATGTATTAGTTAATATTGTCATGAAGAATGAAAGTGGTGAGGCTTCAGTGGAAGAAGAAAATCAACAACAGCCCAAAGATGAAGGCAAAATTGTGAAAATAAAAAAGTTTACGTTTATTATGGGGATTTTCTTACTCATATTTTTGACAGCAGGGATAACTACAATCGCGTTGACCTTTGGCGATGAAAAAGTAGAGTCACTTGCACCGAGTAATCATCCTGAATTTGAAAAGTTATATTCTACATATGATACGATCAAAGATAATTATTATGAAGAAATCGATGAGAACACGCTCGTGGATGGAGCTATAAATGGAATGATAGAATCGTTGGATGATCCTTATTCCTCTTATATGGATAAGAAAGAAGCCTCCAGTTTCCATGAGAGCATCTCTTCTTCCTTTGAAGGAATAGGTGCTGAAATCCAAGAGAAGGATGGACAGATCATGGTGGTTTCCCCTATTAAAGGATCACCAGCTGAAAAAGCCGGAGTCCGGCCTAATGATATTATACTAAGTGTCAATGGCAAAAGCCTTGATGGCTTAAGTTCTTCGGAAGCTGTCTTGAAAATCAGGGGGAAAAAGGGAACAAAAGTGGAGCTTGCCATTTCAAGGGCGGGTGAAAAGGAACCGATTACTTTGTCCATTAAGCGTGATACCATTCCGATTGAAACGGTTTATTCAGAGATGCTTGATGATGGGATTGCCAAAGTGCAGGTTACAAGTTTTTCTGAGCATACGGTGGAAGAGCTGAATACGGCACTTGAAGACATGGATAAAGAAAAGATGAAAGGCCTAATATTGGACTTACGTGGAAATCCGGGTGGATTGCTTGACCAAGCGATCGCGATGGCAAACTTATTTATCCCGAATGGGGAAGTCATCCTTCAGGTCGAGGATCGAAAAGGAAAAAGAGAAGTCTATAAATCCCAGAATAATGGTGAGTTGAAGCTACCAGTGGTCGTATTAATTGATGATGGAAGTGCAAGTGCATCTGAAATCGTTGCCGCCGCTGTTAGTGAATCTGCGGGTATTCAGCTTGTAGGGGTAAAATCATTCGGAAAGGGGACCGTGCAAAAAGCCGCAGACTTTGATGATGGTTCCAACTTTAAGTATACAGCACAAAAATGGCTGACTCCGAAAGGCAATTGGATCCATAAAAAAGGGATTGAACCGGATATAAAAGTCAAGCTTCCCGAGTATGCCAATCTTCCATATATCTCTCCTGATAAAGGATTGAAAGTATCGGATTCCTCGAGTGAAGTAGAAGCAGCGGAGAAAATGCTGAAAGAAGCCGGGTATAATCCAGGAAAAGTGGATAAGTATTTCGATGAAGAAACAAAGGTAGCGGTCAAGGAATTCCAAAAGGATCATAAGATCAAAGAAACAGGTGTCATTAAAGACGATACAACCGTTAAATTGATGGAAGTCATTAGGGATAAAATCCTTAAAAATGATACTCAAGTGAAAAAAGCGGTGGAAGTATTGAAAAAGAAAATCAAATAATCTTTTATAAAAACAAGCGGCCCATCAGCAAGCATTTATTGCTGATGGGCCGTTTTTCGTGTGCTTGACTTAGGTGTGTGTGTAATCCATAAGGTGACCATGGAAGAAGTACCAATGGGTGGGGAATGGAAGGGTATCCATGATGAAGTAGAATTTGAAGAAAACGAGCGGTAAACCCTGCTTGAGGAACATGAACTTTCATACAAGGCTAAGAATAATTACTACCGAAAAGCGGCAGAAAAATCAAAGAAGGCTAGATGCCACTCTGACTAAATTCTGCGATTATATCTATCAAAAAGAACCTCGTCAGAATAAATATAACAGGAGCAACTGAATGGGTTTCCAAGGTTAATCGTGAAAAGAATGAAGGGGCTGTCTAATAAGTCCTTATTCCAGTGAATTTCGCAAAAATAAAGAGGCAGAAATGTTGTTAAATCAACGTTTCTGCCTTTTACTATTTATTCAATTTCGGTGTGTAATTACACCTTTTGGGACAGCCCCTTGATCAATCCTTTATAAATAATTTCATTTTACAAAAAGCGGGATATTACTCCTGTAATCAGGTGAAATGATGCCATTTTCGGTAATGATGCTTGTAATAAGAGAATGGGGCGTAACGTCAAAAGCAGGATTGAATGTCTTCACATTTTCTGGTGCTATCCTGACTCCTTGTATAGAAGTGATTTCATCCCCATTCCTTTCTTCGATTGGGATGGAGATACCCGACTCGAGAGATAAATCGAATGTACTTGATGGTGCTGCTACATAGAAAGGAATATCGTAATGCTTAGCTAATATCGCCAAACCCAATGTACCAATTTTATTGGCTGTATCACCGTTTGCCGCAATACGGTCTGCTCCGACTATAATGGCTTCGATTTTTTTATGATGAATGGTGTGGGCTGCCATATTATCCGAGATTAATGTAACGTCCACTCCAGCTTGCATAAGTTCCCATGCGGTGAGTCGTGCCCCTTGCAAGACAGGTCTCGTTTCACAGGCATAGACCTTTATAGGAAAGGATCTTTCCTTGGCCAGGTGGAAAGGTGCGAGGGCAGTTCCGTACCTTGCAGTGGCTATCCCCCCAGCATTACAATGGGTTAAAATAGAATCACCCTCGTTGAATAAAGACAATCCGTATTCACCAATTTTTCGGCACATCTCCACATCCTCTGAAAATAGCTTTTTTGCTTCAGCAACAAGAGCGCTTTTGGCTGAAGCTATGCTATTGGCTGCTTGTAGAGTATTCTCCATTCTTTTCAGTGCCCAAAAAAGGTTGACCGCTGTTGGTCTTGAAGAAGCGAGTGTAGTAACATGTTTCGTGACATTGTGTTTAAATTGCCATAAATCCGTGGTATTTTCCTGGATTGCACCAAGAGCAACGCCAAATGCTGCAGTTAGCCCGATAGCGGGGGCACCACGGACCTTCAAGGTCAAGATGCTGTCATATACATCTTTAACCGTAAAAAGTTCAATGAATTCTATTTTTGATGGCAAGGCCTGTTGATTCAATAAGGTAATATGGGTATCATTCCATTGGACGGAATAGGGTAGTGGCGTTGTAGTTGTCATATGTATATCTCCTTATAGGGCTGAATAGGAAGGCAATGTATATTGCTTTACGGCTTCTATCACTGCTGAAATATTCAGTTCTTTCCGATTTTTGATTATATGGGCCCCGATTTTCAAGGTAGCCGTTTTAGCTGTAATTCTAGTTTCTTTATTCTCAATGCCATTTAAATCAGCAACATGAGATAGGCCAATGGTTCTTCGAATTAGTTCACATCCTGCAAAGCCATATGCATCACCTTTAAACTTGTTGAGTACATATGGAAGATAACCTTCGATCTTACTGTAAGGACTTTTATTTTCAGAATTCCACAGGTTCGTATAGGTTTCTTCAAATGTATTCCAAAATTCCTGAAGATGAGTAAAGATTTCTTCCTTCCCAGTGGCCTCGCGTGTTACTGCCTGGAATAGGAGATTCGCCATGTATTGTCCAAGGTCAAATCCAACAGGACCATAAAAAGCGAATTCAGGGTCAATTACCTTTGTTTCTGTATCACTTGCAAATATACTTCCCGTATGTAAATCGCCATGAAGAAGGGCCTCCTGCTCGGATTCGAAGCTTTGTTTTAACTTAGCCACTTCCAGTATTAAATCAGCATCTTTCCATATAGACTTGGCAGCCTCCAGCAACTCAAGCTCAAACTCGCCTGGATGTTCCTCCAAAAAAGGATCCGTGAAAATGAAAACCTCAGTAATCTTGCAGAGTTCTGGATTCGTGAAGTTCCGGGCAACCTCTTTTTTCGCTGCCGGTTCCAAATGAAAATCAGACGTATAAAAAGCGGTCTTTGCAACAAATTCACCAATGTGTTTGGATAATAGAGGGAAATGATCTCCTTCAATTAATCCGGTCCGGGCGATTTTCAAGTGTGATAAATCTTCCATGACGGTGATTGCAAGCTGTTCATCAGAATAATAGACTTGTGGGACAAGTTCGGGACAATAGCTTCTGAATTGAATTAATGCATTCGCTTCGATAGCCGATCTTTTTAAAGTCAATGGCCAGCTTTCACCAAGAACCTTTGCGTAAGGAACTGCTTGTTTGATGATGACTCCTTTATTTGTTACGGGATTTGTAACGTGAAAAACATAATTTAAATTTCCGTCACCGATTTCATTACATAGTAATGAGTCATCTGAATGCAGTAACCCAAGTTTCTTCGTTAGGTCAATTGCCGTTTCGTTTGTCAATAGCTTGAAATTTGATGGTTGAGTCATTGTTATCCCTCCAAGTACATTAAAAAATATGAAAAGGCCCCTTTCCCATAGAAAGAGGCAGAAGCTTCACTTCGAACCTCTTATCTCCCAGAAAGAATTCTTTCTGGTGGATTTGGCACCGTGCTCTGTGGATATAATCCGGCGGAATTCCCGCCCCATTTCACAATGGTATTACAGTCGGTTGCTGGGCTTCATAGGGCCTTTATCCCTCAGCCTGCTCTTGATAAGAGTATTGTATTTATTTTCAGAAAATTAATCTCGAATGAATGATATCAATATTTCAAATAGTTTGTCAATGGTAAATTAATAAAACTCGGGCCGCCGATCTTCGAAAACGGGTATTTTATTTCTTGCTTCTCCTACTTTTTCTAAGTCAAGGGTGCCGAGTAGAAGTTCTTTTTCTTCACCAGCCTCACAAATGATTTCTCCCCACGGGTCGATGATGATGGAATGTCCGGCAAAATGATTATTTCGGTCAGAACCGGAACGATTCACAGCCACAACGAATGCTTGATTTTCGATTGCCCTGCTGATTAACAGTGCCCTCCAATGATGGAGCCTAGGCTTTGGCCACTCGGCGGTCACGAAGATAACCTCCGCACCTCGTACCGTATGGGCCCGTTGCCATTCTGGAAAACGGATATCATAGCAAATGAATCCGGCGCAAATCTTTTCATCGAGGGAGAATAAGCCATCTTTTTTGCCAGGTTGTAAGTAATGGTGTTCATCCATCAATTGAAACAGATGGAGTTTATCATATTCTTTAACCAGTTTGCCTTCTTTATCGATGATGAGCATTGTGTTATAGATGCCTTCCTTAGTTTTCTTTGCAATCGAGCCACCGATTATGTTAATGTGGTGTTTTTTTGCAAGGGCTTTTAGAAAGGTAATGGTTTGTTCTGCTTCTTCGTCTGCAATTTCATGTAATCTCGTTAAGTCATAGCCGGTTGTCCATAGTTCCGGCAGCATGACGATGTCCGGTTTAGACTGTACAGCTTTTTCAATCCATTGTTTTGCCACCTGGAAATTTATATCTGGCTGTCCAAAGGCAATGTCCATTTGTAAACAGGCGATTTTCCATTTCATCATTTAAAACCTCCATATGTAAAAAAGTACTTTACAAGATTAAGATAAACATATATCATTTGTGACTATAATTTCAAGAAATTTCAGAGAAGGTGCAAAGATGGTGCAATTCGAAAAATCCAGACTTCTTCAAGAGCTTCCAAAGCAGTTTTTTGCTTCTTTAGTCGAAAAAGTTAATAACATAACATCAGAAGGCAAGGATGTCATTAATCTTGGGCAGGGAAATCCAGACCAACCGACTCCTGAACATATCGTGAAGAGCCTGCAGACAGCAGCAGGAAATTCCATGAATCATAAATATTCTCCTTTTAGGGGGCTTCCCTATTTAAAAGAAGCTGCGGCCCTCTTTTATGAACGTGAATATGGCGTCAAGCTAGATCCTAAAACGGAAGTGGCGATTCTTTTCGGTGGAAAGGCTGGTCTAGTCGAATTACCGCAATGCTTATTGAATCCAGGCGATACAATTTTAGTGCCTGATCCGGGCTATCCAGATTACCTGTCAGGTGTAGCGTTAGCCCAAGCTAAAACGGAAATTATGCCCTTGACGGAAGAAAATGATTTTCTTCCCGATTATAAGGAAATAGATAAAGAGGTTTTTGACAAAGCGAAGATGATGTTCTTGAATTATCCCAATAATCCCACAGGAGCATCGGCGTCAGCAGAATTCTTCGAAGAAACGGTTTCCATGGCAAAAGAACACTCGATATGTGTGGTTCATGATTTCGCATATGGTGCAATTGGGTTCGATGGGAAAAAACCGGTAAGCTTCCTTCAAGCAGAAGGATCAAAAGAAGTGGGGATAGAAATTTACACCCTTTCTAAAACATATAACATGGCGGGGTGGAGGGTTGGCTTTGCGGTTGGCAACCAGAGTGTCATCGAATCGCTTGAATTATTGCAGGATCATCTTTACGTCAGCCTTTTTCCCGCAATACAAGAAGCCACGGCATGCGCTTTACTGGATTCACAAGAGTGTGTGAAGGAACTCGTGAACATGTACGAAGGACGACGAAATGTATTTATTGAAGGGTTACGATCCATTGGATGGGATGTCCAGGCTCCAGATGCTTCCTTCTTTGCTTGGCTAAAGGTCCCGGAAGGATTTACTTCAGCGAGCTTTGCAGATCATTTACTGGCACATGCCCATGTAGCAGTTGCACCAGGAAATGGTTTCGGTGAATTTGGTGAAGGATACGTCAGGGTGGGACTTCTCACTTCAGAAGACAGACTCCAAGAAGCGGTAGAAAGAATTCGTACATTGAATATATTCAAAGAAAATCAGTGAGATATTGAATAGTTTGAACATTATACCTATTGACAAAGTATGAATTGCGTGAAAGAATATAAAAAAGAATTCTAAATTTTTAGTTAAGATACATAAACGAAAATATAATAGCATTTTCTTATTTTGAGCAGGTGGAGGGACTAGCCCGATGAAGCCCAGCAACCGACTGTAATACCATTGTGAAATGGGGCGGAGATTATACCGCCGGATCATTTTATTGATTCCGTAAGGCACGGTGCTAATTCTTGCAGCTATAGAGCTGGGAGATAAGAAGATGGCTTTTTCAAAGCCTCTTCTTTAGGAAGGGGCTTTTACATTTTTAACAGAGAATTGGAGTGCAACTTTGTTCGCAGATGGTTAGAAGCTTGTTAAAGGAAAGACCAACAATGACAACTTTAAGAATGACTTTTACGTATTGGGAGTGATCAGATGAGCGAAATAATCGCTACGTATTTACTTCATGACTTCAAAGGAGAGCATGAGAAAAAAGCAGAAGGCATTGCTTTAGGATTGACTGTAGGGACATGGACTGAACTTCCTCACTTGGTGCAACAGCAACTGGAAAAACATAAAGGTAGGGTAGTTTCCGTAACACCCCTTCCCGAAGAAGAGCGAGTTAATCTCTATTTCGGTCAAAAAGTGTACCGTTCAACAATCAGGATTGCCTACCCGGCAGGTAATTTTTCTAATGATCTACCGGCTATCTTGACGACAGTATTTGGTAAATTGTCATTGGATGGGGAAATCAAATTGATGGATTTGGACTTTGTCGGCGATATTCAAAAAGCCTTTCCAGGTCCTCGATTCGGAATTAGTGGGATCAGGGAAAAAATTGATGTGTTTGACCGCCCCCTAGTGATGAGTATTTTTAAAGGTGTGTTAGGTCGAGACCTTGCCTTTCATAATGAACAATTGGAGCAACAGGCATTGGGAGGAGTCGATCTTGTCAAGGACGATGAGATTCTTTTTGACCAAGATCAGACGCCTTTCATCGATAGAGTCAAAACCGGAAAGGCCATTTTGAAAGGTATCTATGAGACAACGGGACATCGAACCTTATATGCTGTGAACCTGTCAGGAAAAACACTAGAACTATTGGATAAAGCTGAACTGGCAGCCGAAGCCGGCGCAGATGCCTTGTTATTTAATGTTCATACATATGGATTGGATGTTCTACAGGCTTTACGCGAAAATGACCGGATCAACTTACCGATCATGGCTCATCCGGCATATAGCGGAGCATTAGCTTCATCTTCATTTTATGGACTCAGCTATCCGCTTCTCCTTGGAAAACTGGTGAGGATATCAGGTGCAGATTTATCCCTCTTTCCCTCTCCATACGGAAATGTGGCACTCGATAAAGCAGAGACATTGGCGATTGCTGAAGGATTGACGAGAAATGAAACATCTTGGAAAAGGACTTTCCCGGTTCCATCGGCAGGTATCCATCCTGGCATGGTTCCAGATCTCATCAAGGATTTTGGGATAGAAAGTGTGATCAATGCTGGTGGGGGCGTCCATGGTCATCCGGATGGTGCAAAAGGCGGAGCTAAGGCCTTCCGTTCCGCAGTAGAAGCTGTCCTTTCCGGAAAATCATTGTCAATCGCGGCTGAGGAAGATGAGGAACTTCAAAAAGCACTGGCCCTATGGGGAGGGCTATAATCATGGTCAAACCGATCATTTTCTGTGATTTTGATGGAACGATCACCAACTCGGATAATATCATCTCAATCATGAAGAAGTTTGCCCCGCCCGGCTGGGAGGCATTAAAAGATGGTGTTCTTCAGCAAAAAATCAGCATTTCCCACGGTGTAGGGGAAATGTTTTCCCTGCTGGATAGCGATTTAAAGGAGGACATCATTCAATATGTGAAGGAGACAGCGGGTATTCGCCAAGGGTTCAGTGATTTTGTGGAATTTACAAAAAAATCAGATATTCCTCTCTATATTGTCAGTGGTGGAATGGACTTTTTCGTTGAACCTCTTTTGAATGACCTCTTACCTGTAGAGAATGTCTACTGTAATCATGCCGACTTCAGTCAGGAAGAAATTATGATTGAGTGGCCGCATACTTGTGATGACCAATGTAATCATGGGTGTGGTTGCTGTAAACCTACGATTATGAGAAAGCTTTCTACAAAGGATCAGTATAAATTGGTGATTGGAGATTCCGTTACCGACTTTGAAGCGGCTAAACAGGCAGATTTTGTTATTGCCCGTGACAGGCTCCTTGAAAAGTGCCGCACAGAAGCCATTCCCCATAAAGAGTTTGAAACTTTCCATGATGTGATTGATATTCTAAAAAAAATGCAGGAGGTGTAAGGGTGACAGCTTCAAAAGAGTGGCAGGAACTAGCGCAAATAAAGGGAGAACTAGCCGAGAGAGATTGGTTCATGGGGACGAGTGGAAATTTATCGATCCGTGAGGCTAATAGCCCTTCTTTTTATATAACCGCAAGTGGCAAGGATAAACGCAAGCAGACAGATTCCGATTTTATTTTGGTGGATTTGTCAGGAAAACCAGTCGAAATGACCGAGCTCAGACCTTCCGCTGAAACTCTTCTTCATACAGAGATTTATCGGAAAACGGATGCCAATTGCGTCCTCCATGTCCATACAGTAGAAAATAACGTGATTTCCGAGTTATATAGTGAAGTTGGGGAAGTGACTTTTTGTCATCATGAAATTATCAAGGCTACTGGACGATGGCAGGAAGATGCAGAATTGAAGATACCCATCATCCATAACCATGCAGATATTCCGTTGTTGGCTGAGACATTCAGTCCCTATGTCGATGCAGACTCAGGAGCGGTGCTTATCAGAAATCATGGTATAACCGTATGGGGAAAAAGCGGGTTGGAAGCAAAAAAAATCTTAGAAGCATGTGAATTCCTGTTTCAATATCAGCTGTTACTTAACCAGCAAAAGATATTGACAGGTTCGCTCAGCTAAAAATATAAAGGAGGAAAAATAATGGCTACAATTAGATTCCAAGAAACAAATGAAGTAATTGAAACAAATGAAGAGGTTCAGAGCTTTTTAGAGACTCAAGGCGTAATTTACGAACAATGGGATATTTCAAAATTGCCAGCCCATCTGGTGGAAAAATATGATCTTACGGATGAAGATAAACAAGAGATTCTTGATGCTTTCCAGTCAGAGATTAAAGAAATTTCGGAAAGAAGAGGATATAAAGCGCATGATATTATCACATTATCCGATTCCAATCCGAATTTGGACCAATTGTTGCAGAACTTCAAGCAGGAACACCATCATGAAGATGACGAGGTACGGTTCATCGCTGGGGGAACGAGTATCTTCGCCATCCAGGGTAGCGAGGGAAAATGGTTCGATGTCCGACTTAACCCTGGAGATTTGATCAGCGTACCTGAATCGACTCGTCACTACTTCACGCTAGCGGAAGATAGAAGAACAGTCGCGGTCCGTATTTTCGTTACAGCGGCCGGCTGGGTTCCGATATATGAAAAAGATGAAGTTCAGGCATAATAAAAGTGTGAAAAAACCAGCTTTCGGGCTGGTTTTTTTATGTGGCCCCGTAGGGTGCTTAAGCGGGAAAAGTATGATAAAATTTTAACGGAAATAAAAATCGTGTACATTATAGGAGAAGATACTAATGAAAACGACCGAAGTATATATATTAGGCGGCTTTCTCGGTAGCGGGAAGACGACGCTTCTTCGAAATATATTAAAGCAGGAAAGTGAAGCGGGTAGAAAAGTGGCCGTGCTTTTAAATGAACTTGGCAGTGTATCGGTGGATAGTGGTTTGATTGGCGATGACGTACCGTTAAAGGAATTGTTTGATGGTTGCATTTGTTGTACCCTTCAGGACAAGCTTGAAATTCAGCTGCAAGAATTGTTGACCGAAAATGATCTAGATGCCGTTTATATTGAAACAACAGGTGCAGCACATCCAGTAGAAGTACTCGATGGAATCATGTCACCATTTTTTGCTAATAAGTTAGAGTATAAAGGGATTATCACGGTGGTCGATTTATTGAGGTGGCGTGACCGAGAACAGCTCTCGCCACAGCTTAGACAGTTGTTGTCCGAGCAAATACACCACGCAGATTTCATCTTATTAAATAAAGCGGATTTGGTAAGTGAAATGGAAGCATCCCAACTCATCTATTCCATTCAGGGGTTGAATCCAGAAGCCGTATGTTTATTGACGGAATATGCAGCCGTATCTATAGGTTCCCTGCAACAAATGCATAGGAACCAACATAAAAACCATCAAAAGCTCGAAGTACATAGCCATCTTCATTTAAGTGCAATCGTGCATACTTTTACAGGGACCATTAATCAAACCGACTTTGAGGATTGGCTCAGGGCCCTCCCTGAAACGGTATACAGGATGAAAGGATATCTTTCCTTCACGCATTCGCAGCATCCTTACTTATTCCAATATTCTTATGGGATGCCATTGTATATGAATGAAATGATTAAAATGCCTTTGAATATCGTCATAATCGGCGAAAAACTGGATAAAGAGAAGATAATCAATGAGTTAAAAGCTTTGGAAGTGAAAGCGGCGATATAGGCGTTTACCACCAATCGAAACCGGGAAAAGAGGAGGACTAGTTATCGAGGAGGTGGTTATGGATGCCGTGGAACAAAAGCGATTATCCTAATTCAATGAAAAATCTTGATGCAGATGTCCGTGAAAAAGCCATTGAGATAGCGAACGCTTTACTTGATGAAGGATATGAGGACGGGAAAGCTATTCCAATCGCCATTGATCGAGCAAAAATGGCAGTCGGAAAAGAATAAAAAAATCAGGCCCCTTAAAGCATGGGCCTGATTTTTTTATGACTGCAGTCCAAAAGCTGCAAATGTTTTCTCATCTTCAATAAGCCCACATGCTGCGCACTGTACTCGAACTTCAGGACCATTATAGGCTAGGTGAAACGGCTGAAGGGCATCATTTGAGTACTGTTCGACAATCTCACCGGATTGCGGATCTTTCTTAACAGGGGTGGGAACCTGTTCAATGAGATTGAAACGGGATTTATTTGTCCTGCAATTCGGACAACGATATACTTGAGACAATTCACTCACTCCTTTAGAAGTAATAAAGTTAAAATATACTTATAGTCTTTACGAAGATGATTTTTAATATGTATAAATTAGTAATGGATGGAAGGGAAATGGATGAAAAATTTAATGAATGATGAGACAATATTGGAGGCTTATCTAAGCCTATGGAATAACAGGAGGGTATTGAAGGGGGAAGAAGAACCGTCAAAAGTTCTGTCAGAACTTATCCGACGTGAACTCTTGGATGAAAATGCCCATCCTCGGGCAAGGAAGCCAATTCATGATAAATTTCATTTAAGTGTCAATCGGGTGAGGGAATCCTCTCTTACCGATGCAGAAAAGACAGCAATCATTTCAGCTTACCATACGGTACAGGAACGACTGTTGGCTTCAAAGTGAAGCGGGAGTTGTTCATCATTTTTCTTTTTTGCTTCATACTTTTTTCACATTTTATTGTTAGAATATTTGAAAATAGCTTTTAAACGAATGAGGAGTCAAAGTCATGATGCGGGTCATTCCCCTTTTGCTTGCCGTTGCCCTGCTTTGTGGATGCGACAGCAATGAAACGTATACCAAAATAAACCTGGATAAATCTTTTTTGGCTACTGTCAACATTAAAAATACAAGCTTGACGTTCCTGGATGAAAACTATCAGCGCTTTGCCAGTTGGGATATTTCTGAACCCTTTACAGGAGCTTTGCTCTTAGCGGACAAAGATACGCTCCTTCTGTATGGAAAGGAGATGTCGACGATTGAAATCTTTTCCCTATCCGCTGGTAAACACATAAACAGCTGGAATTCAGGGAAGGGGATCGTCAATATGCTTATGCTAGAAGAAGACAAGGGGATTGTGGCTGTGAACCAATTGAATCATTCCATTTCCTTTTTAGATGAAGAAGGCAAGGAGCAAGACAGGGTCAGGGTTGGTCAAAGCCCCTTAACCGTACTTCAAGGGAAGCAATCACATAATTTGTTTGTCGTTAATTTTGGGGATACCATCTGTTCGGTGATTGATCTTGAAACAAAAAAAGTTGATCGGGAGTTTACGATAAAGAGTTCCTCCACAGGCGCTTTAGTAAGGGAGGAAAATGAAGAAATTTGGATAGGCGGTCATGGTGAGGGAAAAAAGGTAGAAGAAAATCTCTATATTTATTCGACAGAGACGGGAAAGTTGAAGAAAAGGATTAAGGCGGCGACTATGCCAATAAAATTCATTGAAAATGATGACGGGATTTTTATTCTGAGTCATGGTTCAAGTTCTTTATATAAATTGAATGACAAATATGAAGTGATCAAGAGCCTTGTTGTAGGTGTCAATCCTTTTGAAATGGGAAACTTCAAGGAGGATTTGATAGTGGCAGGGTATGACAGTGATGAAGTGTATATAGTGGATACTGAAACCATGGAGGTCAAGAAAACGGCAAAAGTCGGTGAAGGTCCATTTCAAATGTTGGTTAGGGAGTAGATAACATGCATCATTACACCATTTTAATCGTTGATGATGAAGAAGATATGCGTAACTTGGTAGAAATGTATTTGCTTAACTCAGGATATAAATGTCTTCAAGCGGATAATGGGAGAATGGCCATATCCCTGCTTGAAGTTCATGATGTAGACTTGATCTTAATGGATATCATGATGCCAGAAATGGACGGTTTTTCCATATGTGAAAAAATCCGCTCACAATCTGAAGTCCCTATCATTTTTGTCAGTGCAAAAGGTGAGGAATGGGATATGGTAAAAGGATTAGGGATAGGCGCCGATGATTATTTGGTGAAACCTTTTAATCCAGGTGAACTGGTGGCCAGGGTTGGAGCTGTACTACGCAGAGCAGGGAAAATGTCATTGAAACGAGAAGATACAAATAGCATTCAGCTGGGTGAAATTAACGTCAACCTTGATTCCAGAACTGTGTCTCTAGAGGGGAAGCAAGTGATATTGACATTGAAGGAGTTTGAATTGCTCGTATTCCTCATCCGTCATCAAAATCAAGCGCTGAGCCGCGAGCAGCTCCTCGAGAACATTTGGGGCGGAGAATATGGGGGTTCTTTACGTACGGTAGATACCCATATCAAAACGTTAAGGATGAAATTGAAGACTGACGACTATATTCAAACGGTATGGGGCATTGGCTATAAAATCGAGGAAAAACATGTGGAATAAGCGACCGTCCCTATCTATTAAAATATGGGTAACGATTATTGCCGCAATTATTCTATCGGTTCTATTCGCATACTCGCTATCACAATATTATTACAAAAACTTATATGTAAAAAAAATTAAAACAGATTTAGTTAATGAAGCCAGCTTGCTTGGTGTGGACTATTCCGGAGGGGAAATCACTGAAGATTTCGTGGAAAAGGTAGAATGGTTCAATAGTAAAAATGATAGTGAAGTCTTTGTTGTCAGCAACCCAAGGGAATTAAGTGCTTGCCTGCCCTTTGAAATCGATTATGACACCCTCATTTCAGAAGAAGAAAGGCAACTCCTATTGGCCGGACAAGCCGTAGAAAAAGAAGGGTATGAGAAAAGGTTCGATAAGAATATTGTAGCGGCAATTATTCCTTTAAACGATGGAGATCGCCTTGAAGGCATCATCTATACATATATTCCCGTTGATTCGATTACCGATTTACTTAGAGAGTTTGCAGCAAAATGGTTGGGGGCCGCATTTTTATTTTTAATTGTTGTGGTTTTCTTTATGACAAAATGGTTGAAAAAGTTGGTCAAGCCGATCAAGGAAATGGAACACGCTGCCAATCGCGTTTCGGATGGTGATTATAATATTAAGCTTCAAGTCAAGAGCCAAGACGAAATAGGGAGTTTGGCTCAAGCATTCAATGAGATGGCACAGTCCATTTATTTAGAAGAAGAAAGAAAAAAAGAATTCCTCGAAAATGTAGCACATGAGCTTAGAACACCATTGAGCTACGTTTTAGGATATACGCAGGCCATTAAGGATGGCATTGTGAAAGATGAAGAAGAAAAACAAAAATACCTTCAACTCATTTCAAGGGAAACGCAAAGGCTGCAAAAACTTTTAAGGGATTTAATGAATTTAGCTAAGTTGGACAGTGAACAAAGTGGTCTTCATAGTACGCCAATTGCCTTTGCCCAATTCATAGAAGAAGTGTTGGTTAAATATGAGCCTATTATGAAAGAAAGGCAAATCCGGTTGGAGGTTGAACTAGATCCTGACCCGATTATTATGGGTGACGAAGGAAGAGTAGAACAAGTTCTTCATAATATCCTGGATAACGCCATTACATATACGGAAACGGGGGGCACCATCTACTTAACATTGACCCAGCAAAAAGAAGAGTGTGAGCTAATCATCGGAGATACTGGAAGAGGAATACCGGCATCAGATATTCATCATGTGATGGAACGCTTTTATCGAGTGAACAAAGCACGAAGCCGATTTGATGGGGGCTCGGGGCTGGGGCTTTCCATCGTCAAGAAATTGGTTGAGCAGCAAAAAGGTAAAATTACTATAGAAAGTGAGGAACAGATAGGTACAAAAGTTAGCATAGTGCTACCGACTATAGTAGATGAATGGAATTAATAAAAAAGGGGAATGGCAATGAAAAAAATGATGATTGGAATGTGTGTAGCTTTAGCCATACTGGCTGGTTGTGGTAAAGAAGAAGAGATTCCAAAACTGCTGAATGTAGATCTAACGGTCGAACCTACTAAAGGTGAAAGGGACGAGCCAGTAACATTCAAGGCAAAAGTGACCTATGGTGAAGAAGAAGTGAAGGATGCAGATGATGTGAGTTTTGAAATATGGCTGGCAAATAGTGAGGATCATGAAAAAATAGCCGCCACCCATAAAGGAAATGGAATCTATGAATTGGAAAAGTCCTTTAATGAAGAAGGAACTTATTATGTATATGCCCATGTAACGGCCAGGGATATGCACAATATGCCTAAGAAGGAATTCATAATCGGAACTCCAAGCTCACCCGAGGAAAATGGTGGTTCCAAAAACATGGATGAGATGGATCATGAAGAAAGTGATCATTGAAAATGATTTTTTTGTCACAACTTCTCGTAGTGAAAAAAGGTTCGGTAAAACTCGAACCTTTTTTAAATTCAATTGAGTCTATCATTATTTTTCAAAAAAGAAAGAAAAAGGAACATTATAAACGTGTTTCATACGAAATATTTGTAATATAAAAGTAAAAAAAGTCATATCAATAAGGGTTTATACAAGTTGTCAACTAAAAGTTATTAGTATTCCATGGTAATGGTAATAAGTATCTTCCATTGACAAAAAAATCATGGAAAATATATGAATATGTAAGAAAAAGCAAAACATTGATAGAATAAGGTTTTTCTCTATGACTATGAAACTAGGATAATATTCCTTCCAATCAATTGTTGTTGGATAGGGCTCTGGAAATTGATGGTGCCTTTATTACAAAAAATGCATGATATGATATTTCCAGAGCCAAGACACATCAACGAATTAATGGGAGGAAATACAAATGAAAAAGAAAATGTTCATATCAGCAGCAGCTGCTGCAGCTATAATTTTTACAGGAGCGGGTGCTAGCCAAACTGAAGCGGCAAGCTGTGAAACTGTGAAACAAGTAACATATAAATCTATCAATCAGGAAGATATACAAAAAGTACTTGAACAATACTTAGCTAAGTATAATATTGCAATGCCAACTTCACACTTCGCATTCCAACAATTAGTACAGCAAGTACAATTAACACCGGAAGCAAAAGCTGAAACACCGGAAGAAGTAGCAGCACCAGAAGCACAACCTGAAGCAACAGAAGAAGTAACAGCACCAGAAGCACAACCTGAAGCAACAGAAGAAGTAACAGCACCAGAAGCACAACCTGAAGCAACAGAAGAAGTAACAGCGCCAGAAGCAAAACCTGAGACAACAGAAGAAGTAACGACAGAGAAAACAAATGAGGAACAAAAAGAGACAAGCTCAGAATTAAGTGCTTTTGAACAAGAAGTAGTTACACTAACAAATGCTGAGCGAGCAAAACAAGGTCTAGCAGCTCTTGAAATTGATACAGAATTGAGCAAGGTAGCCCGTGCGAAGTCTCAAGATATGAAAGACAATAATTATTTTGATCATAATAGCCCCACGTACGGTTCTCCATTCGATATGATGAAACAATTCGGAATTAGCTATACATCAGCTGGAGAAAACATCGCACAAGGTCAACAAACACCAGAAGAAGTGGTTGAAGCTTGGATGAACAGCCAAGGCCACCGTGAAAATATCATGAATGCAAGCTTTACTCATATCGGTGTTGGATATGTAGAATCAGGTAACTACTGGACTCAACAATTCATCGGTAAATAATAAGTTTAATAGAATAAAAAGAGTGTACCTTGAAATTTGAGGTACACTCTTTTTTGCGTTAGTTCAGAAATGATTGCATGTAATCGTTCTAGAGGAATTAAAATTCTGAAACATCGATTTCGGAATACTGCGAATTAAAGCTTTTAGGCAGACGGATTTCTAATGTACCGTCTTTATATTGTGCAGCAGCACCTTTTTTCTTAACGAGAGCAGGCAATGTAATCACATGTCGATCCGATGCTTCTGGTATACCTTCAACGATTGATTGATTAGAAGTATGTTTCAGTTTCATTTGTTTGAGCCAGGCTTCATCCTCGATGGGTATTCTTATGAAGACAAATGAATGCGTTTCGAAAACTTCTGAATGTAAGGGGTGTTCTGAAGGCTTATTATCCTTTTGGAAAGGATTATTAGCTTGGTTCGTCATTCCTTGCATATTTTCTGGTATGACTTGTGTAAATACCTTTTCAATAAAGGTCTGTACATCACTTTGCTGCATATTCTTTAAGAAGTCCTTTTGATTTGAGTTTTTCTGGAAAGAAAAAAGTGAATTCCAAGGAAACATATTGAATTCCTTTCTCCTGCATTTCTGGTGACAGGGTTATTTTTGTTATTTTATGCAGGCTCAAACCCATGGGTTCATTTTCCGATATGTTAATTTTTAGGAAAATAACTCGTGCCTATGTATAATATAAAATAAAAATCATTTGGTAAAGAGGGATGCCTGTGGATGAAAAAGTAGCTGTTATTACGGGAGGAGCAAAGGGAATCGGTAGAAGGACTGCCTATTCCCTAGCAAGTATGGGGGCGTCAATAGTCATCACCTATCGGAAAAGTCAAAAGGAAGCAAAAGCATTGGTACAAGAATTGAGGGAAAATTACTCAGTAAAAGCATTGGCAATTGAAGGCGATGCTTCAGTTGAGAAAGATTGCAAGAGCCTGGTGGAAGTAGTTATGGATACTTTTGGAAGAATAGATTTCTTCATCCATAATGCAGGACCTTATTTGCATGAACGAAAATCCATGACCGAGTATAGCAGTGAAGAATGGAATTACATGATGAACGGTAATCTAAATGGTTTTTTCTTTATGACAAAGGAAATCATCCCTCATATGCGAAAGCGAAGATGGGGTAGGATCATCACGCTCGGTTTTGACCGTTGTGAGACGGCACCCGGCTGGATTTACCGCTCGGCTTTTGCTGCTGCAAAAAGCGGGTTGACCTCTTTAACAAGAACATTGGCATTAGAAGAAGCAACCAATGGAATCACGGTCAATATGGTCTGTCCAGGGGATATTGTAGGTGCATGGAAGGAAGCCGAGATTTTTATGGCCAAGGGGGAGAAGGATGAGTTGGTCCCGGTAGGAAGACCCGGAACAGGAGGAGACGTTGCACGAGTCATTACCTTTTTGTGCGAAAATCAATCTGATTTCATTACCGGAAGCGTCATTCCAATCACAGGCGGAAGTGATATTCTAGGTAAAATCAATAAGAAGTAATAGGATAGATAAAGATAAGAAAAGGTGAAGAAAGGATAAATCCTTTTTTCACCTTTTTAAGCGGTTTTATTGAATTTTATATGCTGAATGTATCGTAAACGAGCGGCCAGACCTATTGCTCCTAGTGCCAAACCTGAGATTAAACCGACCCAATATCCGAAAGCTCCCATTTCCGTAAACTTAGCAAATAGATAGCCTATAGGCAGTCCGAGTGCCCAATAGGAGACAAGTGACATAGCGAAAGTGACATTGACATCTTTGTATCCACGTAATACTCCCTGAATGGGTGCCTGCAGGGCATCGGATATCTGAAAGAAGATGGCATAGATCAAAAAATGGGAAGTTAGTGCAACTACAGCGTGATCTTTTGTGTAGAGAGCAGCTACAGGTTCCCGGAAGAAAAATAGGATAGCTGAACTGACGAGGGCCATCGACAGAGCCATGATTATTCCTATCTTGCTGTATTCACGGGCGTCATTATATCGTTTAGCACCAATTTCATATCCAATGACAATGGTTAGGGCCATAGATATACTAAGCGGCATCATATAAAGCAATGACGCGAAATTCATCGCAATTTGATGTGAAGCAATAGTGATCGTATCATATTTACTCATGAAGAGGGTAACGGCTGAGAAAATGCTTGTTTCGAAAAAGATGGCCAATCCGATAGGGACGCCTATCTTTAATAGGGACCGCCATTCAATCCAAGATACCCTGAAAAATTCATGGAAAACGAGATAGGAAGAGAACGGATTCATTTTCACCACGACTAAGATGGCAATGATAGCGATTAACCAATAGGTAATCGCGGTGGCATAACCAGAACCGACCCCTCCAAGTTTCGGAAAACCAAATTTTCCGTATATGAGAAGGTAATTGAACACAACATTTATCGGAAGTGCGATCAACGTAATAACCATCGAAATTCTTGTTTGACCCAGTGCATCAATGAAGGATCTTAAGGCATTGTATATGAATAATGGAACAATCCCGATTGATAGGGCAACCAGATAGTCATGCGCGACCCGGTGGACAGTTGAATCCAAATCCATGGCATTCAAAATAGGGTTTAAAACAAATGACCCGACGACTAAAACTATGACGGCTAAGGATATGGCCAAGTATATGGCCTGCATCACTGAAAAGGATACCAATTTTGTACGTCTTGATCCGATTAGCTGTGAGACGACCGGAGTCAAGGCAATCAAAATGCCACTCAATCCCGTATAGACTGGAGTCCAGAGCGAACTTCCTATCGAGACGCCGGCAACATCTTCAGTACTGTATTGGCCCGACATCATCACATCAAAAAAAGTCATGGCATAGAGACTGATTTGGGTGATGAGGATAGGTATCAAAATATAAAATAACAAACGGATCTTTTCTGACTTTTTATAAGTTTGATTCATCGATGTACCTCGGTGTATGAAATTTTTTCACAATGAAAGAATTATATCATAAAATCCCTTGAACATTTTGATTTTATTTAAGGCAAGATATAAAAAGGGACTGCCGGTATTTAGGCAGTCCCTTTTGTCAGTCATGCATGGATTGAAAATCGTTCATGTCTGCTGTATGCGAATCGGTTTGTAGGATGAATGCCTGAGAAGGGATGGCAATCTGGACATCTTCTTCTTCGAGGATATCCAAAATCTTAAAGTTGATATCTTCTTTGATGGCTAAATACTCCCCATAGTTGGTTTCGTTTGAGAAGAAATACAAATAGATGTTGAAACCCGTATGGCTGAACTCATCAAATTTCACCAGTATGGTTTCGGGATGGACTTCGGGATGGTCAGTAAGCATTTTTTCAACTCTCTTAATGACATTTTCCAACTTGTCCTTTGGCGTTGTGACATTCACGCCTAAATGAAAAGCAATCTGCCTTTTGCCCATCTTCGACCAGTTGATGATTGGTTCATTCGAAAGGGTGGCATTCGGAACCGTAACGAGAGCCTGCGCAAATGTACGAACCTTCGTACTACGAAACGTAATGTCCTCAATCGTCCCTTCGACACTTGGTGTTTTAATCCAGTCGCCGATAGTAAAAGGTTTTTCGGTAACGATAACGATTCCACCGAAGAAGTTACTGACAGTATCCTTTGCAGCAAGGGCAAAGGCTAGACCTCCTAGTCCAAGACCTGCAACAAATCCATTGACGTTAAATCCCCATTCTTCCGCAATGATGGATGCTCCCAGTGCCAAGATAATCAATTTAATGATTTTCGTTAAGAACGGCATCACGATTTGATCGACTTCCAGTCCGAATTTACTAACTAACTTAGGGAACAAGATGGTTAAAATCGAGCTGATATTGAAAATCGTCCAAAAGAACAAGAAGACAAAGACCGAACGGTATATCTTCGACCTCATAATTTCTGATGGGATGTCAATTGGAAAGTAGTGCATCGAAATGATGATTCCTATCAAAACGATGAGCCATCTTACTGGTTGCTCAATGGCTAGCATTAGGTTGGCGGCAAATTCAATTTTTCTTTTTTTTGCGATTTTAAGGAAAAATTTGAAAATATAAGTAGTGAATGCTTTCCTTAACAAAAGGACCAGAAGGAAAATAATGATAGAAATTCCTAGTTGTGTCCATGCATCAATTCCTTCAAATTGATTAAGAGATTCAGAAACTTCTTGCAATGTAATGTTCCTCCAATGTATTCTGTAGAATTGTAGAATACTAAGATTATAATATATTCAGAGTGAAAATGAAAAAATAATCGCTCATTGCATTTATTACGTTATTCTATATCATTGTTTGCATTTTCGAGTAAATATACCCTTGAAATGTGGTACTATGGATGGAAAGTGATTTTTTAAGTTTGGAAGGTGGAAATTTTGACTAAGAAAGTAGTGTTTACCGGTGGAGGTTCAGCCGGTCATGTGTCAGTTAATGCAGCAATCATCCCGGAATTTTTAAAACATGAGTGGGATGTTACTTATATCGGTTCTAAAAAAGGGATTGAAAAAGATATCATTGAAAAGGAATTTCCTGAAATTCGATATGAAACGATTTCAGTTGGTAAATTCCGGCGGTACCTTTCTGTAGAAAATGCAAAAGATCCTTTCCGTGTAATAAAGGGGATTTTTGACGCAAGAAAGATTTTAAAACGAACTAAGCCTGACTTCATTTTCTCAAAAGGTGGATTTGTTTCGGTTCCGGTCGTATTGGCAGCAAGGATGTTGAAAATCCCCATAGCGATTCATGAATCTGACTATACACCAGGGCTAGCCAATAAAATTGCCATGCCGCTTGCTTCTAAAATATTCACGACATTTGAAGAGACGGAAAAGGACTTGCCAAAAGATAAGGCCATGTACCTTGGGGCGGTACTACGTGATGGGATATTCACAGGTAAACCTTCAAAAGGCAAGACCATTTGTGGTTTCACGAATAGCAGGCCCGTATTATTGGTCATGGGCGGCAGCCTTGGAGCGGTTAAAATAAATAACTTGATAACGGATAACTTGGATCAATTATTAAAGGATTATCAAATTATTCATATTTGCGGAAAAGGTAATGTCAAGTCGGAACTTAAGCAAAGAGGGTATGCCCCATTTGAATACGTACATGAAGAACTATTCGATTTGCTAGCGTGTGCTGATGTTGTTGTATCAAGAGCAGGTTCGAATTCAATTTTTGAATTCCTCGGCCTACAAAAGCCAATGCTACTTATTCCGCTTAGTGCGGCCGCATCCCGTGGGGATCAGATTTTAAATGCTGCAAGCTTTGAAAAGCAAGGCTTCTGTAAGGTGATTCAGGAAGAGGAATTATCAGATCAAGTCTTTAACCAGGCACTTCTTGATCTAGTCAATAATTCCGACGCATACCAAACGAAAATGCGTCAAAAGCGTCCGTTCAAAACTGCGGCGGAAATGTATGAATTGTTGACGAATGTAATGAAAAGTAAAAAGTAGGTTATTATTTCCCTTCCTCAAGCATATCTTTTTTCGAAAAGAGGAGGGGGAAGGATGGCTCACCAATACTCGAAAGGATGGTTCATTCAGCAGTTAAAAACTGCAGGAATCAGTTATCATCCTATTGAACGAAGAAAGTTAGAATTGTATAAAACCTATGAGTTAAGACGTTTATATGAACTCAATAAAAACGAAAAAACATAAGGGAGCCGCAACGTATTACGTTGCGGCTCCCTTATGTTTTTTCTTGAAGTGTCTTTTAGAAATAGACCCTATAACTTTTCTTTTTGGATATATTCCTATTACACTGCAAATGCTATTTATTATTCCAAAACAATGAATGCTTTATAGTTATGGATAAAACTTTTCCCTTATGGAGTTTAAAATATGACAAAGATTAATTTTAATTCGTCACTACCGATAGTCATCCTTTCGGTAGGATTGCTGAACCACGTTATGATCATTCCTTTGGTATTGGATGTGGCAGGAAGAGATGCTTGGATATTTGCTGTTCTCACAGGTGTTTTATCTATTGGTTGGGCGTTCCTTCTGTATTGGATTTTAAAGAAGAAAAAAACGGAGCATCTTTTTCCCTGGTTGGCAAATCGAATGGGAAAACGGTTTACAAAGGTAATATGTTTCGTGCTTTCAGTATATTTGATCACGATCATCTTGACGACGGCTAAAGATATGGTTGACTGGGTCCGTACCACGTCCTTGCCAGAAACACCTTCAATCGCCATTATTATACCTTTTGCGTGTATATGTGCCGTGCTTGCGTATTCTAACCTTAAGACCATTGCCATTAATTCAGCGATTTTATTACCCATTGTGATTGTTTTAGGTATCTTTGTAGCTACTGGTAATATACCCGAAAAAAACTATGATTTTCTCTTTCCACTATTTGAGCAGGGTTATTTCTTTGGGATTAAATCAATGTACTTCATTGCAAATGGATATCTGGAGTTGATTATCGTTATATTATTTCAGCATCATCTTTCAAATGGAGAGGCCATTAAACTGAAAACGGTATTGGGGATGATGGGCATCATCACGGTATTAATCCTTGGCCCGCTTACCGGTGCCATTATTGAGTTCGGCCCAATTCTTTCTAGCGAAATGCGATATCCGGCTTATGAACAATGGCGCTTGTTGACTATCGGGAAGTACATTGCCCATACAGACTTTTTTTCCATATATCAATGGATTGCTGGCGCCTTTATTCGGGTATCAATGGCGATGTTTTTACTTCCGGATTTATTAAGAGTAAAAACAGCGAATATGAAGAAAGGGATCCTGTTGGTCCTGGCAATAATGATGATTATTATCAATGTAATTCCCTTAAGCGATATTCATTTTTATACATTCTTAAAGAACTATTATTTTCTGGGTACTTTCTTTTTGCTCATTATTCTTATTCTTTTATTTACAGTGGCAGCCAAGATGAAACCTAAACGAAAGGTGGTTCCTGATGAAACGATTCAAAAGCGCCCATGATAAACCATACTATTATACGGAAGAAGTTTTTCGAGAGCTTTTCAGGAATAGTTCGGATATTTTATTTAGGGTAATGGAAAGTGAACAGAATAAAAAAGCGAACATCCTCTTATTTTATTACCCCGGAATGGTAGATACAATTGAATTGAATAATAATGTATTGCAATACATTCACGTTATGCTGGAGCAAAAGGATGATCATGAAAAGCTCGAGCCTCCATTTCATCCTTCTTTGACTTTGACAGAGCTTTCTTGCAGTCCGATTGATAAAGAGGACATAAGTAGACGGGTATTCAGCGGGGAAATCCTTATTTTTTTCCAAGTTACACAGCAGCTTTTTGCATTACCTTTACCAGACATTCCAAACAGGAGTCCGGAGGAATCATCATTTGAAATTTCTCTTCGGGGCCCACGGGATGGGTTTGTGGAAGATCTTGCAACGAATGTGGCTCTCATACGTAAAAGGATGCGAACAGCTTCGCTATCCTATGAAGAGTTTACCATTGGGAAGAGCACCCAAACAAAAGTCGCCCTAATGTATATAGAGAACATAATAAATCCTGAACTTGTTAAGCTGGTAAGGAAAAGACTGAATGAAATTGATATTGATGTATTGATTAGTAATCAACAGCTTGAGGAGTTGATCTCAAAGGCAAATTTCAGGCTGTTCCCACTGACTCATTATACGAGTAGACCCGATTTTTGCGTGGGATCATTAAACCAAGGCAGGTTCATTGTACTTATGAATGGTTCACCCACCGTCATCATAGCACCGACAACATTATTGCTTCAGATTAAAGCGGCCGAAGATTCAAGCCTTCCTTTCATATTCGTTTCTTTAGAAAGGCTTCTACGAGTCTTTGGATTGGTGTGTTCTATATTGCTTCCAGGTTTTTGGGTGGCATTATCGGCGTATAACATAGACCAATTGCCTTTTCCTTTACTTGCAACAGTCAGTATCTCCAGATTGGGACTACCTGTCTCTGTTGCGCTTGAAATGTTTCTCATGCTAGGGTTATTCGAGTTGTTCCGTGAATCGGGAGTACGGTTACCACAAGCAGTTGGCCAGACTGTTGCAGTCGTTGGTGGTTTAATCGTCGGTGACGCAGCCATTCGTGCCGGATTGACATCTCCAACAATGCTTGTCATCGCTGCAGTCACGTCAGTGGCTTCCTACACCTTGGTTAATCAATCTTTGACAGGGGTCGTATCAATCATCCGTTTATTAATCTTAATACTTAGTTCTATTCTGGGTATTTATGGTTTACTTATTGGATTTATATTCGTCACTTTTTGGGTTTCCTCTCTCGAGTCGTTTGGAGTACCTTATATGAATGAACTTTCACCTCCAAGTCTTTCGAAAGTTTCAGATGCTTTTATAAAAATCCCATGGAATGTTAAGAAAAGAACTAAAGGCGCTCTAGACCAAACGGAAAAGGGGGAGTAAACAGTGACACGACGATTGTCGAAGCTTTTTCTCATCTTATCGGCCTTTACACTTTTAACGGGATGTTGGGATTATAAGGATATTCAGGATATCCATTACGTGACTACTTTAGGAGTGGATTATCTTGATGGCAAGTATGAGGTATATGTACAGTTGGTTGACTTATCTGGTGTAGCCAAGCAAGAAAACAAGAGTACAGAACCGGGAAAGGTGTATGTCGGGAAACATTCAGGGAAATCCATTGCCGAGGCAATAAACCATTTGTATCAGTCGGCACAACAACGATTATACCTTGGTCAAGTTTCGACCTTTGTGTTGACGGATAGGGCGTTAAAGCACAATATAAATGATATAATTGATGCCGCATTCAGATATAATTTGATTCGGTATTCAAGTAATATTTTTGCGACGAACAAGCCATTGAAGGAATTGTTTGCTATTAAAGGTTTTTTCAATTTAACGCCTTTATATTCAGAGCTGCATTTTCCAAAAGCGGTTTATGAAAACATTTCCTATATTAAACCGATTTCATTGAGAACCTTTATTTCCACTTACAGGGACGTTTCGATAACTACGATCCTTCCGACGATTTCTTTTAGTGAAAAGGATTGGACCGAGGACAAGAAAAAGCGCAGGACTTTCATGATTGACGGAGCTTTTGTCCTGTATTATAAAAAATCGTTAAATTGGTATTCCATTGATGATTTAAAAGGATTGCGCTGGGTAACGGAAGATACGAATAGAACACCACTTGAATTTAAAAAAGGTGACGGCACAAATTACATCTCATTATCCCACCCTAAAGTGAAAATCAAACCGTTCATTAAAGATAATGAAGCTAAATACAACCTGGATATACATATTAATGGGAGTATCTTGGAAATGTCAAATGCAGAACCTTTAAAGAACTTTGAAAATGTAGTTCAAGACTATATAAGAAAAGAAATTGAAAAGACATATAAAATAGGCTTAAAACGGAATGGAGATCCACTGGGTCTGGGGAGAACTCTATACCGTAAAGAATTGAAATTTTGGCAAGCTAAAGGCTTTAAGGAACCAAATGATTATTTGAAGGGAAATTCAATTGACCAAATTAACATAACAGTTAACCTGACCAACGCTGGTACACTTGATTACCATCCGTTTAAAAGTTCAAAATTGCCTGGGAATGATGGGAAATAGGCTAGGTCCTCAGTCAGAATCTTTTCATAAAAAATCCACATCGGCAAATGACGATGTGGATTTTTTATCATGCTAGAGAAAATGATTAATTAGTGGAAATAAGCATGAAATGATGATGCCGGAAAGGGCCATTGCCGCACCTGCGACCGCTCCTGTAAATTCACTTTCCTGTGTTGCTTGGGCAGTCCCAAGTCCGTGTGCAATTGTGCCATAAGCAATGCCACGGGCGAAAGGCATCGTGACGTTCAGTTTATCCATCAATTTAGGTGCGATCATCGTGCCTAAAACACCGGTTAAAATGACGAAAGCTGCAGAAATATTAGGGTTTCCGCCATAAATTTTGGTGATTTCCACGGCAATAGGAACTGTAATGGACTTAACCGCCAATCCCTGAAGGATATAAAGCGGAAGTGTTAAGGCTTTGGCGATGGTTAAGGCAAGGGTTAATGTCACGGCAAGACCCAGAACCATGCCGCTGATTGCTGGTATCGCATATTTTGCGATTATGGCTCTATTTTTATAAAGAGGAACGGCCAACGCAACAGTAGCCGGTCCTAAGAAATACGTGATGATGTCTTTGCCTGGGGTATAGTCATTGAAATCCAACCCACTTATTAGCAACGCGAGAATAATAGTGACTGTTCCAAAAAAAACAGGCGTCGTAAAAGGTGAAGGATGTGTACTGTATATTTTCCTACCGATAGCATAGGCTATGATTGTAATCATTATACTATAAAGTGTGATGAATGTTGTCACGCTGTTTAACCTCTTCTCTACGGGAGAACTTTTGGACGACCAGGGATGATACGATGAACCCGATAATCAAACTGATTAGCAGTGTTAGGGCTAAGGGAAGTCCGTATTTTAGAAAGAGCCAACCCATGGTCATTAAGCTTACAGAAATCGGAATGAAGAAAAAGGCCAGATGTTTGACTAAAAAGGTTGATGTAATATCAACCCACTCCACTTTTAAAATTTTAGTTTGTAATAAAATGAATAATATAAGCATGCCAATTACGCTTCCTGGAATGGGCAAACTGAAGAAATTGGATAAATAAATCCCTAGTTCACAAATGATAACCAACAGGAAAAGCTGGATGATAAAAAGAATGATTTTTTTCATAATTAGATCCTTTCCATGACTATTTGAATGTATTTAGTAATTGGTCAATTGTATTTATTATAGAAAAAGATTGAGTAAATTAATAGGGTATATGCTTATTCGGCCCAGAAAAATTGTACTCCATATGGCTAAAAGAGGGGGAAATGTAAATAAACATAAAAAAAGCGTCCCAAATCCGGGACGCTTCCGTTTTCTGTATATAAATGATAGGGTACCTTTTCTTTCGTAAGAAAGAGTTGGCATGCCTTTATTAAGATTAAGCTTCAAGTAATTGCTGGTCTTCATCATTATCCTGTCTAAGGATATGCAAGGTGTATAAATCCTTGGGAATTTCAAATAAATCATAAATGTCTTCCTTTTGATTTATTTGATCATAGAGAGCTTTTCTGGTTTCATTTGCCTTGATCGCATAGGGAAGCTTTTCGGCTGCTTTAATGGAACGGATATTTATTTTGCGAATCCTCATAAAAACCGTTTCCATGCCGAGCTCAAAAAATAATTCCTTGAAGAAGGCGTCTTTGGCAACGGCATTATACCCTTTACCATGAAAAGGTTTTCCAAGCCATGTACCTAGGAACCCAGCTCCGTTTTCAATATCGTATAAAGAAATACAACCAACGGGATTTTCCCATTCATCTAAGATTGTTCGTGAAATGAGCTCACCTTTTTCTTCAGCCTCAATCGTTTGCTTAGTAATGAATACATATTCTTCATATGAATCTACTTTATGGCGCACGAAAGGGAAGACATCTGGATGAGTCATGTGTTCATAAAGAGAAAAACAATCTGCAAAATCTCTCTTTTTTAACATTTCCGTCCCTCCGTTTGAGGGCAGTCCTTATGCGTAGCCGCTGCCCACCCTCGAAATTTTTTAAGTCGTTCATCAAAAAATTTCGGGGTGGGAATCGAACCCACTAGAACCGGAAACCGGTGGCGCACCATTTGCCTTCCCTATTTTTATTTTCAGAAAGTATTTAAATCTAAAGAACCTTACGAAGGTATAATACTAAAAAATAAACGGTTTGGGAATAGGTTTTTTGCCTTTTTTTTCGTCAATTTCTAACTTTTTTTTGAAGGTGGAAATTGGGAAGGTTTTGGTTAGCATTCAACTTGATTTTGAGCCCGATTGTCAGCATTTTACTAAGAAAAGTTGCTATTTTATTTTGTTAAAATCGTCCAGTGAATTGCATGAATAAAATTATCGTACCGAGTGCCCAGACATACATGGAAAATACCTTCAAAGATCGTTTCTTTAAGAAATCAATCATCCAGACTACGGCTATATATCCAAAGATTGCGGCAGCGAGGGTCCCAATCAAAAGAGCCATGAAAGGGATCCTTTCAACCTCTCCCGTGAAAATGGGTTTCATCTGAAAGACGATTCCTCCGGAAATAGCAGGGATGGAAAGTAAAAAAGAAAAATAGGCGGCTGTTGCCCGGTCAAGCCTGCAAAAAAGACCAGCTGCGATGGTCAATCCGGAACGTGATAAGGCAGGCATGATTGCAGCCGCCTGAAAGGTACCGATGATAAAGGAATCTTTTATGGAGATATCATCTAGTTTCTTATTCCCTTTATTGACTCCATCGGCCCACCATAGAATCATTCCGGTTACGAGGAATTCCCAACCAATCGTCAACCCTGTTTTTGAAAGGCTGTCAAACCAATCACTTAAAAGGAGACCGGCAATAACAGCCGGAAGCGTTCCTATTACCAGAAGAAGCGTCAATTTTGAGAATGGATTTTTCAATAAGAATATGATTTCATCTTTGTAAACGACCAATAAAGCAAGTAAAGTTCCAATGTGTAGCATAGTATCTAGAAAGATGCCAGCTTCGTCAAGATGGAAAATGTGCCTCCCCAGATATAAATGGCCTGTACTTGAAATCGGTAAAAACTCAGTTAAGCCCTGGATGATTCCAAGGATGAAGGCCTGGAATTCATTTAGCAAATATATCCCTCCATTCTTACGTGGACAATCCACTATTTAATCTGTATGCGTGGGAAGGGCCAACTTATTCGGTTTTTTATCCGTTAACGTTTTAAGATGGGGGAAAAAAGACTTACTTTTTTTAAAAAAACATGTAAGAAATGAAACTAATTGCTTTTTGAATCGTATTATTTCATATAAGAAAGGAGGAACAGAACACATGCCCACTAAAGATGAAAGAGTGTTTGCTGCCCTAATATATGTAATTAGCTTTTTTACCGCTTTTGTCGGTCCTTTAGTCATATGGTTAGTTAAGAAGGATTCATCCCAATTTGTAGATTATCACGGAAGGGAATATTTGAACTTCTTTATCTCTTATACGGTATATTCCATCGTCGCTGGTCTACTTGTAATCATATTGATTGGTGCAGTACTATTACCGGTCATAGGTATAGCTTTAGTTGTATTTACAATTATAGCTGCAGTCAGAGCTTATGAAGGGGTCGACTATCGCATTCCCTTCATATTTAGGATTTTATAAGTTTTACATCGGGGGATTCTGCTTAGGCGGATCCCTTTTTTTATGATGGAACAAGGGTCATTTACTAGCCGAGTATAATAAAAAGGAGGGGTTATCAATAAAGTATCGGCCATGAACCGAAGAGGCGAACTCATTGGTTATTATGAAGAAAACGGTACAAAGTCCCTCGTGAAGATCAATAGAATGATTTATAATTATGACAAGAATGAATGGATATCCATACAAACTTCAGCAGGGTTCTTATTCTTTTGAAATTATGAGTGGCACCGGAAAGAAGGTGGCTATCAAGTATGGTGCTGTCGAAGGATTGGGAAACGATATTCAAGGCCAATACACCTCTTCTTAGTTTCCCTTTGCGTATGGAGGAGGATTGCAAACTTGCGATCTGGGGTTTGTGTAGCCGTACATCATCATCGTTCCTTTTAGCATCAGGTTAGCATTAGGCAATTTTTTTGGCTAATAGTCTAAAGATTTGATATAATCAAATAGTAATACATAATAGAATACATAGAAAAAGGGTGAAGGTATGAGTTTACTTAATGAAATTCTAGATTATAATGAGCAATTTGTTGAAAAAGAGGAATATGTTAAGTACAAAACAGACAAATTCCCTGAAAAGAAAATGGTTATCGTCAGTTGTATGGACACTCGCCTTGTTGAGCTGTTACCAAAATCAATGAATGTCAAAAATGGTGATGTGAAAATATTGAAAACGGCCGGAGCGATTGTTTCTCATCCGTTTGGTAGCGTCATGCGTAGTATCTTGATTGCTATATATGAATTGAAGGCGGATGAAGTGTTCGTCATCCCTCATCATGATTGCGGCATGGCTTCTGTTAATGCTGATGTTACGGTAGAAAAAATGGTAGAACGTGGCATTCAAAAGGAAACAATCGATACAATCGGAGCTTCAGGCATCGATATCAAGAGTTGGCTTCGTGGATTTGATGATGTTTATGAAAGTTTAAAAAATAGTGTAGAGGTTATTAAAAGCCATCCTCTGATTCCAAAGAATGTTCCTGTCCATGGACTTATCATTTCTCCGGATAAAGGCAAATTGGAACTGGTCGTTAACGGTTATGACCACATAGAAAAATAATAAAAACAATGTACCAAAAGCTGATGGAATTATCCCATCAGCTTTTTCATTTTTAAGAGTTTCTATTTATTTTTAAATGAATATTTGTTAAAATCACGAAGTGCAGTTTGTCACTTATACAAGCGGGTGGGCGAGGGACAACATAGTAAGGATACTACATGAAGAACACAAATTTAGAAACGTTTTTTCATTTTTCCCAATATGGAACAAATGGAAAACGTGAAATTCTTGCCGGTGTGGTTAGTTATTTCACAATCGTATATATTCTCGTCGTGAATTCCCTGATTTTATCTGAAGCAGGTATACCTATTAATGGAGCTGTGATTGCAACCATTATCCTTTCCGCAGTGAGTTGTATCTTGATTGGGTTGTGGGCTAATGTACCAATAATCATCGTCCCCGGTATGGGCGTCAATGCCCTGTTCGCGTACACAATGGTTCAAGGAATGGGCTTATCCTTCCAATCGGCTCTTGGAGCTGTTTTTGTTTCGGGCCTCATTTTTGTAATCGTGGCTTTTACAAAGTTCTCGAAATTGATTAATGATTCCATTCCAGGTTCAATAAAAGACGCCATTTCTGTTGGTCTTGGTTTATTTTTGCTGTTAATCGGTTTGGAAAAGGGTGGGATTATTACAAGGGGTTCTTCATCGCTTCTTGGACTTGGTCATTTGAGTGACCCATCTGTTCTAGCAACGATTTTGACATTTTTACTTGCCATTGCTTTATTTATTAAAAATGTCCCAGGAAACTTTATGATCACGATCATCATAGGTAGCTGTATAGCTTACTTTTTTGGCACGATTGAAATCTCGAATATCCACTTTTCCGGTTTGGATACAGCCTCTTATAGTGAACTCTTTTTTTCACTGACATTTATCGAGGTGGGGCGAATTGAATTTTGGATAAGTGTTTTTGCGATGACCATGGTACTAATCTTTGAAAACATTGGTCTTGTACACGGACATGTGAACAGCATCGAACGTCCGGAGGCTTATAAGAAGTCTCTACAGGCAACGAGTGTCTCCGTTCTTCTTTCTGGCCCTATCGGTTCCAGTCCGACGGTAGCCACTGTTGAGACCGCTGCAGGCATCGCCTCAGGGGGCAGGACCGGTTTAACATCAGTCATCACGGGGTTCTTGTTTCTTCTGTCACTTTTATTTATTCCGGTAATTAAGGTGATTCCGGATAGTGCCATTGCGCCAATTTTAATCATTATCGGCATGCTCATGCTTGAAAATCTTAAGAAAATGGACTTTAGCGATTATACAGAAAGCATCCCCGCACTTTTTATCATTACCTTCATTCCATTTACCTACAGTATTGCAGATGGAATGGCTTTCGGGTTTATTCTATACCCATTCCTGAAAGTGGTCACAGGTAAGGCGAAAGAAGTTTCAGGTCCAATGTATGTTAGCGCTATACTGTTTATTATCTATTTCATAATAGGTTAATATGAATTGAAGAGTCTGTGGAGTGGGTAGCATTGCCTCCACAGGCTTTTTATTGTATGGCAACTCGGCTTTCTTGATGGAATATTCGCTTAATTGGAATTTTCCCGATGACATGTTCGAACTTATAATGCTATGATAAAGAATATTTAAAATAAAAGAACAGCATTGAGGATGTGACAGGATGTTAATTGAAGGTTTTAAAATTCATGGATCGGGCAATGATTTTTTAATTATTGATGAATTAACAACAACTCTGACCTTTACAGAGGAAGAACGCGAAAAATTAGCGAAGGTCCTTTGCAATAGAGAAAAGCTTGGAGCGGATGGCATTCTATTTGTCATGAAAAGTGAGCATGCAGATGCCAGAATGCGGGTATTTAATGCAGATGGATCAGAAGCATCCATGTGTGGTAATGGACTTCGGTGTGTGGCCAGGTATACGAATGACGTTTTAGGGCTTGATAAAATGACTGTTGAGACGATGAAAGTGAATTTACTCGTCGAAAAAACGGATGATATTTATGCGGGAATTCCAACATTCAAAGTGGAAATTTCTCCGGTCAGCTTTAAGGTCAAGGATCTTCCGCTTGCAATAGAAAAGGATCAGTTGTTAAATGAATTGCTCCCTGAGTTGCATGATTCCCTCCTATTTTCGGCATTGGCTGTCCCAAATCCACACTTGATCACCTTAGTGGATAGCGATGTATTGCAAAGTAATTTACAGGAAGAGCTTGCCACGAAAGTGAACCAACCGAATGACCTGTTTCCGGATGGGGTCAATGTCAGTTTTGTAAAAGAACTGACACCTGGGAGCATTTATGTTCGTACCTTCGAAAGAGGTGTAGGCTTCACGAATGCTTGTGGAACTGCGATGTCGGCTTCAAGTCTGGTTACTTGCTCGATTGGACTTAATTCGCTTGAACAGGAAATTTCCGTTTATAACAACGGTGGAAAAGTGAAATGTATCGTTCACCATGATGAAGAGAGTAATGCGTATTCCATTGACCTGATTGGAAATGCAACCTATGAGTTCAAAGCGTTGCTTGAAATAGACATCGATCAGCCAGAGGTTTTCACAGTGCTTGAAAAACATGAATATGAAGAGGAAACAAAATTATATGCAAAGATGCAGGATGAAGTACAAAGCTTTTTGAAAACGAAATGGTAAGGGACAAAAGGCTGTCAAATCAGTAAATTATTTTAAAAAAAGAAAAACAGGTGAAGAAAAACGATTCGTTTTTCTTCACCTGTTTTATTTTTTGGACTTATAAGGCCCCTTTTGTTGTTTAAGGAAGGATAAAACCTCTAGAAATGCTGGGCCGTTATCAATCTGCCTGTAATTCTTGAAGGGGCAGCCCAACCTTTTGATCCTGTTAGGTACAGTTTCCACTGTATAATCTTCCAGTCTAAGGTTTTCATTCACTTCTTCCCATGATAAGGGAGTGGCTACCCCGGCGAAATGATTTCCACGAGGGGAATAAGGGACGATAATGGTTTTCCCTTCACTATGTTGGACAAAATCGAGATAAAGTCGATTTTGTCGATTTTTCTTCATTCTCTCTAAGGTAAAGTCATTTGGAAAGGAGCTTATTAAGTATTGACCAAGAAAATCAGTGAAAATATGTGTCTCTTTATAAGTAAAAGTATCTTCCGGTAGTGGAATATGAATCTGTAATCCCTTATTTCCTGAAGTTTTTACGAATGCTTCTATATGTAATGGAAGCAAGACTTTCTTTATTTCAAGAGCGGCATGAATCGCCAAGTTAAAATACTCAATCGAGGGAGGGTCAAGATCCAATACAATTTCATCTGGTTTAGTAGAGCCAGCTTTCTGAAATGGTGCATGGAACTCCAAGGCAAGTTGGTTGCCAAACCAAAGCAATGTTTCCAGTTCATTACATAGCATATACTCGATGTCTTCATTCAGGAACGTTTGAATCGATGCGGGCGCATACTCTGGCTTATTTTTTTGAAAAAAACGTTCAGGGTTCATTGCGCCATGAGGGTAACGAATTGTTGTCAGAAGTTTGTCGGCTAGAAAAGGCAAGAAATGAGATGACACCTCCCGTAAATATTGGAGGTATTCAACTTTTATCACCTTTCTATCCTTAAATGCCCAAATCGGTTTATCTGGTGATGTTATATGGACCGACTCCGGAAAAGTAAATTGACTGATAAGGAACCTCTCCCAAGTACATTCACTTGGTATCGTTTGCAACAGCCACTGGGAAAACTGAGGCTCCCGTAATTCATTTTCTTCATGAACATGCAGAAATTGCACTTCGATACAAATGGAAGGATGGAGGTAAAAGAACTTCGCATTCTCTTCGACGGCATTTTTTTTAATCAATTCGTGTAAAATGGTTTTATCCTGGGCACTCATGCCATTTTTGACGCTCCCAATCGGGGTAATTACACCGTCTTTATAAACGGAAATTGAAATATATCCGTTTTCTTTATGAAGAGCAGTGATAAAGCAGGGGAATACCCTCCAATTTTTCACCTTGATCCAGGAGGTTGACCGTTTTTCGTGCCATATGCTGTTGATGTTCTTGGCTACAATCCCTTCCCCATCCATGAGAATGACCTTGTTCATCGATTCATTTGCAGTATCATAGTTTCCAATCAGTTGGATTGGGCTTTCTTCATGGGGGCTAGGATTTTCTGGGAAATGAAGTTTCTTTCCTAAGCCCTTCAACAAAGCTTTCCGTTCCGACAAGTTTTGTTTGGTAATGTCTTTTCCATTTAAGGTTAGTAAGTCAAACACTATGAATCGGCATGGGGAGAGGGTGGAAGCCTCGGATATCAATGTTTGGTTTCTCAAACGTCCACGCCACTGTATCTCGGAAAAGTCTGCCTTGGCTTCATTGGTTAGCCAAACTAGTTCTCCATCTAGTTGAAGGGGAAGTATACCTTCGAGGTTCAAGGTTTCTAGGAATTCACCGATTTCCGGAAAAAGAGGCAGCAACTCTTTTCCGTTCCGGCTCGTCAGCTTTGCCACTTTACTTTCTTCAATCGTTAAAATGGCCCGAAAGCCATCATATTTGACTTCATATATCCATTCCTTAGAACAAGGAGCTTCTGGATGATAGGTGGGCAACATTGGTTTTATCACATTTTTCCCTCCGTTCATTGCGTTTATTAGTATTTTCCCCATAAAATCTTAATTTTAAGAGTTGAGATATAATTTTTTTGAAAGAAATGGGAATGATAATAACAGTGAATCAATTAATCAACGATGAGGTGAGGAATTTGCATACAATATGGAAAGGCAGCATTTCTTTTGGTTTGGTGAATATCCCGATAAAGCTTCATGCGGCAACGGAAGATAAGGATATATCCTTACGAACTTTGCATAAGGAATGCCATTCACCGATAAAATACGAAAAGGTTTGTCCAGTTTGCCAGAAAGAAGTAGGCAAGGATGATATTGTTCGTGCGTTTGAGTATACAAAAGGAAAGTTTGTTGTCCTAGAAGACAATGAACTTGAGCAATTAAAAAAACAAAATGAAGATAAGGCAGTGGAAATCATTGATTTTGTTAAAATAGAGGAAATTGATCCAATCTATTTCAACCGAAGCTATTATATGTCTCCAAACGATGGCGGTACAAAAGCCTATTCTCTTTTGAGGGAAGCACTCTTGGAGTCAGGCAAGGTTGGTCTCGCTAAAATCATCATTCGTTCCAAAGAACAAATGGCTATCCTTCGGGTCGTGGATAACACATTGTTGATGGAAACCATTCATTACCCTGATGAGGTTCGTTCTGCAACCGACGTTCCTAATATTCCTGCTAATGATGCCATTGCAAAAAAAGAAATCGATACGGCCATATTATTAATTGATCAGTTGACATCGACGTTTGATCCGACTAAATACAAAGATGATTATAGAACAGCTTTGCTTGAATTGATTGAATCAAAGAAAACTGGCGAGAAAACCATTACAGCAAAATCTAAAGAACCCGTGGCCAATAATGTGACGGATTTAATGGCAGCTTTACAAGCGTCCATTGACAGGACGAAGCCGGAGAAAATGGTTGTAAAGAAAAAGACGACACGCAAAAGAGCGGAGCCTAAAAAGAAACAAGCGTAAAAAAAGCCTGAGCGAAATCTATCGCTTAGGCTTTTTTTGTTTTATCCTAGAGGTAGCGTGATAAATGAGGGAAAAGGTGGTGTCCGAGAATGCATAACTTTTTTAGCATACATATTTCAAAAAAACTTCTTTATATTGCCATGATGGCTGGTTTAATCCTAGTTTATTTTTTCATTTTTATTGAAATTGTGGAAGAACTGAAGGAAGGGGAGTTAATCGAATTTGATAAAGTCCTTATCAATTTCATCCAAGTGCCCTTTAGTGAACAATTTATCAGCTTTGTGACTACGCTCACATTTTTTGGGTCGGTGACATGGATAGTCGTACTAATTGGTATATTTGCCTTGATTTTGGCCTTATACAGAAGAAAACAGCTTGCTTTATACTTAATAATCACTTCAGCAATGGGTGGGGTATTTAATTGGGGGCTAAAATATCTTTTTCAAAGGGAAAGACCCGATATCGCTCCATTATTATCCGTTTCCGGATATAGTTTTCCTAGTGGTCACTCTATGGCTTCGGTTATCGTTTACGGAAGCATTGCAGTTGTATGTTTACGAATCGTCAAAAGTAAATATATGAACGGCATTATATGGTTTTTGGCTTTTTTGGCTTCATTGGTCATTGGATGGAGCCGCATTTATCTAGGGGTGCATTACCCGAGCGATGTTGTGGCAGGTTTTGTTGCCGGAGCTGCTTGGCTAACGATATCGGCATGGCTGTTACGATACCTGGAATATAAGGGGCGAAAAAATAGAAGCTAAGGGGAAAATGAAGGCATAAGAAAATCACCAAAATTATCAAAAAAGTGGTGTACTGTGAGGAAAGTAATGATCGCACCTATAAATTTTCATTAAAAGAAGGTCGCCTGTTCAATTTGGTAGTTACTTGTTAGGTATAAATAATTAGTAAGGATCTACAGTTTTCCACCCTTTTTAAAAGGAGACAAAAAAATTCGCCCCCTAAAGAGCGACAATGAGGAAATTAATCGTGAATCAACATATAGGCGACGGATTGTCTTTTTCGACTATATATTGTGTTCATATTCTATCATAATTAATTTGGAAATAGCAACTAAATTACTAAAACAAAGGGATTATTTTTATATCATTCTCTTTTCACATCGAATTTTATACCTAGTAAAGAGGTTATTGCTTTTTTTTGGTATAATCAAATAATTGAATAGATTGAATATAAAGAATGTTTCTTTATTGCAATCTGGAAATTTAAAAGAAATGGAAGATGTCCAATGGAAAATCGTAAAATCATGTCTCTTCAAATTGGGATGCCAAAAGAGGAGGAGCTTTCGGGGGTAAAGATCAAAACGGCAATGGATAAGAAGGCCATCGACTATATCACCGTAACAAAATCAGGGATTGATAGGGATGGAGTGGGTAACAGAAAGTTCCATGGAGGGCCTGACCGTGCTCTATGTTTTTATCCCTTTGAGCATTATGATTTATGGAATCGAACATTCAATAAGCAGCTTTCCATCCCTGCATTTGGGGAGAATTTGACGATTGCTGGAATGACTGAACGTCAAACGTTTATAGGCGATATCTATCGCATTGGCGGGACCGTTATTCAGATTACACAGGGGCGTATTCCTTGCTCGACCATCTCCCACTTTAACAAAGAGCCAGAGTTTTTGAAATTGGTGATGGACACTAATCTAACTGGCTATTTTGCTAGGGTTATACAAGAAGGGGTAATTGGCCAACAAGATGATATCGTGTTATTGGATCGGCTTCAAGATAAGGTTACGGTACTTTATGCAACGGATGTCATCCTTCATAAGCGTGATGGGGAGGAGGGGGCAATGTCCTTGCTTTCCATTGAATCCTTGTCGGAAGAATGGGGAGCCTTGCTTTCTAAAAGGATGTATCGTTAAAAAGTCTGAAGAAAATGAAAAAATGATAAATATACTCTTGAAATTATCAGATGATTCATGTAAATTAAATATAAATAAATTTTGAAATGTTTAGAAAATTAAACTTAATAAATCTTATCGAGAGAGGTGAAGGGACTGGCCCGATGAAACCTCAGCAACCAGCCTAGGCAAAGGTGCTAAATCCAGCAAGCAGAGCTTGATAGATGAGGAGAATGTTTCGAAAAAAGCCTTCTTCTTTGAGAAGGTTTTTTTTCTTTACTCTCACACTCATAGAAACCGACAAAAACCATAGTGTTTTTAAGAGAGGGTGTACTAATTGGATTTTCGTAGTGAATTGAAGGAAAGAATGCTAGTTGGAGACGGCGCGATGGGTACGTTGTTGTACTCCTATGGAATCGATCAATGTTATGAGGAAATAAATTGCACCAATCCTGATAAAATTGAGTCTATACATAGGGCCTATTTAGAAGCGGGTGCAGATATTCTGCAAACCAATACATATGGTGCCAATTTCAATAAATTGAAACGGTATGGGCTGGAGGAAGAAGTCAGTCGGATCAATCGCCAAGGAGTCAGCCTTGCTAAACAAGTAGCGAAAGGGAAGGCTTATGTTTTTGGTACAATTGGGGCCCAGCGTAGTATACGTAAATCGGATTTAAGTATAGAAGAAATAAAACGGGGTTTTCGAGAACAATTATACAGTTTGCTCCTGGAAGATCCCGATGGAATTCTTCTTGAAACATTCTATGATTTTGAAGAGCTTGAAACGGTGCTTCAAATTGCTAAAAAGGAAACGGACCTGCCGATTATTGCAAATGTATCGATGCATGAACTTGGAAATCTTCAAAATGGATTTCATTTGAATGAAGCTTTTCAAAAGCTAGAGTACCTAGGTGCAGATGTCGTTGGGGTGAATTGCCGTCTGGGCCCCCATCATATGATAAGGGCACTGGAAGAAGTGAAATTGCCTATGCAGGCGTCGATTGCCATCTATCCTAATGCAAGTCTTCCAGATTATGTGGATGGGAGACTGGTCTATAAAGCGGAACCAGAATATTTCGGTTCAAGTGCACTCGAATTACGAAAACAAGGAGCAACCATTATAGGGGGTTGCTGTGGTACGACACCACTACATATACAAGCTGTGAACGAAATGATTGGCACTTTAGCGCCAGTCAAGGAAAAAATTACGAAAGCTCGACATATAGAAATTATTGAAGTGAATAACCAAAAACAAGAATTAGCTCTTCATGAAAAGGCAAAAACGGATAGAACGATCCTAGTTGAGCTTGATCCACCGAAAAAGTTAGGAATCGAAACGTTTATGGCAGGAGCTGAAGCCTTGAAAAAAGCTGGGGTGGATTCCATTACTTTAGCTGATAATTCACTTGCTTCACCAAGGATATCGAATTCGACCTTAGCCAATTTATTAAAGGCTGAATTAGGGGTGAATCCGATGGTCCATATTACGTGCAGGGACCGAAATCTTATTGGGTTACAATCCCATTTAATGGGATTGCATACGGTCGGGCTGGATGAAGTTTTAGTTATCACTGGGGATCCTTCTAAGATTGGTGATTTCCCGGGGGCAACGTCTGTCTATGATTTATCTTCATTCGATTTGATAAGTCTGGTTAAGCAATTCAATGAGGGCTACTCCTATTCCGGACAAAGTCTAGGGAAACGGGCTAATTTCAAGATTTCCGCAGCTTTTAATCCAAATGTGAAATATCTCGATAAGGCTGTTCAGAGAATGGAAAAGAAAATCGCTTGCGGTGCTCATTCGTTTTTGACACAGCCAGTTTATTCAGTAGAACAAATAGAAGAAGTCTATCAGGCGACAAAACATTTGGAAACACCGATTTTCATGGGGATAATGCCCCTTACCAGTACGAGGAATGCCGAATTCATCCATAATGAAATACCGGGGATTAAATTACCTGACAGTGTACGGAAAGCAATGGCCTCAGCGGGAGCTGATCCAGTAAAATCAAGGATTGAAGCTATAAATATAGCAAGGGAATTGGTAGACGCAGCCCAAGAGAGGTTCAAGGGAATTTACTTAATAACGCCTTTCTTACGCTATGAAATGACAGCGGAACTTACTACATATATTAAGGATCATGATCGTAAACAAACATCTGAGGTGGCAGGACATGAGTAAAAGAGAAATTAACGTGCAATTACAATCAAAGATTCTTCTTCTTGATGGAGCAATGGGCACCATGATTCAAGCTGAAGATTTAACGGCCGAGGATTTCGGTGGAGAACAATACGAAGGGTGTAATGAGTATTTATCGTTAACCCGTCCTGAAATCATTCAAACTATCCATGAAAAATATTTAGCGGCAGGTGCCGATATTATAGAGACTAATACCTTTGGTGCCACAAGCTTAGTGCTGGAAGAATATCAATTAAGCACGCTTGCATATGAACTTAATAAAGTATCGGCAGAGCTTGCCGTAAAAGCATGTGAAAAATATTCAAGTGATAATTGGCCCAGGTATGTAGCGGGTTCCATGGGACCAACGACAAAAACTTTATCTGTTACAGGTGGAACGACTTTCGATATATTGACCGATTCATATGAGGAACAGGCACTTGGCCTTATAGACGGTGGGGTAGACTTATTACTCGTGGAAACCTGTCAAGATATGCTCAATGTAAAGGCGGCCTTTTCTGGAATTAGATCGGCCATCGCTAAAACTGGCAAGGAAGTACCGATAATGATTTCAGGAACAATCGAGCCGATGGGAACGACGTTAGCCGGTCAGTCCATAGAGGCATTTTATTTATCGGTAGAGCATATGAACCCTCTGGCTGTCGGTTTGAACTGTGCGACAGGCCCAGAGTTTATGATTGACCATATCCGTACTCTAGCAGATCTATCCGACAATGCGATTAGCTGTTATCCAAATGCAGGATTGCCTGATGAAGAGGGGCATTACCATGAATCTCCCACTTCCCTAGCCGAGAAAATGAAACAATTTGCAGAAAAAGGCTGGGTCAATATCATTGGTGGCTGTTGTGGTACTACTCCTGAACACATTAAAGAGCTCTCAAGAGTTCTTAAAGATATTCAACCACGGAAATTACCTGAGGTTGCACATGGTCATGCCGTATCTGGCATCGAGCCGCTTATTTATGACGACTCAATGCGACCCCTGTTTGTCGGAGAGCGAACGAATGTCATTGGATCTCGTAAATTCAAGGAATTGATTCGTGCTAAGAAATACGAACCAGCAGCGGAGATTGCCCGGGCACAAGTTAAGAAAGGTGCGCATGTCATTGATATCTGTCTGGCAGACCCTGATGGAGATGAGTTCGGTGACATGAAAGAATTCATTGAAGAGGTCGTCAAAAAGGTAAAGGTCCCTTTAGTCATCGATACAACTGATGAAGCCGTTCTTGAACAAGCCTTGAAACATTCCCAAGGGAAATCCATCATAAACTCAATCAATCTCGAAGATGGTGAAGAGAGGTTTGAAAAAATCGTTCCACTTATTCATCAATACGGTGCGGCTGTCGTAGTAGGAACGATTGATGAAATTGGTATGGCGGTAGACGCCGAACGAAAAATAGAAGTAGCTACTCGCTCAGTGGATTTACTTGTAAACAAATACGGCCTAAAGAAAAGTGACTTGATTTTTGATCCCCTTGTATTTCCAGTCGGTACAGGAGATGAACAATATATTGGCTCCGCATTGGAAACAGTAAAAGGAATTAAAGCAATCAAGGAAAAATTCCCTGAATGTTTGACGATTCTTGGGATTTCAAATGTTTCGTTTGGCTTGCCTTCACGTGGAAGGGAAATATTGAATGCTGTTTTTCTTTATCATTGTACGAAAGCTGGACTAGATTACGCGATTGTGAATACGGAAAAACTCGAACGGTTTGCTTTAATACCAGAAGTGGAAGTGAAGCTTGCTGAAGCACTTTTATTTGATACCTCAACAGAAACACTGGCAACCTTCACTGAATTTTATCGTGGTAAAAAAGCTGAAAAGAAAGATGATGGAATTATTCTTCCATTAGATGAAAGGTTAGGTAACTACATAATCGAGGGTACAAAAGAAGGATTGATCGAGGACTTGAATGAAGCCATAGAGCGTGGTGATGCTCCACTGGAAATCATTAATGGACCATTGATGGATGGAATGAGCGAAGTGGGGCGGTTATTCAATGATAACCAACTTATTGTGGCAGAAGTGCTTCAAAGTGCCGAGGCAATGAAAGCCGCTGTTTCACATCTTGAACCGCTTATGGAAAATTCAGAGGATCATGCTAAAAAAGGGAAAATCCTTTTGGCCACTGTCAAAGGGGATGTCCATGATATCGGTAAAAACCTTGTCGATATCATTCTTTCCAATAATGGCTATGAAGTCGTGGACCTTGGAATTAAGGTTGCACCACAGCAAATCATTGAGGAAGTACGAAAGCATGAACCTACCATTATCGGTTTATCGGGACTGCTTGTAAAGTCAGCACAGCAAATGATCTTAACAGCACAGGATTTGAAACAGGCTGGGATTGACACCCCAATTTTGGTGGGTGGTGCCGCATTATCCCGTAAGTTCACCGATTTTAAAATCTCACCCGAATACGATGGGCCTGTTCTATATTCTAAGGATGCGATGGATGGTTTGGCCGTTACGAATATCCTACATGATACGAACAGAAAAATGGTATACCTAGAGGAACTGAAAAATAAACGTGAAAAGGCAAAAGCCAATGCTGCCATCGCCGCATTAATTGAAAAACCGGAACGTAAGCCAGTAAGTGCGGTTCCACTAAGGAATGTACCGGTCCAAAAACCTCATGATGTCAAAAGGCATATACTAAAAAAATATCCACTCGAAGTCATTCAGCCCTATATCAATAGACAGATGTTGATTGGACATCATCTGGGTCTAAAAGGGAAGGTGGCCGAATTACTGAAGGAGGGTAACGATAAAGCTATACAATTGAATGATTTGGTTGACGAGCTGATTGAATTCCTGAAATCCGAACCTGAATATGGATTAAATGCAGTATATCAATTTTTCCCCGCCCAAAGTGATGGTGACAAATTAGTGGTATACAATCCCGAGGATCATCAGGAAGTATTGGAAACTTTTGATTTTCCAAGGCAAGATACAAGTCCAAACCTTTGTCTGGCTGATTTTGCGAAGCCTATTTCTTCTGGCGAAATGGACTATGTTGGTTTCTTCCTGGTTACAGCAGGAAGAGGCATTAGAAAGTGGGCTGAAAAGTTCAAGAAAGAGGGAGATTTCTTAAAAAATCATGCCCTACAATCCCTTGCTCTCGAAACGGCTGAAGGATTTGCTGAAAGAATCCATCAAATGATGCGTGACGATTTGGGAATTAGCGATTCTATCGAAATGACCATGAAAGAGAGATTTGCTGCCAAGTATATTGGTCAAAGATTTTCTTTCGGGTATCCAGCCTGCCCGAATCTGGAAGACCAGGAAAAACTCTTCCGCTTATTACAGCCTCAGGATATTGGGGTAGAATTGACTGAAGGTTTCATGATGGAACCGGAGGCATCTGTTTCCGCCATAGTGTTTGCACACCCTGAAGCTAGATATTTTAATGTCGATAGATAAGTAAGGCAGCGGTTAAATCCGCTGTCTTATTGATTATGGCGAGTTAATTTCGAGAGCACATTAAGAATAGTATGGTGATAAATTCCTGATACAGAAAGTGAAGTTGTTAAAGACCATAATTCCATGCCTATATTCTAAAAAAATTTGATGCATGAAACCCCTGGAATAGTACACCTTAATGGTAAAAAGCAAGGGGGAGAATTATGAAGAAATTATTGCACTTATATACGATAGTATTCTGTTTTTCAATGATCCTAAGTGAAACACTTGCCGGACCCGTACATGCAATAATTCCGGAAGAAATAACTCCACTCGTCAAAAGTAAAGAAAACCAAAAGACAGTTTATTTAACTTTTGACGACGGGCCTTCTACGAATACAATGGATATCCTGGACATCTTAGACCGGTATCAAGTAAAGGCAACATTTTTTGTTAAAGGTAATGAAGAGCCATATGCAAAAAAATGCTATGAAGAAATGATAGGAAGAGGCCACAAAATTGCCTTACATTCCTATACACATGACTATTCAATCGTGTATCGTTCCACGAATAGTTTTTTTGAGGATTTAAATCGTCTTGAAACGATGTTAGAAAAAGATTATGGAATAAAAAGCCGAATCGTTCGTCTTCCCGGTGGATCACGAAATCGTCTGAGACAACAAGCAAGCACAAAACCAATCATTAATGGAATACTTCAGCAGCTAACGGATAAAGGGTATATATATACAGATTGGAATATAGATTCAACGGATGGAATCAGTCCTACTATAAGCGAACATCAAATCATCACATCCGTGCAAAGAGGCTTGAAAAATCAAAAACAGGCTAATATCCTGCTGCATGATATCAACAGTATGAAAAATACCGTTAAAGCGCTGCCGAAGATAATAGAAATCCTAAAAAAAGAAGGCTATATCTTTGATACGATAGATGAGACAACCCCAAAGGTTCAATTTAATTAGTGAAAGCCAAGCTCAACTATAGTAAATTAAAGGTAATTGGATTTTAATTTAAAGATCATAGTTTGGAAAGGATTTAAAGTTTTTATGATGCCATCGTTGTTTTTATCACATGGAACGCCATTATTAGCCTTGGAAGAGAATAGCTACACCGAGTTTTTAAAAGCTTATACAAAAGAAATTGAGAAGCCAACTGCAATAGTCATTCTGTCAGCCCATTGGGAAAGTGATGAACAGTTGGTTTCAGCTGTCAAGAAGCATGAAATCCTTTATGATTATATCGATTTTCCGGAAGAAATTTACCAGGTATCCTATCCCGCTTCAGGAAATTTGGAGCTTTCCGATAAGATTTTAACCCTGTTGTCACGAGTTGGCATATGGGGGGAGCTTGATGAAAGGCGTCCTCTCGATCATGGGGCATGGGGGCTGTTGCATCTCATGTATCCTAAAGTTGATATACCGATCGTTTCATTATCGATCAGTTCCGACCTACCGTTTGAAAAACAGTATGAAATCGGGAAAATGCTGGGGGCTCTCAAACGGAATAACGTCCTTATAATTGGTAGCGGTGGGATTGTGCATAATTTTAACCAGATTCAGCCAGACCTGCATGTTGCGGAGGGGTGGGCAATCCGTTTTGAAAACTGGGTGGAAGAACAGGTAGAGAAGTGGGATTTGGAATCCTTGTTTGATTATGAAAGAATAGGGCCATATAGTTCCGAGGCGGTGCCATTTAAAGGTCACTTCATTCCCTTGATCATTGCGATGGGAGCAGGAGATTCCAATAAAAAGGCAAAAATGTTGCATCGTAGTTTTCAGTATGGAAACTTAAGTTTGACAGCTTGGGAGTTTGCTTGAGTTGAAAGGGTTTTCAATCGTGCGAAATCTAGCTTGTTTGAATTAATATACGAAAATAGAAAAATCTTTTTTTAGAAAAAATAGACTTAAAAAAGATAAAAGGTCTATTTAAGACGAAATAAGGCGAATTAAACAGAATAATAGTTTGAAAAAGGGTGTATAAAGAGGTGAAACCCTTGGATATTTCGACAAAAACATGTTAATATAGCATCTGAAAACGTTTTATCCTTTAAAATTTTATTATTCAATGACCAAGTTATTTATTATAAATTATCTATTTGGGGAAATGTTAGAAGAAGGAATTTGGGGATGGATAAAACGAAATTATGAGAAAAATTTGGGGGTTTACAAAAATGACCATCAAGGATGCTAAGGCTTACGACCCATGGAAATCTTTTTCTGGTCCAAACCTTGGGTATGTCATGGAGCAATACGATTTATTTCAAGTTAATCCGGAAGAAGTAGATCCGGAACTGAAAAACTTTTTTGAGGTTGCTGGTCCTCCTTCATTTGAAGTAGAGGCAGGCACTGTAATGGAAAGTGCACCACAGACTGGTGAAGTCCTTTCAATGAAGAAAATTATGTCTGCAGTAAAATTGGCAGAAAATATTCGTGCATATGGACATCTTGCTTCAAGCATTTATCCATTGATTGAAGACAAGCCAGATACAGAGCAAATCCACTTTGAAAAATACGATTTGACGGTTGAGGATTTACGGAAAATACCGGCTGATCTTATTTGCGCGCAATCACCTGAAAACGTAAAAGACGGATACGAAGCTTTCCAATATCTTAAACAACTTTATACAAAAACAATAGCCTTTGGATTTCACCATGTAAATGACTTGGATGAAAAGCAATGGCTTACTGATATGGTCGAATCTGGTAAAATGTTCCCTGAAGTTTCAAAAGAGAAAAAAGCATTAATGCTAAAACGTCTGAATGAAGTTGAAGGATTTGAAAAGTTCCTACATCGTACATTTGTAGGGCAAAAGCGTTTCTCTATTGAGGGTCTAGATGCATTGGTTCCAGTGTTAGACGAGATGATTTCACAGACTGTCCAAAATGGAACTGGCAATGTGAATATTGCCATGGCTCACCGCGGACGTCTTAATGTCCTGGCACATGTCCTTGGAAAACCATATGAAGTGATTTTCTCTGAATTCCAACACTCACCTAATAAGGATTTAGTCCCATCAGAAGGCTCAACCGGCATTAATTATGGTTGGACTGGCGATGTTAAATACCACCTAGGTTTGGATAAACAAATTACAAAAGAAAGCGTACAGAAAGCAAGAATTACGCTTGCCAATAACCCAAGTCACTTGGAAGTAGTTGGCCCAATCGTTGAAGGTTACTCTCGTGCGGCTCAAGAAGACAGGACAGCAAAAGGCTTCCCAGTGCAAGATATTGATAAGTCGCTAGCAATCCTTATTCATGGTGATGCTGCGTTCCCAGGTGAAGGTATCGTACCTGAAACGTTTAACTTAAGCCGTCTACGCGGTTACCAAGTTGGTGGGGCAATCCACATCATCGCTAATAACACGATTGGTTTCACTACCGAAAGTGAAGATTCACGTTCAACTAGATATGCGAGTGATCTTGCAAAAGGTTTTGAAGTACCTATCGTCCACGTTAATGCTGATGATCCCGAAGCATGTATGGCTGCAGTTAATCTTGCCATCCAATATCGTGAAAAATACAAAAAAGATTTCTTGATTGACTTAATCGGTTACAGACGTTTCGGCCATAATGAAATGGATGAGCCATTGGTCACACAACCTGAAATGTATGCTTTGATTCATAAGCATCCAACAGTTAAAGAAATTTACGGTAAACAACTGATTGAATCTGGAGAGTTTACAGAAAATGAAGTGAAAGAAATGGCAAAACAAGTGGATACTAAACTTGCAGAAGCCTATGCCAAAATTTCTGGAAACAAACCGGAAGCTTCCAAAGAAGTAAATCCTCCGGGAATAATTGAAAAAGGCATTCCTACGATTGATACAGCTGTATCTAAGGAAGAACTTATTTCAATCAATGAACAACTTGTGAAATGGCCAGAAGGATTTACGCCTAATAAAAAATTAGGTAAAATCTTGTCCCGTCGTCTGGATTCGTTTGGTGAAAACGGTAAAATTGACTGGGCACATGCTGAAACGCTTGCATTTGCAACGATTTTAAATGATGCCACACCAATCCGTTTAACTGGTCAAGATTCAGAACGTGGAACATTCGCACAACGTAACATCATGCTGCATGATAGCGTGAACGGCAAAACATATTCACCGCTTCATACTCTTGAATCTGCCAAAGCATCTTTCGCTGTCCATAACAGTCCGCTTACTGAAACGGCAGTACTTGCTTATGAATATGGATATAATGTTTTTGCTCCAGAAACACTTGTACTTTGGGAAGGCCAATTCGGTGATTTCGCCAATACGGCACAAGTAATCTTTGACCAATTCATTGCGGCAGGCCGTGCAAAATGGGGTCAAAAATCTGGACTTGTTATGCTACTTCCACACGGATACGAAGGACAAGGACCAGAACATTCAAGTGCTCGCCTGGAACGTTTCCTTCAATTAGCAGCTGAAAATAACTGGACCGTTGCTAACTTAAGTTCTGCAGCTCAGTATTTCCATGTCCTTAGAAGACAAGCTAAAATACTTGATCAGGAACAAGTGCGTCCGCTTGTTATCATGACACCGAAGAGTATGCTTCGTAACCAAGTGATGGCATCTACTCCAGAAGAGTTCAGCACAGGAAGTTTTGAATCATTCATTGAAACGAAAACGCTAGGCAAAAAACCTAAAGCTGTTGAGCGCATTGTATTTGCAAGCGGTAAATTAGCTGTAGAACTACGTGATAAAGTAGCTACTGAACAAAATACCGATTGGTTGCAAATCATCAGTATCGAGGAGATTTATCCATTCCCGTTCACTGGCGTTCAAGAAGCATTGAAAAAATATACGAACCTTAAAGAAATCTACTGGGCTCAAGAAGAACCGAAAAACATGGGAGCTTGGACATTTGTTGAACCTCGCTTAAATGCGGCTGCTCCTGGAAATCTTTCTGTAACGTATATCGGTAGAAAACGTAGATCAAGCCCGGCTGAGGGAGATCCACTTGTCCATAAAAATGAACAACAACGGATTATGAGTCAAGCAATTACACGCAATAATGAGGGGGATAAATAAAATGGCTGAAGTAAAAGTGCCTGAATTAGCAGAATCAATTTCTGAAGGATCTATTGCGCAATGGTTAAAGCAACCTGGTGACCATGTTGAAAAGGGAGATTATGTCCTTGAACTGGAAACAGATAAAGTAAACGTGGAAATCATTTCTGATTACACTGGGACCCTTACTGAACTTTTAGCTGAAGAAGGCGACACTGTTCAAGTTGGACAAGCTATTGCCATCGTGGATGAAAATGGATCGGCAGCAGCACCTGCTAAGGAAGCTCCAAAAGCTGAAGAAGTGAAACAAGAACCAGCTAAAGTGGAACAAGCAGCACCTGCCAAAGAAGCTCCAAAGGCTGAAACGAAAGAAGCATCTTCCACTCAACAAGTTATTGCATCACCAGCTGCTAGAAAATTAGCTCGTGAAAAAGGAATTGACTTAACTCAAGTACCTGTTGTTGATCCACTAGGCCGTGTACGTGTACAAGACGTGGAAGCAGCAAGTAAAGCACCTGCAGCAGCTCCAAAAGCACCTGCAGCTACTAAACAAGCGGCAGCTCCTATAGAAGCCAACGATGACCGTATAGAAGTAGTGAAAATGACACGCCGTCGTCAAACCATTGCTAAACGTTTAGTTCAAGTCCAATCTGAAGCGGCAATGCTTACAACTTTCAACGAAGTCGATCTTTCTGCAGTTATGGAATTACGTAGCCGTCATAAAGAATCATTCGTTAAAGCTAATGACGTTAAACTTGGTTTCATGTCATTCTTTACAAAAGCAGTCATTGGGGCATTGAAAAAGTATCCTTTATTGAATGCTGAAATCAAAGGGGATCATATCCTTAAAAAGAACTTCTATGATATCGGTGTAGCCGTATCGACTGAAGAAGGCTTAGTTGTTCCAGTTGTAAGAGATGCTGATCGTAAAAGTTTCGCTGAAATCGAGCAAAACATTGCGGACCTAGCTGTTAAAGCACGTAACAACAAATTAGCGCTTTCAGATTTATCTGGTGGTACCTTTACCATCACAAATGGTGGTACATTCGGTTCCCTATTATCGACACCTATCTTGAATGCGCCACAAGTTGGTATTCTAGGTATGCATACTATCAAGACTCGTCCTGTTGCTGTTGGCGATCAAATCGAAAACAGACCAATGATGTACCTTGCATTATCTTATGATCACCGTATCGTTGATGGAAAAGAAGCAGTTGGTTTCCTAGTGGCAATCAAAGAAATGCTTGAAGATCCTGAACAACTTTTATTACAAAATTAATAAATCCTATAAAATGAAAAGCCCCTGTCATGGTGATGGGGGCTTTTTTTTGTAGAAAAGTTCATAGATAAAGAGATAATCATATCATCACTTGCAGGAATATGATTGGTTTTTTAATATAAATGAATGTTTTTGGATAAAAGTGAACGATAATGATTGATTAATCTGAAAAATGAAGTTATTATGGAAATATATTGGGGGTGAGGTAATTGTTGACAACCGAGAGGCATGACGTAATCCTTAAGTTGATTAAGAAAAAAGGCATTATAAAGATGCAAGAACTTGTCGATTATTTGCAAGCTTCAGAATCTACCATTCGGCGTGATTTAGTCCAACTTGAGGAACTAAAGCTTTTAAAACGTGTTCATGGTGGAGCTGCCTTGCTTCAAAGAAAAGGCATGGAACCGACAACCTTGGAGAAGCAAAACAAAGCGTTATCCGAAAAAAAGCTCCTAGCAGAGCTGGGGTCAACTTTTATCGAGAATGATGACTGTATTTATCTTGATGCAGGTACGACCATCTCTGAACTGATCCCTTATTTAAAAGATAAAAATGTAACCGTTTTAACCAACGGTCTCATGCATATACAAAAGTTGATGGAATTGGAAATAAAAACGGTTATCGTTGGTGGAACCATCAAGGCTTCCACCAATGCGGTTGTAGGTAGTACAGCTGTCGATTTTTTAAGTGATTACCGATTCGATAAATGTTTTCTAGGGATCAATGGCATTCATCCTGAATTAGGTTTGACCACACCAGATCCTGAAGAAGCGCTATTGAAAAAGACGGCAATAAGGCTTTCCAATCAAAGTTATGTGCTTGCAGATAGTTCAAAATTAAATGAAGTCACCTTCGCAAAAGTGGCAGATGTAAGTGAAGTCATTTTGCTGACGGATAGCAATAATGAAGCTGCTGTCGAACAGCTCTTGAAAAATCCCAAGATAAAGGTCGTGACGATTTAATGATTTATACCGTAACGCTCAATCCCTCAATAGATTACCTGGTCGAGGTGGAAAACTTCCAAATGGGCTTGGTGAACAGAACAAGCATGGATAAGAAATATCCGGGGGGCAAGGGAATTAATGTATCACGAGTATTGAAAGGGCTAGGAAATGATACGACTGCTTTAGGCTTTTTAGGAGGCCAAACTGGAGAATTTGTAAAAGCCTGTTTAGAAAAAGATCATATTAGGACAAATTTTACGGAAATAACTGGTGATACGAGAATCAATATAAAATTAAAAACAGGAGTGGAGACTGAAATTAATAGTCATGGTCCTGAAATATCCATGGAGAATTACCATCATTTACTTAGTTTAATTGGTGAACTCAAGCTAAATGATTGGCTCGTTTTATCTGGTAGTATTCCAACAAGCCTCCCACGTGATGTGTACGAAACGATGATGAAAGTATGTTTGGGGAGGAAAGTAAAAGTGGTGGTTGATACTAGCGGGAAAGAATTATTGAATGTCGTTCAATATGAGCCTTTTCTCTTGAAGCCTAATCATCACGAATTAGCGAGTCTTTACTCGACTGAAATCAGAACTGTGAAGGATGCAAATGAGTATGGGCGGAAGTTGTTGGAAGCAGGTGCTCAAAATGTAATCGTTTCGATGGCAGGAGATGGGGCTGTACTTATCACAAGAGATAAATCTTATGCTGCAAATATACCGAAAGGAAAGGTCATCAATTCAGTGGGGGCCGGTGATTCTATGGTGGCCGGATTTATCGGGATGTATGAAAAAACGGAAGATGTTATAACCGCTTTCCAATATAGTGTCGCCGCGGGAAGTGCGACAGCTTTTTCATCGGACCTTTGCACGTTGGAATTAATGGAAAAAGTATTGCCGCAAATTAGTATCAGTGAGATAAAAGGGGGGTAACTCTATGAAAATTACAGACTTGTTAAAATTGGATACCATTCTTATAGATTTGCAAAGCGAGACAAAGCTTGGGGTGATAGAAGAATTATCCGCCAAGTTAGCACAAGCTGGACGTTTACATGATGAAGGTGGATTCAAGGCCGCCATTTTGAAACGTGAAGAGCAAAGCACGACAGGGATAGGTGAGGGAATCGCCATCCCGCATGCAAAAACGAGTGCTGTGAAAACGCCGGCCATTTGCTTTGGAAAATCAGTTTCAGGTATTCAATATGAATCGCTTGATGGGCAGCCAGCTCATTTATTTTTCATGATTGCGGCAAGTGAAGCAGCTAATCAGGTTCACTTAGAGACCCTATCTCGATTGTCTTCACTATTAATGGACGCTCAATTCAGGTCTCAATTGGTTTCTGCCACATCAGCTGAAGAAGTGTTGGAAATTATCAATAAAAAAGAACACGAAGCAGATCAAGACGAAAACGAAAATGAAGAACAGAAAGCAAGTACGACTATAGGGGCTGCAAAAATCCTGGCCGTCACTGCGTGCCCGACAGGAATTGCCCACACCTATATGGCAGCGGATGCTTTAAAGGCTAAGGCGAAAGAAATGGGTCTTGATTTCAAAGTTGAAACCAATGGATCGACAGGTGTAAAAAATAGGTTGAATCCAGCAGAAATTGCAAAGGCGGATGTCATTATTGTTGCAGCGGATAAACAAGTGGAGATGGACCGTTTTGACGGTAAGCGGGTTATCATCGTTCCCGTTGCTCAGGGGCTTAGGAAGCCGGAGGAGTTACTTAAAAGGGCTGTTAACCAGGATGCACCCATTTACAAAGGGACTAAAAAGGATAGTCGAGAAGATGAAACTTCAACAAAAGGAAAGATCGAAATTTATAAGCATCTGATGAATGGCGTAAGTAATATGCTTCCTTTTGTTGTAGGTGGAGGGATCTTAATTGCACTATCCTTCTTTTTTGGAATAGATGCATCCGATCCGACAAAACCGGAATATAATCCAATAGCCAAAGCATTAAGTGACATCGGGGGAGGTACAAGCGGGGCCTTTTTCTTTCTAGTACCAGTCCTGGCAGGCTTCATTGCCTCAAGTATCGCCGATCGCCCGGGCTTTGCCCCTGGTATGGTCGGAGGCTTGTTGGCAGCCCAGGCCAATGCTGGTTTCATAGGTGGCCTAATTGCAGGTTTTCTTGCCGGGTATGTTGTTTTAGGATTGAAGAAATTATTCTCTAATTTGCCACAGGCTTTCGAAGGGATTAAACCGGTTTTGCTTTATCCGGTGTTCGGAATGCTAATAACAGGTTTAATCATGCTATTCGTTATTAATGAACCAGTGACTGCTCTCAACCAAGGTTTGTCGAATTGGCTTCAGGGCTTATCAGGGACAAACGCCGTTCTCTTAGGGATGATTCTTGCGGGCATGATGGCTGTAGATATGGGGGGCCCTATCAATAAAGCTGCCTTTACCTTTGGTATTGCGGCTATTGAAGCACAAAGCTTCGGCCCTCATGCAGCAGTTATGGCGGGTGGGATGGTACCTCCGCTTGCCATTGCCTTTGCGACCACCTTTTTCAAAAGTAAATTTAACGATACAGAAAGAAAATCCGGATTGACAAATTACTTTATGGGGGCCTTTTTCATTACAGAGGGAGCGATTCCCTTTGCGGCCGCCGATCCGTTTAGGGTCATTATCAGTAGTGTGATTGGAGCAGCAACGGCGGGTGCTCTAACGATGGCATTCAATGTCACATTGCCGGCACCTCATGGGGGCGTGTTTGTAATACCATTAGTTAACCATCCATTTCTATATTTGTTGGCCATTTTAATAGGCTCACTCATCTCTGGACTTATCTTGGGATTCTGGAAAAGAAAACAGAACTGAAGATTGGCGGATTCAAGAATCTTGAATCCGTCTTTTCAGTTTTCCAGACTTTTTAATCGTACAAAGATTCCATATGATTCACTTTTGGGGAAGGTTGTTCCTCGGCCATATTATAGATTGGTTAAAAAGTCTTTATATGAAGAATAATAAGCCATTGATAGAGACATAAAAAAGCATGTTTCCCCTAGTTTTTGGGTAGAGAATATAAATAACATAAAAAGGAGAAGGATGACCTTGTTGAAGAAAAACACACTAAAAACCATCAAAAGAGATGATATGATAGATGTTACGACAGAAGTGCAGGCATTTGTAACGGAAAGGGGAATACAAGAAGGTATAGCGCTTGTATATTGTCCACATACTACTGCAGGCATTACAATTAATGAGAATGCGGATCCAGATGTTAAAAAAGATATGCTTAGGAGATGGGATGAGCTTTATCCATGGAATCATACGTTGGATTTACATATGGAAGGGAACACTGCTGCTCATTTAAAGTCCAGCACTGTAGGGTCGTCACAACAAGTTATTATCCATAAAGGTAGTCTGGTCCTTGGTAGATGGCAGGGTATATATTTCTGTGAATTTGATGGTCCTAGAGATCGTCATTACTTCATCAAACTGATTGAGTAAGACAAGGATATGCAGGGGGAAGCAATTTTGATAGATGTTTTGATTACAGGAAAAAAAGTACGGTTGAGGAATGTCCAACAGGACGATTTGAAAACCTTATGGAGTTTAAGGTATGGAGAAGAAAATCCTATGTGGAAAAAATGGGATACACCTTACTCAGCTAATGAAATTATGGATTATCCTACGTACATTAACAATGAGATGAAACTACGGAGATACGATCAAAAATTAGGTGTTTTCTCTGAATTATTAATAGAAAGGGAACACCAAATAATCGGGTCGGTTGTTTATTATTGGGAGAATGAACCAGCAAGATGGCTAGAAATCGGAATTACCATATATGAACCAAGATATTGGAATGGCGGTTATGGAACGGAAGCCATTAGCCTATTCATTCCTTATTTATTTCAAAATTTAACCATTGAAAGGATAGGATTGACGACGTGGTCTGGAAATGAACGAATGATGACGGTCGCTGAAAAAGTAGGAATGCAACTTGAGGGTAGAATAAGGAAATGCATTTATCACGATGGGATTTACTACGATTCCATCAAGATGGGGATGTTACGTGAAGAATGGCAAGCGAGAAACGAATGAACGATAATCACTTTTTTTAAAAAATGTAAAAAAACACCTGGATTACCTTGGGAATAATTTGACGCTGTTTTCTCTTTTTTATTCTGTTATTCTAGGGAGGTGCTTAACGAGGAGGTTAAAGGATGAAATTATCAGTTGTATTACCGATGATCATAACTCTTAGTGTCATCATACTTGGACTAGCATTCCCTTGGGAAACCACAAGCAAGGCTTCGAATGGTGCTAAAAAACATGTTATTAAACAAGGTGAATCGATATGGGATATCGCTAAGCAGCATGGAGTTCCAATTCAAACGTTAAAAGAAGTCAATAATAACAAGAATAATGTTGCTGAACCAGGCAAAACATTGATTATTCCGCATTTCATGAATGAAACCGATAAAGAATTATTAGCTAGATTGGTTCATGCTGAGGCAAAAGGTGAGCCATATAGAGGCAAGGTAGAAGTAGCAGGAGTCGTGTTAAATCGTCTTGATAGTGACGAATTCCCTGAAACAGTAAGAGAAGTGATTTATCAAAAAAATCAATTCTCTCCTGTTGATGATGGTAGCATTAACAAACCTGCTGGAGAAGATGCAGTACGGGCAGTAAATGAAGCAATAGCCATTCACGGCTATACGAATGATGCATTATATTTTTGGAATCCAAGTATATCCGACAGTGTGTGGATGGAAAAATTAGAAGTGGTTAAAATTATCGGTGGCCACCATTTTGCCATTTGATCATGAAGCCTGACCGTCTACGGTCAGGCCTTTTTCAATAAAAGAGTATTTCCTCAAAAACGTTATAGTCGAAAAGGGCTGATGAATGGAATTACTTACTTTAATGCATTCTGGAAGTAGGATATAATTGAAAAGGAAATTGAAAAAGTGGTTCAATGAATAAGGAGTTGTAAGATGGCTAATACGCACGTTTATACAAAAAAAGAGGAAGTATTCAATGCAATCACCCATGGAATTGGTGTCTTATTAAGCATTGCCGCTCTTGTTTTATTAATAATTTTCTCTGCTCATCAAGGATCGGCTTCACTCATTGTGATTTCGATCATTTATGGAGTTTCTATGCTCCTTTTATATGTAGCTTCTACTTTAGTGCATAGCTTTCCTGAGGGGAAATTGAAAGACCTTTTTGAGATTTTTGATCACTCGGCCATTTATATATTTATTGCGGGCACGTATACACCAATCATGCTGCTCGTCATTCAAGGGGCTTTAGGATGGACGCTACTGGGAGTTGTATGGGGTGTGGCAGTGGTAGGAGTCATCTTCAAGGCTTTCTTTGTTAAGAAGTTTCTTTATCTATCCACGATTTTATATATCGCAATGGGGTGGATGATTGTACTGGCATGGGGCCCGCTAACCAACACCATGCCAGCAGCAGGCATACAATTACTTATAGCCGGAGGATTACTTTATACTTTCGGTGCCATCTTTTATGTATGGCGTGGTTTTCCTTTTCACCATGCTGTATGGCATCTCTTCGTGCTTGCAGGATCTGTGGCACACTTCTTTGTAGTTTTATTTTATATTATCCCTCTATAACTAGAGGGATTATCTTTATATAAATAAATTCGTGTTTTAAATTCTACTATTTAGGTAATAGATAAGAAAAGAGACTTAGGAGGAAACCATATGAAGAAATCTTTAAAAGTACTTTCGGTCCCATTTGCTGCTATGCTTGTATTAGCAGGATGTGGAGAAGATGACGAGGTAAAGAATCCGCCGGTACAAGAAAATGAAAACCAAGCGGAAACAAATCCTGAAAAGGGAACAGAAACCAATGAAAAGCTTCCATTTACTTTCAAAGCCTTTAACCTAGAAGTTGATTATAAAGGGAATAACAATGACTATGAAGCGGAATATGATACCATGGGTGCTCAAACGGAAGCTTCTATCGATGATGAATCTAATAAACATGAAGTTCATGGTGATGAAGCGATGGAAGAATTGACGCCAATTTTAGAAAAGTTGACGTTCACCCAGGACTCTACGGATGATGAGGTCATACAAGAGGTGACTAAAGCCTTTAACTTAAAAGAGGATTACCAAGAGTTCGAATTGGAAGTTACGTATAGCGATGGAAAAACAAAGGTATATAAAGTCGTTAATAAATAAAAACAATCGTGATAGAATATATTCAAGAGTTGTCAAATCTTAATTGTTATAGTAAAATGGTGTAGGTAAACAAAGGGGTTTATCATACTTTTACTATGCTATTTAATTCGGGCTTATGGGGATAGGACCGTAGTAAATACATATAAAAAAAGAGTCTTTTTTCTAAAAAGAGTCTTTTTTTATTTTTCTGAAAAATAAAGCCCGACTTTAAACGATATAGACAGGGGGTACCAAATCCATGGTATCTACCTGTCTTTATTTTGTCTATTAGGAAATAGAGATATTTTTTTTCGGAAGCATTTTAGCTGAAGCAAGTCTAGCGCGAATGGAAACACCTAACCAGGATGCTAGGAGGGCTTTCAGGATACCTACGATTAAGAATGGTGCGAATCCACTAGCAATGGCAGCTGTCCAAGTTAATGCAGCTGCATATTTCAACCATATTGTTCCAATGGTTAATGTTATCATCATGCCAATGATATTAGCTATGAGTGCAATGGGAAATGTAAAACGGGTTTTTTCCAAAATCCAGCCGGTAATGAAAACAGTAGGGATATAAGACAATAAATAGCCACCAGTAGGACCGAAAATCTTTGCCAGTCCTCCAGACATTTCTGCAAAGACAGGCACACCAGCTGCACCAATGAATAAGTACAAAACTACCGAATAAGTACCATAACGAGCACCCAGGATCGTAGCGGCAAGTCCAACGGCCAGAGTTTGTCCTGTAATAGGCACGAGCGGGAGTGGAATGGTTAGTTGGGAAAGGATTCCGATAATAGCTGCAAATAAGGCTGTGATTATCATCATTCTTAATTTTTCATGACTCGTATTCATAGCGTTTCCTCCTAATGTAAACTAATTTATTATTTGGTTAACAAATAAAATTTTATTATAGGATGTAAATACTGTCAATATCTTTTGTTTTTTCTGAAGTTTGAAGGAAGAAAATTGGATTGCATATAAGGGGGAGTGTAAAGAATATAGGGATCTATAAGCCTGATATTTAGCTCAACTCGAACATTTATCAATATTACAGGTATAGCTGTATGTTCACCACTTTGTAAATGAGGGTGGAATCATGAAAGAGCAGACAAAATGGATTTCATCATTTGACTGCCTTCACATAGGAATAATCGGGGCCCATGTGAAGATAGTCATTCATTTACACCAGACTAGATTTATTTTTCATCTAGCTTTTTTACAGTTTCCCCTTCAATTAAGACTGGTTGGTAATGATTTTCATTGGGTAAGCCCTTCTTTCCTTGTAATTTCTTGATCAACCAATCAGCTGCATCATGACCCATTTGTTCTTGTGGGTGTGTTAAAGTCGTTAATTTGATATTAGCATTTTTCGCAATATAAGAATTGTCCTGGCCAATAATTGATAATTGTTCCGGAATGGAAATATCAAGTTGTCTGCATACATTTACTACTTCTAACCCTACCTCGTCGTTATAGCAAACAATGGCAGTCAACATGTCTCTATTTTCGTTTAAGAACCGCTTCAAGTTCTTGTGCAAGTCTAGCTTCGTTTCTGTAGTATATGAAAGCAATTGTTCGGGTTGAAAGCGTAATTTTGCTTCTCCAAGTGCTTTTATATATCCCTTCATTCGATATTTTCCTTGTAAATCATCCATTTTTGATATGAACCCAATTTGGGTGTGTCCATTGGAAATTAATTCTTTTGTCGCGAGATAGCTCGACTGCACATCATCTAGGCAAAAGAAAGGAACTTCTAATTCTTCATAATAAGCGTTAATCATGATGAATGGTACCTCTTGTTCCTTAAATGTTAGGTAGTAAGCAATGTTGGGATTGTATAGATTGCTTTTTGTAGGTTCAACAATCAAACCATCTACGCCAAAGGATAACATCATTTCCAAAGCTTTTTTTTCTTGTTCGACGTCATTATTTGTACTGGCCAATAGTAAGGAATAATTATTTTCATTTAATCTTTTTTCGATTCCCCGGATAATAGAAGGGAAAATGTAATCCGATATGTAGGTCGTGATGACACCAATCGTTTTATATTTGAAATTCCCACCAGACTTTAATTGATATTGATTACTAACATATGTCCCAGAACCTTTTTCACTTCTTAAGAATCCCTCGTTTGCTAATTCTAAAATGGACTTTCTTACAGTGTGTCGGCTAACGTTGTACATATCCTGCATAACGGACTCAGTAGGAATTTGTTCTCCTATACTATACTCACCTGTAAGGATTTTATTTTTTAAATCATCGACGATTACCTGATACTTTGGTTTCATTAAACCTCACCTCGTTTCGGTTGTTTGCATTCTTATTTATTTTCCTTTTAGATTTGTACGTACACATTTTAACATAAGCCTGAGTGGATTAAAACAAATTACCTCAGTTTGTGTATATGTTTTGGACAAAGCTATTAATACCTGATTTTTTACCATATCCTTTACTCCCTATCCCTATTCACTTAATATCCTAGATTCACTGCCTTTGAAGTGAGGATGAGGTTCAACTTAAAAGCTGTGAGTATAATTAATATTGTTTATTGACAAATGTACGTACAAAAAATATAATGGATTCATAAATGAATTCAAGCGCCTCCTGTATATTGAAAGCGCTATCGAAAGGGGGATTAACATGCAATCGAATCGATTAGAAATTATACAAGCGATTAACGAGGGTGATACTTCACTTGGAATCGAATTTGGCTCAACACGTATAAAAGCGGTGTTGATAGATAAACGTTATGAAACAATCGCATCTGGAAGTTATGAGTGGGAAAACCTTCTGGAAGATGGATTTTGGACATACAATTTAGTGGATATAATCACCGGTCTGCAAACAGCTTATAGTGAAATGAAGCAAGAAGTTGAACGAAATTACGGCATAACAATTCGGAAAATTGGATCTATTGGATTCTCTGCAATGATGCATGGTTATATGGCTTTTGACCATACAGGGGAGCTACTTGTTCCGTTTCGAACTTGGCGTAACTCAACAACTGGTGTTGCAGCAAAAGAATTAACTGATCAATTACAATTCAATATTCCTGAACGATGGAGTATTGCCCACCTTTATCAAGCAATATTAAATGAAGAGAAGCATTTGCCTCGTATTGATTGTATTACGACTTTGGCTGGATACATTCACTGGTTATTGACTGGTAATAAAGCAATTGGCATTGGGGATGCTTCAGGGATGTTCCCAATTGATGAATCAACGCATGATTACAATGAATTAATGATCAAGCGTTTTGATGAATTGATTGCTACGAAAGGTTATCCTTGGATGCTTAAAGAGATCCTTCCTAAAGTCTACGTTTCAGGCGAACAAGCGGGTGAATTAACCGAAGTGGGAGCGAAAATCCTGGATAGGTCCGGGAACTTACAACCCGGCATTCCGATTTGCCCACCAGAAGGCGATGCTGGAACGGGAATGGTTGCTACGAATAGTGTACGGAAACGTACCGGCAACGTCTCAGTGGGAACTTCCGTTTTTGCCATGATTGTACTAGAGAAAGAACTTTCAAAAGTATATCCGGAAATTGATATGGTAACTACACCAAATGGAAGTCCAGTTGGGATGGTCCATGCGAATAACTGTTCAAGTGACCTTAATGCATGGTTGGGATTGTTCCGTGAATTTTCTGATGCAATGGGACAAAAGGTTGAGACAAATAAATTATTTGAAGTAATGTTGAACAAAGCTCTGGAAGCGGATCCAGATGGTGGTGGTTTGCTTAGCTACGGTTATTTCTCAGGTGAAAATATTACAGGATTTGAAAAAGGACGACCACTATTTGTACGCTCGCCTGAGAGTCGTTTCAATTTAGCGAACTTCATGCGGACTCACCTTTTTACTGCTTTCGGTGCTTTAAATATCGGAATGGGTATTTTGACAAAGGAAGAAAATGTTGCGATTGATCGTATTTTGGCTCACGGTGGTTTATTTAAAACCCCACTTGTTGTACAAAAAATCGTTGCCGCTGCAATGAATACGCCAGTATCGGTAATGTCAACAGCAGGTGAAGGTGGACCGTGGGGAATGGCGATTCTTGCCTCATACATGTTGAATAAAAATCAAAAAGAAAGTTTAGAAGACTTCCTCGACCAAAAAGTATTCAAAGATATGGATGGGCAGGAAATTTATCCTGACCAAGTAGATATTGAAGGATATGAAACATTTATTGAAAGATACAGGAAGGGCTTAGTAATTGAGCAGGCAGCTGTTGACAATTTGATGTTATGAGTTGGAAAACTGGAGGGGTTGACGTGTTAGAACAACTGAAAGAAGAGGTATATCAAGCAAATTTGGACTTGCCTAAATATGGTCTCGTGAAATATACATGGGGAAATGCAAGTGCCATTGACCGTGAAAGTGGTTTATTTGTTATCAAACCTAGTGGTGTTGATTACGAAACAATGAAAGCCAGCGATATGGTAGTTGTCGATTTAGATGGCAATGTTGTTGAAGGAGAGCTGAGGCCTTCATCAGATACAGCGACTCACGCAGTACTTTATAAATATTACCAAGAAATCGGCGGCATTGTTCATACTCATTCAACTTGGGCGACAATCTGGGCTCAAGCAGGCCTTGATGTTCCAGCGATGGGGACTACTCACGCAGATACATTTTACGGATCGGTCCCTTGTGCGCGCTATCTAACACAAGAGGAAATTGATCGTGGGTACGAAGTGGAGACTGGGAAGGTAATCATCGAAACATTTGAAGAGCGTGGGTTGGATATTTTAGCCGTTCCTGGCGTATTACTTCATGGTCATGGACCGTTTACATGGGGTAAAGATGCAAAATCCGCTGTCATGAACAGTGTGGTCTTGGATGAAGTTTCGAAAATGAATTTATTCACAAGGGAATTAAATCATTTTGCGAAAGAATTACCACAAAATATTTTGGATAAACATTATTTACGAAAACATGGAAAAAACGCTTATTATGGTCAAAAGTAAGAGGAACTCTACCAAGTTATCAAACCAGTAGATTAAGAAAAGAGGGTTATTATGTTAACAACAGACACTAAGGAATTTTGGTTTGTCGTAGGATCACAACATCTGTATGGAGAAGATGCGTTAGCACAGGTCAAGGCTCATGCACAAACGATAACCGATGCATTAAATGAATGTGGCATGTTGCCATACCCAATTGTTTTGCAAGATCTAGCTGTTAGTGCGGATAGAATAACAAACATCATGAAAGAAGCCAATTATCGTGATGAAGTTGCCGGCGTCATTACTTGGATGCATACTTTTTCACCTGCGAAAATGTGGATTCGTGGAACAAAACTATTACAAAAACCATTGCTGCATTTAGCCACTCAATTCAATGAAAGCATTCCTTGGGCTACAATAGATATGGACTTTATGAACTTAAACCAATCCGCTCATGGTGACCGTGAATATGGTTTTATCAATGCCCGTTTGAACAAACAAAATAAAGTGGTTGTAGGTTATTGGGAACGCCCTGAAGTGCGCCGACAAATTGCACAATGGATGGACGTAGCGGTTGCTTATAACGAAAGCTTCAATATTAAGGTCGCTCGCTTCGGAGACAACATGCGAAACGTTGGGGTAACTGAAGGGGATAAAATTGAAGCACAAATCCAATTTGGATGGACAGTCGACTATTTTGGAATAGGGGACCTTGTTAAATATGTAAATGCAGTTACAGATGAAGAAATTGACGCATTATTTGCAGAATATGAAGGACTCTATGAATTTGAATATGGTACATACAGCAGGGAAGCTTGGGAAAAAAGCGTAAAGGTACAGGCAAGCTATGAAATTGCAATTAAACGTTTCCTTGATGACGGTGGTTATACGGCATTCACAACGAATTTCGAAGATTTATATGGAATGAAACAGCTTCCTGGTCTTGCCGTCCAACGTTTGATGGCGCAGGGATATGGCTTTGCGGGTGAAGGAGATTGGAAGACGGCAGCACTTGATCGCTTACTGAAAGTGATGAGCCATAACCAATCAACTGGCTTTATGGAGGATTACACATATGAATTAGCTGCCGGACAAGAATCAATCCTACAGTCACATATGCTTGAAGTCGATCCAACTTTAGCAAGCAATAAACCGAAAATGGTCGTATCTCCATTAGGTATAGGCAATCGTGAAGACCCGGCACGTTTAGTATTCGATGGTAAAGCGGGAGACGGTGTCGTTGTTTCCATGGCTGACTTTGGAACAAACTATAAACTTTTAATTAATGAAGTTTCTGCTTTTGAACCATCTGTTCCAGCACCAAACCTTCCAGTGGCCCGTGTACTTTGGGAAGTTAAGCCAAACTTCCAAGATGGAGTGAAAGCTTGGCTAGAGAATGGTGGGGGGCACCATACAGTTGTGTCATTGAATTTAACAACAGACCAAATCATAACCTATGCAAAATTAGTAGGTTTGGATTACGTAGTTATTAAGTAATGTTTTTCCCTCCTCGGGAGATTGGCTTCCGAGGAGGGGAAAATTAGATTCGTAAATCCTGAAATTATTTTGTAGGCGTGCTTTATTTTTTAGGGTAAGATGAAAGCGTTTTATTGACTGAATAATGACACAGAATTCATCCTTATAAGCAATAGTTGTAAACTATTAGGGTTTCTTAGAAAGAAATTAATACTTTTATAGTATAGGGATTTTTTGAATGTAATTTTATAACCTTTGGGAGGAAACATTAATGGTTAATGAAAAGAAAATCTCAAGTGGATTCATTTATTTTTTTGGGGCATTTGGAGGCATTCTCTTCGGTTATGATATCGGCGTTATGACGGGTGCTTTGCCTTTTTTGCAACATGATTGGAATCTTCAAAACAACCCTAGTGCTATAGGTTGGATCACCTCTTCCTTGATGTTTGGAGCTATTTTTGGTGGTGCCCTGGCTGGACAACTTTCAGATCGTTTAGGACGGCGCAAAATGATTTTAATATCTTCTATCATTTTTGCTTTTGGGTCTATTTTAGCAGGTGTATCCCCTCATAAAGGGATTCTATTTATGATTGTTGCTCGTATTTTATTAGGGATAGCTGTTGGTGCTGCCTCTGCGTTAGTCCCAGCCTATATGTCTGAAATGGCACCTGCCCGTTTACGTGGACGGTTGTCCGGAATTAATCAAACAATGATTGTTTCCGGAATGTTACTTTCGTACATTATTGCTTATCTATTGAAAGACTTACCAGGTACCATGGCATGGCGTTTGATGCTAAGTTTGGCTGCCGTACCTGCTTTGATTTTGTTTATCGGGGTGTTAAGGTTACCGGAATCACCACGCTTTTTGATTAAGAATAATAAGATTAGTGAAGCACGTAAAGTGATGAGCTATATTCGATCTAACAAAGAACAAATTGATTCTGAAATAAAACAAATTCAAGACACTGCCAAAGAGGAAACGAAAGTAAATCAAAAAGCGTCATGGGGAACCCTTTTAAGCAGTAAATACCGTTATCTAGTAATAGCTGGGGTCGGGGTAGCTGCGTTTCAACAATTCCAGGGAGCAAACGCAATTTTTTATTATATTCCTATGATTGTAGAAAAAGCAACAGGGCATGAAGCCAGCTCAGTATTGATGTGGCCAATTATTCAAGGGGTTATACTTGTATTAGGTTCATTATTATTCTTAATGATTGCTGATAAATTCAATCGCCGTACTTTATTAACGATAGGCGGAACTATTATGGGGCTATCCTTTATTTTGCCCGCAATATTGAATGTATTAATTCCTGATGCAAATCCGATGATGATGGTTGTTTTTTTAAGTATTTATGTTGCGCTATATTCATTCACGTGGGCGCCTTTAACATGGGTTATCGTTGGAGAAATTTTCCCACTGGCGATTCGTGGCCGTGCATCCGGGTTAGCTTCATCATTTAACTGGATTGGATCTTTCTTGGTTGGATTGCTATTCCCTATCATGACAGCAACGATTTCTCAAGAAGCCGTTTTTGCAATATTCGGTGTTATATGTTTGCTTGGTGTTCTATTTATCCGGACATGTGTTCCTGAAACTCGAGGTCATTCTTTAGAGGAAATTGAAAAAAACGGATCAATAAAACCAGCCAAGGGAGAAAGTGCTTAAATTACAATTACGAGATTTTGAGCAAGTTAAATCAGGTAGGGTAATCTGGTTATTATATTCTACAGGCACATCATAAACTCTTATGATTCCTAACTTAAGGCCGAAGTGAATACTTCGGGCTTTTGTCTTTTTACTATAAAAAAAGATATGGTGTTTTAGCTTTTAATTAAAGAAGAATTTAATAGGGTAGGAGCCGAAATAATGAAAGTATCACATAGCTCATTTGGAAAAAATATATTGCTGTTTACTATGGAAAATAATCATGGAGTAAGAATGGAAGTTACAAACTTTGGAGCAAGAATCGTCAATCTTTTTGTTCCAACGGAATCAGGTCCCAATAATATCGTATTGGGATTTGACACGATTGAAGATTACCAAAAAGAAACATATTATGGAGCTACAATCGGTAGAGTGGCAGGAAGAATAAGAAATGGTGAATTTTCAATTGGTGAATCCCGGTACAAAACATCTGTAAATCAATTGGGGAATACATTACACGGTGGCAATCCCGGGTTCGATGAAAAAATATGGGATTATGAAGTGAAGGAGAATGATGAAAGTGCGTCAATCACTTTTTCAACTCACTCACCTGATGGAGAAAATGGCTTTCCGGGGAATTTGAATGTAAGTGTGACGTATACATTGGATAACTTAAATACTTGGTCAGTGAACTATCAAGCAAAAAGTGATAAAGACACAATTTTTAATCCGACCAATCACGTCTATTTTAACTTAACAGGGCACCCTAGCAATCCAATCGATAATCATTTCTTACAAATTTTTTCTGAAGAGTTTGCGCCAGTAAATGAAGATACCACGGTAACTGGGGAAAAGCGAAGCACGATTGGCACGCCTTATGACTTTCGTACGCCAAAGGAATTACGTTCAACCTTTGAAGCTATTGACGCAGAGGTTGAAAAGGTTCAAGGGATCGATCATCCATTTTTCCTTACCTCTTTAGGAATTCAGCAAATTGCAGCCAAATTAATTAGTCCTGACGGGAAAATAACAGTCGTGGTATACACAGATGAACCTGCAGTTGTCATTTACACGGCAAACTTTGTGAAAGGTGTTCCACTGATGCATGGAGAAAAATTAAGTCAACATGGTGGAATAACGTTTGAAACCCAAGCTGCTCCAGGAGCGGAGGAATTTGAAGGTTTTGGAGATATTCTGCTTTTGGCAGGCGAAAGTTATACGTCCCAAACAAAGTTCAAAATCGAGGTTAGCCCCCGTTAAGTTGAAGTTTCTACCATACGTGAGGATCCGGTCCAGCAGTCGGGACTTAGGGCAATTGAGCATATAGAGGTAAAAATAATAAAGTTCACAAGAGAATATTAAACACGTAGCACCTCCTGAGGACGATTAATCATAGGAGGTGCTTTATTTACGCCACGACAAAATACAACAATTTCCCCGAACATTATTTCTATAGTTAATCCTCTAAATGAATATCGAAAGAAATGGCGAACACTTTATATTCCTATCGAAATTGGGCAATTGTAGTAGGTCCGAATTAAGGCGGATTTATTATATTTGTGAAACCTTTCCTGCTTTCATTCGTATTAATGGTGATTAAAGTATAATATGGTTTTTATCCCCTAACTCTAAATGGTATCAAATGAAAAGAAAGAGGAGGTAGCGGCTAAATTAAATGATACTCATTTTTTTGGGGGAAGAAAACCTTATGTAAGGGATGAAAATATGGAGTTGTATGGAGTACCACTAGAAACCGTCTATCTATATGGATTAATTTTATCTGGAGGACTGACATTTTTAATCATTTTGTTTAATGATGTATTTTCTGGATTAGAACTTCCGGATATTTTTAATCCTACTTTGATTTTTAGTTTTTTGACGATTTTTTTTGCAAGTGGCTTTCTGTTTGAATCAGTTACAGATCTCCATGCCGGTGTGATTGTAAGCCTTTCTTTTTTACTGGCATTAACAATCGTCACATTATTGAATGTGTTTGTTTTGATTCCCGTTTCAAGGGCGGAGTCAAGCTTAACCTTTCATGATCATGATTTGAGGGGAAGGGTGGGACTGGTCTTAACGACAGTTCCGGTAGACGGGTTTGGCGAAGTGTTAATACAGAGTAATAGCGGCAGTATTTCTAAGACTGCGGCAAGTTTCAAAAATGAACAAATCGCTTCAGAAACTAAAGTCTTGATCATTGAGGTGAAAAATGGGGTTGTCTATGTCATGCCCCATTATAATTAAAGAGGGTTGAGGAGGGAATGTTTATGACAAGTTTAATATGGATCGTTATTGCTATTGTTGCTTTTTTACTTATTGCACTTATTGCTGTCTTTGTTACGAAGTACCGTACGGCTGGTCCTGATGAAGCATTAATTATTACTGGAAGTTATTTGGGGAATAAAAACGTACATGCCGATGAATCAGGAAATAAAATAAAAATTGTCCGGGGTGGAGGAGCCTTTGTCCTTCCGGTTTTCCAGCAAGCAGAACCGTTAAGCCTGCTATCGAGTAAACTGGAGGTTTCTACGCCTGAAGTATATACGGAACAAGGTGTACCAGTTATGGCAGATGGTGTATCCATCATTAAAATCGGTAGTTCCATAACGGACATAGCCACGGCTGCTGAACAATTTCTAGGAAAGACCAAGGACGATCGTGAACAGGAAGCCCGTGAAGTGCTAGAAGGACATTTAAGATCTATCCTTGGCTCCATGACCGTTGAAGAAATCTATAAAAATCGTGAAAAATTTTCACAGGAAGTTCAGCGGGTCGCTTCTCAAGATTTAGCAAAAATGGGGCTAATCATTGTGTCTTTTACAATAAAAGATGTGCGTGATAAAAACGGTTATCTTGATTCACTAGGGAAGCCAAGAATTGCCCAAGTAAAAAGGGATGCGGATATTGCAACGGCTGATGCTGAAAAAGAAACCAGGATTAAACGGGCGGAAGCTTCAAAAGAGGCCCAACGTGCTGAACTTGAGAGGGCAACGGAAATAGCGGAAGCCGAAAAAATCAATAAGTTAAAGGTTGCAGAGTTTCGCCGGGAGCAGGACATTGCTAAAGCACGTGCAGACCAAGCATATGATCTTGAAACAGCCCGTTCAAAGCAAGATGTAATGGAACACGAAATGCAAATCAGGATTATTGAACGGCAAAAGCAAATTGAGCTTGAAGAAAAAGAAATTCTTCGCCGAGAAAAGCAATATGATTCCGAAGTGAAGAAAAAAGCGGATGCTGACCGTTATTCGGTGGAGCAAGCGGCTTCGGCAAATAAGATGAAACAAATAACTGAAGCTGATGCAGATAAGTATAAAATTGAAGCAATGGCAAAAGCGGAAGCGGAACGTATCCGGTTGGATGGACTTGCCAAAGCCGATGCACAAAGGGCCCAGGGGACAACAGATGCCGATATCATCCGTTTAAAAGGGGTGGCAGAGGCCGAAGCAAAACAGAAGATTGCTGAAGCATTTGAACAGTTTGGTCAAGCGGCCGTGATGGATATGATCCTGAAAATGCTCCCGGAGTATGCAAAACAAATAGCTTCTCCACTGGGTAACATTGATAAAATAACGGTAGTGGATACGGGTGGGAATGGTGTAAATGGGGGTGCTAACAAAGTGACCTCTTACGCGACGAACCTCATGTCCACACTACAAGAGTCCTTAAAGGAATCTTCAGGCATTGATGTGAAAGACTTGCTTGATAACTTTTCAGGTAAGCGAAATATATACCCGCCCACGGTGAATCAAGAAAATGTAGACATGAATGCGACGATCGGTGCAGGGAAAGAAGAATTGGAGAAGACTATTTTATAAAATAGGGTAAGCAGAAAAGGATAGGAAACACTCGGTGGGGATAATTGTGAAATTTCAATGTAAAGAAAAATTTGAATTTAAACTAAAATTTATTGGTTCATCCTACTATTTGATTGTAAATTCCTGGTATACACAGTATTAGAGTTAGCCATTTAATATGTAGTAAAATAAGGGTTCCATTTAAATGTTAAATAGTAGCACCTCCTGGGTACGATGATTAAAGGAGGTGCTTTATCTATTCCAAAAAATACATGGAGAAGTTTGAATGACATAACCAATTTATAATCAGATCACCATTCATACGAAGGAAAGCATGGATGATTTTCTCCTTGAATTACTTTTTTTGAAAATAAAATGGTAACCCCCTTAATAGGTCCTTTGTGATAGGTACGAATCAAGATTTATTTGTGAAAATTGTGAAACGGAGAAACAGGAAGTACCAGCAGAATTTTTAAAATAACACTAATTTTTTGTGGAAGGTTTAAGGGATGAAAGTATGAATATATATATTGGGAGTGGTTTGTATGGGAGCATGAGCTATTATAGTGAAAAAATATTAGTATACTATTCCTTGTGTTTTTGAAATAGTAAGGGGAAATGAGATTAATGCACTTGCTTGAGTGATTTTTGGGAGCTCTAGAAGAGCCCCTTTATACAATTACCCAAGTAATTGTTAAAATCATTATCTCGCAGTATAGCCTCCATCAACGATTAGCGAAGTTCCTGTTACAAAATCATTTTCACATAAGAAAATAATGGCATGAGCAATTTCCTCCGGTTTTCCAAGTCTTCCAATCGGGTGTTTAGCGATAAGCTCCTTATAGGAAAGATTATTAGCTTCCCTATTTACGGTTCCGGACTCGAGGAAACCGGGACTTATGGCATTGACCCTAATATTTTTATCAGCGTATTCGAGTGCAAGAGTCTTGGTTAAATTTAATACTGCTCCTTTACTAGCTGTGTAAGCAAACGTTTCAGGAAGGCCGACAGTACTTAAGATAGAAGCAGTATTTACTATGCAACCACCCCCAGTTTTTAGCATTTCACGAATGACATGTTTTGCCGCAAAAAATACACCGTGTTGGTTCACTGATATAATTTTATTATATTGCTCAAAAGTGAGTGTATGCGTTGGATTTAACCCGCCAATCCCAGCATTATTTATTAAGATATCGACTTTTCCATATCTATTTACCGTTTCTGTTACTAGATTTTCAACGGATTTTTCTTCAGCAACATTAACCTTTATAAATAGAACTTCTGCTCCATTCTTTTTCAACTCTTGTTCGGCAAATACTCCCGGGGGCTCATTTAAATCAGAGATTACTACTGTGACCCCTTGTTCTATCAATGCTTTTACAGTTGCAAGTCCAATTCCTGAAGCTCCCCCCGTTACGATAGCTACTTTTTTGTCCAGTTTCCCCATACTACCATCTCCTAATATTTGTTATATCAAAAGTATCATAACGCCAAAAAAAATAACAGAAAATTAAAAAGATTCTAATTTTACTTGATTTATAGTTTTTAATATTCTAAGTTAGTCAGTAGAAAGAATCTTTTAAAGAGGGGGAAGTTGATATGGTTCATAATTATTCAACTACAGCCATTGTTACAGGTGCTGCTGGAGGAATTGGAAAGGCTTTAATCAAACGGCTGGCAAAACGAGAATTAAATTTAGTGCTTGTGGACTTGGCAGAAGAAATGCTTCAAGAAATTGTGTTTGAGACTGGATTAGAGAAAGCAAACGTTCTAGTTGTAAAAGCAGATGTATCTAGAGAACAAGATGTTAAAATGTTTGTTCAAAAAACAGTTGAGAAATTTGGAAGGATAGACTACTTTGCAAATAATGCTGGGATTGAAGGACCAAGAGGGGTAATTGAAAACCTAGCAGTAGAGGATTTAGATTTAGTATATAAAGTAAATGTAAGAGGGGTATTTCTTGGACTACAATATGTCATTCCCGTAATGAAAAAACAGGAATCAGGTGCAATCCTCAATACTTCTTCACTTGCAGGTCTAATGGGGGTACCTGGAAGTTCAGCGTATAATATGTCTAAGCATGCAGTTATAGGGTTAACGCGCTCCGTGGCTAAAGAATCAGCACCATATGGAATTCGAGTAAACGCTGTATGTCCTGGTACGATAAATACACAGATGATGAGGAGGATTGAGGAGAGTTCCGGTAATGTAAGGAAACAAAAAACGTTTAATGAGATGGCCACACCTTTAGGAAGGTATGGGGAACCAGAAGAAGTAGCAGCTGTAATGAATTTTCTTTTATCGGAGGAATCATCTTTCGTAACAGGATCATTATATACCGTTGATGGCGGGATGTTAGACCAGTAAAAACAGTCGTTTGAAATTAGAAGGGTAAAAGTATTTAGAACGTTATAATGTTTCATGTTTAAGAAATGTAGCCGAGTCAAGGAATACTTCAACAGGAAGCCTCAAGATATAATATTTATTTGTAAAAATATTCTAAATATATTGACTAATCAAAAGTCGGTCTATTACAATTGATGTTGAAAGGTGATTCATGTATTGGTAAATTATTATTTTTAAGGCACTCGTTTTTTGAATTCCTAATTTTTTGAGAGGATGTTAAACGATGACGAAGCACCAACATTTATTTTCTCCTTTTACTCTTGGACGTATTACCTTGAGGAATAGAATTGTTGGGACTGCTCATGGTACAGCAATGATTACAGACGGTGTTCCGATGGAAGAGGACATCAAGTATTGGGAGGAACGAGCACGAGGCGGTGCAGGACTCCTAATTACGGGAGGAACCATTGTTCATCCAAGTTCTCGACTTCGGAGACGAATGCTAAATGAGGCATATTTGGAAGAAGCTGTTCCGATGTTTCGACGCAGGGCTGAGGCGATTCATGCCAACGGAGCTAAGGTGATTGGTCAATTGGTTCACTTAGGTAGAGAGATGATTGGAGGAGAATCCGATTATCCTTTAAGAGCACCATCTGCCATTCAATCACCTCGTGCTCTTTACCGGCCGATTGAGCTAACACATATAGAAATTAACGAGATCATCGATGCCTTTGTACTATCGGCATTAAATTTAAAAAAGGCTGGGTATGACGGGGTTGAAATTCATGCTGCGCATGGCTATTTGGTCGCTCAATTTCTTTCATCTGGAACCAATAAACGTAATGACGAATATGGCGGCTCCCTAAAAGGAAGAATGCGGTTCTTACTTCAATTACTGGAAGCCATTCGCAAGGAAACGGGAAGTGATTTTGTTATAGGTGTTCGGTTGAGTGCGGAGGAAGAGGTAAGCGGCGGCATGCAGTTAGCTGACACACTTCAAATTGTCAAAGTGCTGTCTGGAATTAGTCCTGTCGATTATTTGAACATTACGAAGGGGATTAGAGGAGGATATGTAAAGGATTTGACCATTCCTCAAGGAGTCACGGTAGACGCAGCAAGGGAAATTCGCTCAGCTACTAATATACCCATTCTTGTTAGTCAACGTATTAAAGACCCAAATATGGCAGAGAAGATTTTGGCAGAAGGAGCAGCAGATTTAGTCGGGATTACCCGAGCCCTCATTGCCGATCCAGAGTGGCCACTCAAAGCAGAAACAGGTCGCAGTTATGAAATTATTCCTTGTATCGGCTGTAACCAGGATTGCCGATCATTTGATCCGTTTTTATATTGTGCTGTTAATCCGACTACAGGCCGCGAAAATGAGTTAGATAGAATAATACCTAAGAGCAATAACATAAAAAAGGTTGCCGTTGTCGGAGGAGGGCCAGCAGGTTTAGAAGCAGCAAGGGTAGCAGCTTTACGAGGGCATTCAGTCGAACTATTTGAAAAAGAAGCGACCTTAGGCGGACAGGTGAGAATAGCAGGAAGGGAACCAAACCGCCGGGAGCTGATCGACGTCATTCATTACTTAGAATCAGAGGTTCGAAGACTTGAGGTTACTGTAAATTTAAATCAAGCCGTAGATGTTAATGACTTAAACAGTTTTGATACGGTTATCCTCGCAACTGGAGCGGTGCCAGAACAACCTAAGGTTCATGATTCTATTAAAGGTAAGGTATTGACGGTTTATGATGTGCTAAAGTCTGACGATTTGTCAAAAGGCGTAGGTGAAACTGCGGTTGTCGTAGATGATGGGACAGGATTTTGGCCATCATTAAGTACGGCAGGATGTCTTGCTGCGAAGGGTTATAAGGTGATATATGTGACACCGTCACGAACAATTGGAGCAAGCATTCCGCATGAAAGCATTCAACTGCTTCTTAATCGACTGAGTACAGCTGGGGTACAATTTATGATTTTACACCAAATCGCAGAAGCTAATGGAAATAATATTAAAGTTCGTAATGTTTTAAGTGGGGAAGAAACACTCATAGAATCAAACTTACTTGTCATAGATGCGGGAAGACGTCAAGAAAACACTCTTGCCAAGCAACTTAGGGATGTAGCTATTCCGGCTCACTTAGTTGGCGATGCCATCTCACCTCGGCGGATAAGTCATGCAATATTAGAGGGTCATCGAATTGCCCGTAAGATTTAATTGATAAAAAGTTAATAAATGTATCAATTTAACAGGAAAGAAAGGCAGTTTAGGAGGTAAATATCTTAATAATAAGGGAGATGTATTAGGATGAATTTCGAGTTCTCGGATAAAGTAAAGGATCTGCAACATCAGGTAACGGAGTTTATGGAACAATATGTTTATCCAAATGAGACCGTATATGAGCAACAGTTAAATGAAGGCACATCGAGGTGGGAAATCCCTCCAATCATTGAGGAAATGAAAATTAAAGCAAAGGAAAAGGGCCTATGGAATCTATTTCTTCCAGAAAGTGAGTACGGAGCAGGACTAACTAATTCGGAGTTTGCTCCTTTATGTGAAATAATGGGCCGCTCTCCCTTCATTGGTCCGGAAGCTTTTAATTGTAGTGCACCTGACACAGGGAATATGGAAGTGTTGGTACGATACGGTACGGAGCAACAGAAAAAGGATTGGCTGATTCCTTTATTGGAGGGGAAAATCAGATCTGCCTTTGCGATGACAGAACCTGCAGTGGCCTCTTCTGATGCGAGAAACGTTGAATCAAGTATTGAAAGAGATGGAGACCATTACGTTATTAATGGGCGCAAATGGTGGACATCGGGCGCCCCGGATCCACGCTGTAAAATTCTTGTTTTTATGGGGAAATCCAGCCCCAATGCCCCAACCTATGAGCAACAATCCATGATTTTGGTCCCGATTGATACTCCAGGAGTAAAAGTTCTTCGAAGCCTCAACGTGTATGGATACGACGATGCACCTCATGGGCATGGAGAAGTATTATTTGAAAATGTAAGGGTACCTGCTTCAAATATGATATTGGGAGAAGGAAAAGGTTTTGCGATTGCTCAGGGAAGACTTGGGCCTGGTCGAATTCACCATTGTATGCGCCTAATTGGTTTGGCAGAAAGAGCATTGGAATCAATGATTGAGAGAGCACAAACTCGGGTCGCTTTTGGAAGCGCTATCTCCGATAAAGGGGTTATCCGGCAATGGATAGCGGATTCAAGGATTGAACTTGACCAAGCACGTCTACTAACTCTAAAAACAGCATATATGATGGATAAATTAGGGAATAAAGAAGCGAAGAAAGAAATAGCGATGATAAAGATCATTGCACCAGAAGTGACAACGAAAATAATCGACCGAGCCATTCAGGTTCACGGAGGAGGCGGAGTTAGCCAAGACTTTCCTCTTGCTAGAAACTGGGCATATGCACGTATTGTTCGACTGGCGGATGGACCCAATGAGGTACACAGGGAAGCTGTGGCAAAACAAGAATTAAAACAGTTTAATCAAAAAGAGACTAAGTATACTTTAAATCATTAGAATGATTAATAAAGTCGTAAGGTGCACCTATCATAAACGTTTTCAAGTAATGGAAATAAACTAGTGAATTGGCGGAAAGGCGGTAATAAGATGAAATCCCATGAAAGCGATGTGATATCAGTCGTTCGTGAAGGGGAAGATTTTAATCGGGAAGCTTTTCACTCCTATATGCTTAAACATTTAAATTGGTGGCCAAATGAACCGCTTGAAGTGACTCAATTTTCAGCCGGGTATTCCAATTTAACTTATTTAATTCGATGTGGGGAGGCAGAAGTTGTTATGCGGCGTCCCCCTTTAGGACCTCTTCCTCCTAAAGCACACGACATGAAACGGGAGTTCTCTTTATTAGAGAAATTATATCCAGCTTTCCCTTATGTACCAAAAACCTACCTTTTATGTGAAGAAGAGTCGATAATAGGAGTCCCATTTTATATTATGGAACGGAAAGAGGGCTATGTATTCGATGCGAAATTCCCGACAGATTTTACAGCTACAGACGAAAAATCCAAACAAATTTCCTATGCGGCGGTTGATACGCTGGCACAGCTTCACCAAATCGATTACAAGGCTATAGGATTAGAAAACTTTGGACGCCCTGAAGGCTTTGTTGAGAGACAAGTTAACAATTGGTTAACTCGGTTTGAGCGAAGTAAAACGCATGATATACCCTATTTTGATAAAATAGGAAAATGGTTCACTGAGAACATTCCTCATTCACTAGGAGCAACAGTTATTCACAATGATTATAAACTAAATAATATGATGTTCTCCAAACAAAATGTCGGGGAAGTAGTTGGAGTTTTTGATTGGGAATTGGCTGCGATTGCTGATCCTTTATTCGACTTAGCTGCCGCCTTGGGTTATTGGACCCAAACGAATGATTGGGAATCTGTTAAACAGAGTTTACCATCCTTGACGACCTCACCTGGATTTATCACTCGCGATGAATATATACACCGATACTCTTTAAAGACCGGGCAAGATATCCCTCCACTGCATTTCTATATGGCGTTTACTTATTTTAAAATTGCGGTTGTGATGCAGCAAATTTATTATAGATGGTCTCTTGGCCAGACAAAGGACAAACGGTTTGCAACATTGGATCAGTCTATATATAGTTTGATGCAATATGCCAATGAAATTATCGAGACAAAGAAATTTTAATAAGTACATTGCTGGATAGATAGTCACATCCATCTCAGTGGTGGCAATCCCATAAGAGTTTTATCAAAAAGGGAAAACTGCTATTTTTTAAGGAGGTAAAGAGATTGGACTCTCTCTTTGATTTGAATGAAAAAGTGGCCCTTATTACAGGAGGGAGTAGGGGGATTGGAAAGCAAATAGTGAAAGCGTTTTCAAACCAAGGGGCAATCGTTGTCATTGCGAGCCGAAACATTCAACATTGTAACGAAGTGGCAGAAGATGTGATCCGGGAGGGAGGGCAAGCACTGGCCATTGGCTGCGATATAGCGAATTTAGACGAAATTCAAAATATGTTCCAAATGGTAGCGGATACATTTGGAAGGCTAGATATATTAGTAAATAACGCAGGTATCAGTATTACCAAACCTTCCATTGAAGTTACAAGCGAAGATTGGGATGCGATGTTTAATATTAATATTAAGGGCTTGTTCTTTGCCTGTCAGGAAGCAGCAAAAATCATGATAGAACAAGGGAGCGGGAAAATCATTAATATATCTTCCATTGGGGGAATCAAAACTTTTAAACGGATTGCTCCGTATGGGGCCAGCAAGGCGGCGGTCATTCAGTTGACAAAGTCGCTTGCTTCAGAATGGGCTCGTCATGGAATATTAGTAAACGGAATTGCACCAGGGCTCATCAGTACGGATATCAATACAGGAGAAATAGCAGATGAAAGACTCTTAAAGAAGATGCTGAATTTGATTCCACTTAGAAGGCTAGGTCAGCCCTCAGATATTGCCATGATGTCAGTATTCCTAGCATCCAATGCTTCCAACTTCATGACAGGTCAAACGATAAGTATTGATGGAGGGGTAACCTCTGAGTAGTGACTAGTTCACTCTTTTATGAATAAGAAGGTCTTTTGACCAACAGAATATTCTTCTGTTTAAGAAATTAGAAAGGAAGGCTAAGATGTATAAACGTTTTGAAAAAAAGGTAGTGTTAATTACGGGTGCAGGGTCTGGCTTAGGCCGTGCAACAGCCATTCATTTAGCATCTGAAGGGGCTATGCTTTCCCTTGTTGACAAAAACATCGAGGCACTTGAGGAAACAAGAAGCCTCATTACCGAAAAGACGCAGCAATCCCCGGTACTCCTTTTAACAGCAGATGTTTCCGATGAAGAGTTAGTGAAGAAATACGTTGATCATACTATTCGTCGTTTTGAGAGAATTGATGGTTTCTTTAATAATGCAGGGATTGTCGACACAAGTGCGCCATTCGAGGAGTATGATAGCGATCTGTTTTCCAAGCTAATTGATATTAACTTATCTGGCGTGTTCTATGGTCTAAAGCATGTTCTTGCTGTGATGAAAAAGCAGAAAGAAGGATTTGTGGTGAATACTGCGTCGGTTGCAGGCCTTCGGGGACTTTACCATAAGCCAGGGTACGTAGCATCAAAACATGGAGTGGTAGGTCTAACAAAAGCAGCTGCAATCGAATATGCTGAATTCGGCATTAGTGTCAATGGAATAGCACCAGGTCCAATTGCAACGAATATGTTGATCAATAATTTTAAAAATATTAATCCGGAAAATTGGGAAGTTGCAGCTGCTCAACATGCAGATGGAATTCCAGCTAAACGGTTAGGGAGGCCGAAAGAAGTGGCACTCCTTGTTGCATTCCTCCTTTCTGGAGAAGCAGCGTTCATTAATGGTGTTACGATTCCAATTGATGGTGGCCAAGGTGCAAGTCAATATTCCCGTAAAAATTAATCGGTGTGGATGGGGGAATCTGAGAATTATCGGATGTATATAATTTAAATTTTCAAAATATTGACAAAAATGTTAAATTATTATAAAGTTAATTTAAATACTGAATCAGTTTTCACTAAAATAAAACATACAAGGAAATATAATACTGATAAATTCCTCTAACAGTATTAGCTTGACCAAAACAATCGGTTATAATGATAATTGAAACATGATTCACTTTATATGTACTAAGGAGGAATTGCAATGCCCCAAGAGAATCAGAACCTTATTCCAAAAACTAACAGAGGAATTCAAACTAGAAATAAGCTTTTACGATCGGCAGAATATGTTTTTGGGAAGAATGGATATCACGAGAGCAGTGTAACAGAGATTACCCAAAGGGCAGGAGTTTCATTAGGTAATTTTTATACTTATTTTGAATCTAAGTACCAAATATTTGAATCACTACTTTGGGAAATGCAAAGTGAGTTAACAAAAGTCCTACGAAAAAAAACAGCAGGGATAGACAATAGGATTGAGATGGAAAGAGAAGGTTTTAAGGCAATGTTAGATTTTTTAAAAGAAAGACCCTACTGGTATAGCTTATTTCCACAAGCTGAATTTGTCGATAAAGAGCTTCATCGGAAAATAATGGAGGTTTTCGCTGAACCTTATATCAAGCGGATTGAGGAATCAATGGAAATAGGGGATATTCGAAAACTAAACCCAGAAATAATTGTCTATTCTTTTATGGGCATTATGAATTATATTGGTATGAAATGGGTTTTGTGGGATGGAAAAGAAGTTGACGACAAATTATTAGATGAGCTTATGGAATTTGTGAAATTTGGAATTTCTAAGTAAATAAAGATAAGGTACTTTTTTAATAGACTATCATAAATCCTCTTATATTATTTGTATAGCGGATTTATGAGCTAAATAGTTAATGTAAGCGCTTCCTATAAGGGGCCATGCTTATAATTCTGAGTATCTCAATGTTAATTAGAATGGACGCTCTTCAAAAGGAGTTGAATGGGATTTGAAAAGACTAGCCTTAGGTTTAATTATAATCACTTCTTTGTTAGCTGCTTGTAGTAATGGAACGGATGTAACTACATCTCAAGGAGAAAAAGCAACAGGGGTCACGGATACTTCTATCAAAATTGGTGCTTGGCTCCCTCTTACAGGTGGTGTTGCTGCACATGGAATACTTCAGCAAACTGGGATGAACGCTTACTTCGAGATGATCAATGATAATGGTGGTGTAAATGGAAAGAAGATTGAGTGGATAGTGGAAGATAATGCTTTCGACCCACAGAAAACTGTGGCTGCCGCTCGTAAACTTGTGGAGCGGGATAAAGTTTTTGCAGTCGTGGGCTCCAACGGCACGGCACAGAGCGCGGCAACATTTCCCTATTTGCTAGATCAGGCGAAAGTACCTTTCCTGCCGGGACAGGGTGGAGCGAACGATTGGTGGAATCCTGTTAAACCAAATCTTTTTGGGGTTCAGGTGGTATATGAAAACCAGGCACAAGCTTTAGGCCACTGGGCAGCTAAGGAAGGGGCGAAGAATATCGTTGTCGTTCACAGTGACCCCGCAGCGTTTATTAATGTAGCTAAAGCTGTTGAGCCAGGAGTCAATACAATTTCCAAGGAAGCATCTGTTAATCTGCTCCCGGTAAAGTTTGGGACTTCTGACTACGCTCCGATTGGACTCGAGATAGCAAACAAAAAGCCCGATGCTGTTGTCGCTATTTTAGCGGTAGAGGAACTCATTGCTTTTTCAAAGGCATTGAATCGACAGAATCTGGATCTTCCTATTTACACCTACGCACCTAATGTATCAAATGATACGTTAGAACTTGGTGGCAAAGCAATTGAAGGACTAAGGGCGATGTCTTATACGGTGCCGCCAACCATCGACACTCCAGAGGTGGAAGAATATAGGGAAGCTTTGAAAAAGTACGAACCGTCTGCACATCCTGATTTTCAATCCCTATATATGTGGGGAGTCGCTAAAGTCTTTGTAGAGGCAATAAACCAGGTAGATGGGCCTCTTACACGTGAATCTTTTGTTCAGTCACTAAAATCGATGGAGAATTTTGAAAACGGTATTATTCCTCCAGTAACCTTCTCAGAAGGTGACCATATGGGTGTAAAAGAATTACAGCCAGTCATGGTGGAAAATGGAGAATGGAATACTGTAGGGGATTTCATTGATCCTGATAAGGAATGGTAAAGGATAGTCCTTTGAAAATGGCAACAAAGTGATTTTGACCTTTAGCGATCAACCGAAAGATTCTGAACAGCCAGCCTCCAACCTTTTATCCGAAAATAACAGATATCTTTTGGGAGATAATTTCTGAATATTTACATTATTAAAAATATTGGGGGTATGGCGATTGAAAAAGGTGCTATTAGGGATTGCGATGCTGCTATTATTTATAGCTGGGTGTAGCGGTGGAAATGCGGAGAAGACACTAGGTATAACAGAAGAATCCATCAAAATTGGGGCATGGTTGCCGATGACAGGACCTGCAGCTGTTTATGGTAGTACCCAGCGCCAAGGGATTGAGGCTTATTTTGAAATGATCAATGAAGATGGAGGAGTAAACGGAAGGAAGATTGAATACATCACAGAAGATAGTGGCCGGGACCCACAGCAAACGGTTGCTGCTGCCCGGAAACTAATTGAACGAGACGAGGTCTTCGCTATTGTAGCTCCTTTTGGAACTGCACAAACAGAAGCAACTTTCTCATTCGTATTAGATGAAAAAAAGGTACCTTTGTTAAATGTCTATGGAGGACTAGAAAACTGGTATGATCCATCCCGTGAAAATCTTTATGGGGTGATGATTCCATACGAAGATCAAGCTCGTGCTCTTGGAAGATGGGCTGCTAAGGAAGGAGCTAAGAATATTCTTGTTATTCATAACGATCCGGCGGTATACGAAATAGTGGCTAATAATGTGGAACCAGGTGTAAAAACCGTCGAATCGAGTTTATCGGTAGATCTATTGCCGGTAAAATATGGTACGGCAGACTATGCTCCAATTGCCCTCGAAGTTATTAACCGGAAACCTGATGCTATTGTTATGATTCAACCGATTGAGGAATTAATTGCGTTGGCAAAGGCGTTGGATAACAAAAATTTCGAAGTTCCATTATACACATATTCACCTAATGCTTCACTAGATACATTGGAGTTAGGAGGAGGAGCCGTAGAGGGACTTCATGCTATGTCTTGGACTGTGCCGCCTACAACTAATTCACCTGCTGTTAAGGAGTATAGAGAGGTTCTGAAAAAGCATGATCCTGATACAACACCAGATTTCCAATCTCTATTTACGTGGGCTGAGTCAAAAATCTTTGTTGAGGCTCTGAAAAAGATTGATGGAGCACCGACACGTGAAAAGTTAATTAGTGCTTTGGAATCTATTGAAAATTATGAGACAAATATTCTTCCTCCAGTATCCTTTACATCTGACAATCATTTGGGTGTTAAAGAAATTCAACCTGTTAAGGTTGAAAATGGAGAATGGAAAACGGTAGGGGGCTTTATAGATCCGGCGACAGATTGGTAGATAAACTAGAAAAGGGGTGAAGAAATACGATGCATGATTTACTCTCCGTAATTTTTTCAGGACTGGTAAGTGGATCTCTTTATGCACTACTTGGCCTTTCAATCGTTATCATTTTTAGGGCAACAGATGTTGTAAACTTTGCAATTGGAGATATAGCAACTATTGGAGTTTACGTTGCTTTATCCGTGATGGCGTTGGGAGTTCCTGTAATATTGGCACTGCCTGTTACATTCATCGTAGCTGGCATGATTGGAATCGGGGTAGAACGATTTATCATCCGCCCGCTTGGGCCCGGCAGCATGTTTTCAGCATTGGTCATAACAATGGGGTTTGGGTTAGTACTTCAGGCGTTAATTGGGACTGTTTGGGGGTTTACCCCCCGGGCAATCCCTCCAATTATAGATGGTAGCTTTACGTTTTTAGGAGTGGCAATTACTTATCAAAAACTATTGGCTACTGGTCTAGCAATAGTTGCTATGTTGCTCGTTGCAACCTTATTTAACTGGACGCGTATAGGATTAGCAATGAGGGCTTCTGCTGAAGATCACTTTGCTGCCAAAATGGTAGGCATAAAAAGTAGTCGAGTAGCAAGTCTTGCATGGTTTTTAGGATGTGGCTTAGCTGGGTTAACAGCTTTCATTATGGCCGCTGAGACTTCCGTTAGTGTTACCTTGATGGCAATGGTTCTTTTCCGGGCCTTTGCAGGAGTTTTCTTGGGTGGCCTGAACAATATGATGGGTGCAGCAGCTGGCGGTATGATGATTGGGATTATGGATAATTTAGCTGGAAGTTATGTTTCAGCAAGTTTTCGGGACACGATGGTATTTGCCGTAATCGTCGCCATTCTATTTATTCGACCGAGCGGTATACTGGGGGCTAAGGGGGGAGCTAGGGTATGAACAGCCATAACATCTCCGCTCTAGGGCAAAATAGAAAACAAAAAAACACTCAGCTTAGTTTGATTGTTATTGTGGGGATAGCTTTAATAGTTATTCTTGGGCCGGCGGGTCTAGTGGGTTCTTATGTTAGCTACGTGATCAACCTTACACTCATATATGCTATTGGGACTATTTCAATCAGTATGTTGGCGAGTTACTCTGGGATTTGGTCCATTGGACATACGGCATTTTTAGCGATCGGTGCTTACCTAGCAGCAAATTTGAGTGTACGTGGTTTCTCGGTTGAATTAATTATTCTGATTAGTTTTGTGATTACGCTAATAATAGGGTTGATAATTGGTCTCAGCGCGGGACGATTTTCCATCCTTTACATGGCCATTTTAACTTTGGCACTTGGGTTGGTATCAAATGAGGTAATCGGACGATGGCACTCAGTAACCGGTGGGGATCAGGGTATCACGGTTGGTCCTGCTCGCTTGTTATTTTCTGAGGATCCGATTAGTGCTAATAATTACGTAGTGTTAACGACCGTATTGTTCACCTTGGTTTTCCTGCTAGTTACCATTATTACTAAAGGAACACTTGGACGCCGTTGGTTAGCTGTAAAAAGTCAGCGAATGGCATCCATGTCGATTGGATTAAAACCTTCTCTTGAAAACGCGTTAGCTTTTGGGTTAAGTGGTGCCATTACTTCTGTAGCTGGAGTGTCTCTTGCTTACTCCACAATGTATATCAGTCCCGAAGCCTTTACAATAGCGATTGCTACAAACCTTATGCTCTGTACAGTAGTTGGAGGGGTGGGAAGTATTGGCGGTGCTATGTTAGGTGCAATGTTCCTGGTACTAGTACCTGAAGTAGCTCGAGAGGTACAGGGGATTTCTGGGTATGTATTTGGCTTTGCAACCATTCTTGTATTGTTATTTTTGCCGGAAGGAATTGTACCAGGTATTTTAAAACGCCTAAAAAAGAGAAGTAAGATGATTGTGAAAAAAGAAGAACTTGTTGCTGCTACTTCGGAAAATGCTCTAATAGAATTTCACGAAAGTGAACATCTTCATTCATTAGTGGAAGGATTCTTAAACCCAGCAACATCCAATTTGACGGTTTCAGATCTTAGCGTATCTTTTGGAGGTGTTCGTGCTCTAAATCATGTTAGTCTCGATGTTCCAGCTGGGAGTGTAGTAGGTCTGATTGGCCCAAATGGTGCAGGGAAAACTACTCTGTTAAATGTTTTGAGTGGGTATGTTAAACCTTCAAGTTTTGAAGGCCTGCGCTTTGGAAAAATCAATTTAGCACAGTTAGCGCCTTACCAGCGAGTACAGCATGGATTTGGCCGTACCTTTCAACATGCTGAACTATTTACAGAACTCACTATCGAAGAAAATATTATTCTAGCAGCCCAACAAAGCCATAAAGTACTAAATGGCAAAGGAAATAATAAAGAACCACTTAAGATTGCTGAAAAGTTAATTGATCAGCTTCGATTACGGCCATATGCAAATTCCTATCCAGCGGAGGTACCTTTTGGTGTCCAAAAGGTTACCGATATTGTTCGAGCTTTGGCTACTGGTGCACAAATCATTGTGATGGATGAACCATTTTCAGGACTAGATGCAGATGAACGCAAGGAGGTACGGTTAATCCTACAAGTTATGAAACAAGCTGGAGTCTCGATTTTAATTATTGACCATGTGGTACAGGAGGTACTGAGTATTGCCGATCAGATGGTGGTACTGGACTTTGGAAGTGTACTTGCAACAGGAACCCCTGATGAAATTAAAAACAATCCAAAAGTGCTGGAAGCTTATCTTGGTTCTGTACTACAAGATGGTAAGGAGGACTTAACCGATGATCACTAATATAGTAGCAAAGGAATTGTGCCTTGAAAATGTAACACACCGGTATGACGGAGTACTTGCTCTTCAAGATATTTCCCTAGAAATTGAAAGGGGTAGTTTTACAGCTATCCTAGGGCCAAATGGTGCAGGTAAATCTACACTTGCTCTCATCTTAGGTGGAATGCTTCGCCCAACGTCTGGTTCGGTCACTGTGAAACAACATAAGGGTAAACAATCAGGTGATGGATTCATCGGACTTGGAGTTGTTCTGGTTCCTGAAGGACGCCGATTATTTAATTCGATGACAGTGAAAGAAAACTTGCTTATTGGAGCCTATGGCTCCGGTCAATCCAAAGTCGAGATGATGAGAAGCTATGAGGATATACTAGAGTTTCTGCCAGAACTGAAACGCCATCTAAATAAACCTACTGGACTTTTAAGTGGTGGCGAGCAACAGATGGTTGCGGTTGCCCGGGCAATAATGGCCCGACCCGATACCATTATTTTGGATGAGCCATCTTTGGGATTGGCACCTAAAATGATTGAGAGAATATATGAAATTATCTCTGAGCTAAATAAACGGGCATTGACGGTAATCGTCATTGAGCAGATGGCTACCTATGCACTGCGGAATGCAAAAAACATGGTTGTACTTGAAGGTGGAAGTATTCGATATCATGGTTCTGTCACTATGACAGCTGCAAGTGAGGTCTTACAAGAGGGATACTTTGGAACAAAGTAACATCAAATGGGGGTGGGAGTGTGACAAAAATTGCTATTGTTACCGGTGCTGCCCGGGGAATGGGGAACGGGATAGCTATCCGGCTAATAGAAGAGGGGTACACTGTAGTTGCCGCAGATGTGGATAAAGTAGGCTTGGATCTTCTTGATGAGAAGGTCACAAGGAATGCTTTAATTAAAAAAGTAGGGGATATCGGAGATCCTCAATTTATTAAACAAATGGTAAGTGAGTTAGATTCATCTCAAATCGAACTACTAGTGAATAATGCTGGTGTCCGCTGGCCAACTACCGTTTTAGATGCTACCGATGAGGAATGGGAAACCACGATGAGGGTGAACCTAACGGCTCCATTTTATCTCACTAGGGAAGTCGGAAATGCATGGAAAGCTGCTGGTCGCGGGGGTTTAATTATTAATATTGCTTCTATTGCGGGTTTAATGGGCTTAAATAATCGAGCAAGTTATTGTGCTTCAAAAGGGGGGCTTATTGCTTTAACAAAAGCGGCAGCAATGGATCTTGCGCCAGCAGGGATCAGAGTGATTGCGATTTGTCCAGGTTTTGTTAACACTTCCATGACTGTTGAGAATGCTCAAGATTATGTAAGGGACTACGTTCCAATTGGGAAAAGTGGCAAGCCTAATGACATTGCCCAGGCAGTCGTGGATTTAATGCGTTGGGAAATCGCAACAGGAACCATCATTCCGTTAGATGGGGGATTAACTGCTGGGTTCCGCTGGTAATGCGCTAGAAACAGAGGAAAGGGGTTAGTGAATTTGACAGATGAACAAATGTTTCTTGAATATGATCTGATTGTCATCGGAGCAGGCATGGCAGGACTTTCTGCAGCCGGCCGTGCGGCAGATGCAGGCGCAAAAGTATTAGTGGTAGAAAAAGCGTCAGAGATTGGTGGTTCTGGACAACATGCAGGATTCCTTTGGACAGTTCCTGATGAACGGGTACTTAGAGGATGGGATGATGGAGACCCACATTTGGCTCGTGTTGTGTTGGAAAATTTTCCAGAAGGAACAGAATGGATGCGCAGCCGCGGAATGTTTCAGTCGGGACCGACACCTGTTCTTCATGGACTCGGTTATGCGTTGAATGTAACTGGGCATCTTCAGGATTGTACAAAAATGATTCGGAAGGCGGGTGGTCAAATTATCTTAGGTGCATTTGTTGAAGAGCTAATTTTAAGTCCTGAAGGGAGGGTAGAGGGAGCACGGATTCTCGATGATAACGAATTAATTGAGGTAAAAGCAGAATGGACTCTAATAGCTACAGGTGGTTTTCAGGCAAATCCTGCTCTCAGGGCAGAAAAAATCCACCCAAACGCGGCAGGTATTGCCCTGAGGTCTAATCCTAACAGTACTGGTGATGGAATCCGCTTAGGACTTCAGGCAGGATCAACATGGGCTGGTGAGAACCCAGGTTTTTATGGACATTTGATAAGTTCACCAGCCTGTCTTAATAACCCATCACTATTTACCCGACTCTCCCAATATCATAGTGACTATTCGCTCCTATTTAATGAGGAAGGAGTCCGGTTTACCGACGAGAGTCAAGGGGATTTCCGCAGTTCAAATGAGTTGGTGTTTCAGCCAAATGCACGTGGATTGCTTGTCTGGGACGAACATATCCAACAGGAACATGTCTTAAAGTCATTTGTCCATGGCGTTGAAGCGGAGGATAGGTTGCAGGTGGCTCTTCAACATGGGGCACTTGGGATAAAGGTAAAGGAGATTACAGAATTAAGTGACATTGCTGCTCAATGGGGATTTGATGGGAAGACAGTTGTGCAAAGCATCAAAGAATACAATGAAAAAGTTGTTTCATCCCCTGAAAAAATCAACCCTTCACGTGCTTATGATCTTCGGCCGTTGGACAAGGCACCCTATTATACACTTGTTGTGGAACCAGCCATTACATTTACTCATGCTGGTCTTCGAATTGACGATCAGGCTAGAGCACTGAATTCAGAAGGGAAGCCGATTCCAGGACTTCTCGTTGCTGGAGCGGATACTGGAAATGTTTATAAACGTGGGTATGGCGGTGGGTTGGCAATGGCCCTCGGATTTGCCTTGCAAGCTGTAAAGACAGCAGGATGGATTGTACCAAAAGTAAGTAATGTGTAAAAGAAATTCATAAGCTTTTAATAGACTTCTATAGTTGTATAGTTAGTAAAAAAATTTATATAGAGGAGAGTGCAATATGTATAAGTTTATTGAATATCAAAAGGAAAATAACGTGGCGACACTTTGGTTGAATCGTCCAGAGAAAAAGAATTGCATCAACTGGGAGATGTTGAACGAAATGGCGGATGCCATC